>NZ_JAUETE010000012.1:0-259255 GCF_032484535.1 Bradyrhizobium sp. SZCCHNS3016
ACTCCAGCAGAGGCGCTTGACGAGCTGCTGTCACGAATGAAAACACTTGGTGTTGCGACCACCGCTTGAGCCCGCCGCCCGGCCTTCCCCGCGCAATGGTGTTACGGCTGCTTCGCACTCTCCCCGGGGACCGGCGTTCTTGCCCCCGTTTGCGACAGCGCGCCAAAGGCACGCCACGCAGGCATCAGCATCGGGATGCCAGGACCATGCGACTTGACCGTCCGTGCCGGCGCCGCTCGTCAGTCGGCGCCTGCCCGTCCATCACATCCCACCCCAACGCTCCTGACGATGCGCAGCGCCCCTCGTCGATGAGGCGGGACAGCGATAGAGAAGCACGAATTCCGATAAAACGAAAGAGCAAAATTTGCGCAGGCGGGTGCGGCTGCGGCGATGTCGTTGAGGCGGCGAATGAACTTCGTGTTTCGGCGCAGGGCGAATGCGGCATGTCCCGGCGCTTCCGGCGGGCGCAGGTCCGGCCCGACGGGCGACTCGGTCGGACGTCTCAGGACGAGACCGCCGCGCGCATCGGACGGCGCTGCCGCAGCAGCAACAGGATGACCACGGCCGCGCACGAGCATGCCAAGCTCAGCGCCAGCGGCGCGTTGCTGCCGTAGCGGGTCAAGAGCTCGACGAGGATGGGCGCCGACACCGCCGACAACAGGTTGAGCGGCAGTCCGATCTGGGCGGACGCCTTGGCGAAGGCCGCCTTGTCGTAGAACACCAGCGGCATGGTGGCCCGCGCCACGGCGAGCGCGCCGCTGCCGAGGCCGTAGATCAGGATGAAGGCGCCGATCGCGGCATGCGAGCCGTCGCTCAGCATCAGCAGCAGCATCGCCACCGGCAGCGCCAGGCCGGCGACGATCGCGGTGGTGATGCCGTCCCAGCGGCCGCCGCCGAGAAAATCGATGGCGCGGGCGCTGATCTGGATCACCCCCAGCATCGAGCCGAAGCCGACCGCCTCGGCCGCCGACAGGCCTTCGGCCTTCAGGAGCTCGATCAGCACGGCCCCCATCCCGAACGCGACGAAGGCGTTGAGGCCGGAGGCGCCGACCAGCAGATAGAACGTGCCGCGCGACGGCGTCGCTGCGGGGACGGACGCCGCCGCATCCGATGACGGCGGCAGATGATCATGGACGCGCCGCGGCAGCAGGAACACGAACAGCGGCAGCGAGACCAGCAGCAGCAGGCCGGCGTAGACGAGACAGGTGCTGCGCCAGCCAATATGCGCCGAGAGGGCCGAGGTGACCGGCCAGAAGATGCTGCTCGACAGCCCCGTGACCAGCATCAGCGCGCCGATGGCGCTGCGCGCGCGCAGGCCGGCGATCTCGTTGAGCACGATGTAGGAGGCGGTGGAGAGCGTGGCGCTGCCGGCCACGCCGAGCAGCAGCCATGCGGCATAGTAGGAGAGCGGCCCCTGCGCGGCCGACAGCAGCGCGTAGCCCGGCGCCGCCAGCAGAGTGCCCGCAATCATCACCCGCCGCCCACCAAGCTTGACGAACGGTCGCGCCAGCAGCGGCGAGCACAGCCCCATCGACATGTACAGCACCGTCGTGCTGGCGAAGATCGCCGTCAGTTCCATCTCCAGATCCGCCGCCATGGCCCGGCCGATCACCGTCGGCAGGCTGAGCGTGCCCCAGGCGATGAGCTGGGTGATGGCCAGGACGATCAGGACGCGCAGGAGGGAGGGGTCGGCGATGACGGGGGGCATTTCGGGCGGGGGCACTGCACGGAGGTGACGCGCGACGCGCGTTGCAATCATAATTCTAGACCATTCGCGCCGAATCAGCCCCGCTGTTTGGGAATTGCCGCCCCGCCACCGGCGGGGTGCTCGTGCCAGGTGCCGGCAACTGCACGCACGGGCCACCGGCCCCGGAGCAGGAGCAGCATGAGCAGCGCCGCACGGGAGCAGCCGATCGTCAGCCCCCATGGGTCTCAAGGCGATGCAGAGCGGCCCTCCTCACCATGACGGTTTGGATTTGGCCGCGAAAAGACCCTCACCCCGAGAGGCCGCCGTAGGCGGCCGTCGCGAAGGATGGCCGCGAAACGAGCGCTCGCCATAGCTTGTTGCCTCATCTGCGATCGCCCTACCCTAACTCCGGAGCTCGAGCTTCGCGCGCCTACAGGAGGTGTGATAGGAACCAGTCACGCGCAGCCGAGGATGATTGTTCGAAGTGCTGGACATAGGGCGCGAAATGCCCGCAAGGCAGACTGACAAACTGCTTTGGCTCGCCGGCGCGTGCGAACGCCTCCCGGGACGCCTCGATCGGCATCAGCATGTCGCCCTCGGCCGCGATCCACATCAGCGGCCGCGGCGCGATGCGATGCAAAAAGGCGGCCGGCTCGAAGCTGAAGGTGAGCTCCAGGCTGCGCACGGTAACCTCGTTGCGCCACAGCGGCGAGATCTTCGCCGCCTCCATGCACCAGTCGTAGGCGTCCGATGTCCCCAGGATGCACGGCGTCGTCGCCGGATCCTGCGCCACCACCTGCATGGTCATCGGCGGCTCGCCCGCGGCACGGGCCAATCGCTCGCCGACGAACAGCTGCGACAGCTGCGCCTTCGTCTCCGCCGGAATGTGGCTCCAGATCGCGCCGCCGCTGAAGAACGGGACCTGCACTGCCACGCAGCGGATGCGCTGATCGATCGCCGCCGCCTGGATGGCGACGCCGCCGCCATAGCTGGAGCCCCAGGCGCCGATCCTGGTGGGATCGACGCGCGGCAGGGTCATTGCGAAGGTGATGGCATCGCGGTAGTCGGCCAGCTGCTGCATCGGGTCGATCTCCTGCCGGACGCGTCCTTCGCTCTCGCCGAAATTGCGGGGATCATAGACCAGCGCGCCGAGACCGGCTGCGCTGAACGCGGCCGCATATTTGTCGAGATAGCTGTCCTTGAGCGCGCTGAAGCCGTGATGAAGCACGACGATGGGCGCCGTCGGCGCGTCCCCCTGCGGCGGCACGTGCCAGCCGCGCAGCACCGTACCATCGTCGGCCTTGAAGGCCGCCTTCTCAAACCCAGCCCGCAGATCCGAACCGACCATTGCAACCTCCCTGTGCTCTCGCCTCTCCGCCTTGTCTGCACGGCGGTCTCAGCCTAGGCTCTAGGCCAAGCGCGGCACCGACGTCCCGGACGGCAGCGAAGGCGAACCCGGACGAAAGCGAAAGGTGGGCGGACGCAGCCGCCGCAAGCGAGGGTCTCGGGCGACCAAGGGAGAGCGTTGCAGATGCCGAACGTGCAAGGGTTTGCCGCGCCCACGACCTCCCTCGACCCACTGCTCGGCTGGAGCATTCACGCGGCCAAATCACACCGTCAGCAGTTGAGGCGGCTAGGCGATGCTCTCGTGATCGAAACGGAGGTCGCACAGGGCTGCGCCGGGATGCGCCGCGCTTCCGATGCCGGTCTGGTGGTCGTGATGATCGTGATCGAAGGCCGGGAGCGCGGCGAGGACTCCACCGGCACGGTGCTGTTCGAACCCGGCGACGTGATCGTCTGGAACACGCGCGAGACGCTCGCCTTCGCCACGCTCAGTCCGCTGCGCAAGATGATGATCGCCTGCCCCGAAGCGGTGATCCGGAATTTTCACCCCGACCTGATCGGACGCGGCCGCCTGCATCTGCCCGGCCGACACGGCTTCGGCGCCGCCGTGTCCGGTTACTTCGAGGGCTTCGCCGGCACACTGGCCGAGATGGACGACAGCGAGGTCCATGCCGCTGTCGATGCCGGGCTCGAGATCGTCGCCAGGGCTGCGCGCCTGATGCGCCGCGACGCTGCACCGCGACGCACATCCACACAGTTCGCGCGCATCATGAGCTACATCGACGCACAACTGCACGACCCCGATCTCGACAGCGCCGAGATCGCCGCCCACTTCAGACTATCCGTCCGCTCCGTACAATTGTTGTTCGCCGAGCACGGCACCACGCCCTCGGAATGCATCCGCCAGCGCCGCCTCGACCGCTGCCGCCGCGACCTCGAAGCCGCGCGCCGAACCGAGAGCATCACCGACATCGCCCTGCGCTGGGGCTTCAACGACCCCTCGCATTTTAGCCGCCTCTTCCGCCGTCGATACGGCGTGCCCCCGCGCACGCTCGCGCGGAAGAGGCCGGAGGGCTGACAGCCCGCAGCGATTTCATCTTCTCGCAACTGAACGGAATGGCTGGGATGGCCGGCTGGCGGAGAGAGTGGGACTATCCGCCAATGCACGTACAACCCCATGAAATTGCATGATTTCAAATGGTTATTGACTTGAAATTGGGGGACATATTGGGGGACAATTTGGGGGACACATCCCGAATCCTCCAAGGTACCGAATGCGCACCAAGCCCCGACTGGGAAGACACCTCGAATGGCACGGCAACCGTATTCGCGTGGTCGTAAGGGTACCCCCATCGCTTGTGCCGACGATTAAGCGGACCAAGTTGCGTGAGACGCTCGCGACCAACGACCCGCTGGAAGCCGAGCGCGAGAAGGTGGACGTGATCCGGCGGCTGAGAGGCGAACTGCGGGGCGAGCGCGTAACGATCGTCCAGAAGCCACTTGCCGAAGAGGCACTGACGTGGAGGGAGGAGATACGGCGAGCGAAGGCAAGCGGTAGCGAAGGAACGATCGGATTCGCGCTGGATGCTCGTGTCGATCTCGTCAGGGCCGAGCACGGCCACGACGCTGCGGCGGCATTCGCATCCGTTGCGTCGGGCGCAGCTACGCCCGTTGCCGCGTTGCTGGACCGCATGTTTGCAGAGAAGAAGCTTTCGATCGGATACGAACAAGACATCCGCCGCTCTGTCGCTCGTCTGGAAACGTGGTGCCTCGGAGCCGCAAGGCCAGCCACCATCGAAGCGATAGGAACAGAGGTGGCTGGGTTATTCGTCCATGAGCACTATGTGCTGTCGGGAGTCGACGTCGGAACGGCCAACAAGGAAATCTCTTGTCTTCACTCGTACTGGAAATGGATGAAGAAGCGGGCAGGCATTCAAGAAAATCCTTGGATCGGACAGCGGCTCGCGGAAAAGAATTCGAGAGAGGCAGCGGAGCAGGATAGCGATAAGCGTCCGTTCACGGACGACGAGGTTCGGACCCTACTTGGCGGAATACGTCTTCGACGTGAGTGGGATATGTCGCTGTTGTCGGCGCTTAGCGGGCTGCGCGTTCATGAGATCGCTGCCCTCCGCGTCAAAGACTGCTCGGAGCGCAGGATCGCCGTGACCAAGTCCAAAACGCCGAGCGGCGTGCGAACCATCCCCGCACACCCTCTGTTGACCAAAATCATCGAGCGGCGCTCCGAGGGCAAGAAGCCCACTGATTTCCTTTTTGATGAGTTGCCGGAGCAACGCCACGGCTCCAAGCGAGAGCGTTCAGCGCCGGTGAGCCAAGCATTCACCCGCGAACGACGACGACTCGGGATCGAGGAAAAGGGAAGCGAAAAGCAACGACAGTCCAATATCGACTTCCACAGCTGGCGGCGGTGGTTCGTTCGCCGGGCCGTTGAGGCCTTGGAGAGGGGCGGCGTCGGGTACACACCGTGGACCATCGCCCACGTTGTCGGCCACAAGGTGGAGGACGGCACGATCGAAGGTCAAGCGCTGCCGCTAGGGATGACGATGGGCGTCTACGCTGGGGCGGCTTCATGGGAGGCGATGACAGCATGCGTTCACGCCGTGACGCTGCCCAAGGATACCCTAGCGGAGCGGCACGACTTCGTCTTGGTCAAGCAAGGACGGCGCCGCCCCTCGACAAGGAGCGAGGGAAGGTCCCTCCCCCGTCCTGCAATTTCCATCGACGTGTAAGACGCGAAGGGCACAACCCTGATAAATAGGTTGCACTACTGCATATGCGCCCCCGGTTTACACCCTATAGGGTAACCGAAAGTGCAGGGTGGAGGGGGGGGGGGGGTGATTGGTCGGTGAAGGCGATCTTGATGTCGGCCTAGATCATCATCCCCCATTAGAAGCCAACCCAAGTAGATGCCCATCGAGAGACAACCCTCGAAGGGGTCTCGTATAATGAGCGCCATCAGGGGCAACACCTAGACCCCGACCTCCCCGACGCCGCTTCAGGGCCGCTGCTTGCCGTCCACAGAGTCGCTGGGAAGCTCTCCCGAAGTAGCCGCCCGGTTTTGCCGCCGCTTAGTCTCTCCGCGTCTACGGCCTTCGCAGCGCCTCTGAAGACGCCCGACTTTCTGACGAAAATCTTTGAAGGGGCACATCGACTGCAATTTCGGTCTAATGTCCCCCGCCCCGGCCGGGATCGCACCGGTCTTGCTTCAGCTGGGTCGATCGACCTTCGTTATGCCCCGCCGTTGGCTGTTCGCACGAACCGCCCGATGGTCGTTGCCTCGTCCGACAATGCCGCAGCCCGATCAGGTGGCGCAGCCATGGCGGCGGTCGCAGAAGGCGCGGCTACGAGCCGCCGCCGATGAGTCCGATCTGTCGCTTTGCCGACGACAATCCTGAACATCGCTAGTCGGCGCCAGCTGCCACACCAGCCCATCCAGCGCCTCCTGCTGTGTGGTCTGCCGCAGGTTGTCCGCTAGGGTTTAGGCTTGCGGACACAAACCAAGTTGGTCAAACCGCGTCCGATAGGGTTGACACACCTCAACGGACGCCCTATTCAACGGACATCACCCTATCGTACATGGAGGCCTGTAGTGGCTATCGTTCTCTACGCTCGTGTCTCGACCAAGGACCAGACCCTCGAACATCAGCGCATTCAGGCTGAGGCCGCAGGCTTTAAGATCGACCAAGAGCTGGCAGACCATGGGGTCTCGGGGATCAGCACCCGTCTTGCTGACCGCCCTGAAGGCAAGCGCCTGTTCGACATCCTGCGAAGCGGCGACACGTTGGTGGTGCGGTGGGTTGATCGGCTAGGCCGCAACTACAGCGATGTTTGCGATGCGATCCGCGAGTTTATGCGACGGGGCGTCATCATCCGCACGGTGATCAACAACATGACTTTCGACGGCGCGACCAAGGACCCTATGCAGATGGCCGTCAGAGACGCGCTGATTGCCTTCATGGCAGCAACGGCACAGGCCAATGCGGAGGCAATTAAGGAAGCCCAGCGGGGCGGGATCGCGCTCGCGAAGGCGACCGAGGCAGAGACCAAGTACCGGGGCAGGAAGCCGAGCTTCACAAGGGATCAGTTCCTAGCGGTCTGTGACATGCTCGACCTCTGCACAGGCATCGCAGCGATCGCAGCGGCGACCGGCCTGAGCCGCCAGACCATCTACAGGATCAGAGATGACCGAGCAGCGGCGGAGGCGTCTCTGTCGAACTGGGCGGCCTGAACACTCGCGCAACATTCCAATCCTTCGGTCCCGATCAGTGTTTTCTGTCGGCTGCGCTCGGTGCCCCGGCTATCATCTGAGATTGTAGCGATTCGGCATAACAACAAATAGCAGCAGACCGTGAACGCATCAGCGCCCCAAGCGGAAGCTTCTCCGAAGATCGACAAACCGTTCTGGTCAAGAGAACTCCCCACGTCTAACGACGTGATCAAGGGCGAACTCGCTGAACCCGGTGAATGGGTCGTCGCAAACATTCAGCCCGATGGCTCTTGGCCGGTCAATGCGCAGCGAGTTGAGTGGCGCGGGCATGCGATCTGGATCATCCCGCTGATGAAGAAGCACTATCCTGCCGTAGCGATGAAGGTAGTGCCGGGGATTAGCCGATCTGATTGCGAAGAGTTGCTGATGCGCTTCGTAAGCAATCTGTCCTGGGTCGAGAGCTGTGGTCACATTGTCGTCGAGCTTTCACGCAGCAACCCGCCTGCTCCACTTGTCCTGCTTAGGGAAAAGGGCATGGTGACCTGCGAGAGCTTCGATCTTTCCTATTTCCCGACCCCGACCGACAGCCGGGCCCCGCTGGCGCTGGCCTTAATGCGTGAGGGGCGGGGCTTGAATCACCCTGCCTATTCCTTCCTGTCGTTCTTCCGTGTCCTTGAAGTCGTCTTCGGCCGCCACAAGTGGAAGAGATGGGTTGAAGCAGCCATTGACACCGTGAACGGCTACGGTGCCCAGGAGGTCGTGCGGATGCTCCGCGCGAAAGGCATTCAGGACATAGGCAACCACCTCTACAAGTCAGGAAGGTGCGCGATTGCCCATGCGAGCGAGCAGCCGATCGTAGACCCGGATAAGCCCGACGACTTTAGACGCTTGACCTCCGAAGCCCCTCTCATTCGCGCCCTGGCACAGAAGGCCATCGAAGAGGGACTAGGCGTCGAAACGCGCAACACGGTCTATCGCAATCACCTACACGAGCTTGCTGGGTTCAAGAAGATACTCGGCGCCGAGGTGATCGAATTGCTGCAGAAGAACAAGGAAGACACTGTGCAGCGGATGATCGACATTCCCGACATCAACGTCGAGCTGTTCGACAAGCCACCTTACGAGCCGCTCAAGAAATTGACCCCGCGCGTCATGGAGCGTGACGACAAGTCGAGGCTCTACATCCTGTTCAGCTCCGCTGACGAGACGGTTCGGTTCCGCCTGGGTCTGGATTTCGCAGAAGAACGGCTGCTGTTCTCGCCATTCACCGATGTTGGCATCATGGACACCGGAAGTGCGGCATCAGCACGACGTGTGCGTGAGGTGCGACGATTCGAGCAAGAGCTATTCGGGAACGGGCGGCTTCGGATCGTGAATTCCGATACGGGCGAGATCATCAGTTGGAAGGGCGCCTACATCCCCGTTAACATGTTCCAAGATCTAGAGGGCTGCGCAGCCCAGCTCGCGATGTGGGACCGGACAGCAGCAAGGCGCCAGGACTACGAAGACCGCTATGGTGCTCGGCTCGCGTGGTACGCGCAGGGCTATACCATACAGGTCGTCCCGAAGGTGTAGCCGCCTGCGTCCTGGGGGACACATTGGGACTGAGCCTGGGGGACGCCACAATGCGACAGCCGACAAACCCCTGATTTGCTCGCCATCCAGGTCACACTCCTCCTGACGGTGCCTAAGCACCTCTTTCCGCCTTGGACCTAGCTTCCTTCTATTGGAACTAAAACCGTGACTTAGATCATCATCCGGCTGTACAAGAGCCTTAACTTGGAATTAACCTTTAATTAACCATATTTCCTCCCCGAACCTTTACCCATCCTCGGACATTCTAACGGTGCAACAATGCGGCTGATCTCGATGTCTGGCAAAGACGATTCGATGCTCCCCGGCGTACACACCCTTAGGTTTGTGGCGTCCTTTGCGCTGCTCGGCGCGGTTGTCAGCGGCATCGGAGTCGGCTGGATGGATCATTTGCCATTTGACCCGCGAATCTTTGGGGCACTCGGCGGAGCCGCATTAGCTATCGCCGCTAAGGCCGTGCATCGTGCCTGAACGTGGCTGCGTGGTGGGCTGACCTCGTAGGTGTATTTGACGGCAACTGGGTTGACGTGTTGACCCTACTTGTTGCCGTCGCTTACGCTGCCTATGAGTGTCACCGTGAGCCCGGTCAACGATATATCTCAAGAGAGACCGGTCAGGCTGTAGCTCATGGGGCCGCCCTGTTTCCTTTGGTGCTCCTCATGGGGGCTAGCGTATCGAGTCACGCCCTAGACGCGCTTCTCCACTCTCACAAGATCATACTCTCGGTGGCCGGCGCGGTCGCACTCCTTTCCATCTTGGAAGAAAGCCCGCCCTCCTAGGTACACGCCTCCCATTTAAAGCTGACGCACGACCATAATTCTTGCTCAACAATGCTCGCGTAGGAGTAGGCTCGACTTCCGAGGAAGCAGGTCATGAGCACTGAGTATCGCCTTCGCATCGACGGTGACTTGACGCCTGCCACCTTCCCGATGGAACGGCTGGGCGAGTATCTGTCCGCACTGGCCAAGTTGCTCGGAGAACCCCCCAACGTCCATTTCTCGGACCTAATCACTGGCTCCGCGATAGTCGCGGTCAAAGTCGATGACGCCGCCACCAAAACGGTTGTCGAGCGGGTTCGAGCGGTTCACGCGGGGCACGGCCCTTCCGATGCCCTGAAGGCTTACGGGCAGCTCGACGCCTTGCTGTGGCAGGACGGTGCAACAGCCACCCTCGTCAGCGAGGAGATGGGCATTGTGATCCCGTTCCGGGGGAAGGACCGGCCCGAGCCAGTCGTCTTCGGCCCCTTTAAGCAGGACGGCACTGTAGACGGACAGGTCATCCGGGTCGGAGGAACGGGCGACACGATACCTGTTCACCTGCGCGACGGCGACACGATCCATTCGCACCTCTACGGCTCCACCGACGTCGCTCGCAGGATCGCGCAGCACCTGTTCGGGCCTACAGTGCGGGTTCACGGAACAGGCACTTGGTTTCGGACTGCAGAGGGCATCTGGGAACTGAGGTCGTTTCGGATCACAGAGTTCGAGGTGCTCGGTGACGAGCCGCTCGCCGATGTCATTCGCAACATTCGAGCGGAGAGCGGCAGCACGTGGAATGAACTGCCCGATCCCGTGCGGCTCTTGATGGAGCAGCGCCGCGACGAGGGCGACCTTCAATGACTGTTGTCTTCGACGCTTCCGTCCTGATCTACATCATTGACCCGAACGCCCCTGCCCCTATCGACACCGCTACAGGGCAGAGTGTGCCGCAGTGTAAGGAACGGGTTGAGCATCTCATCAACGAGCTGCAGAAGGATGGCGCGAAGATCATCATTCCGACACCGGCCCTCGGTGAGGTTCTGATGCGTGCTGCAAACGCCTCCAAGATACTGACCCAGCTCACCTCCTCGAAGCACTTCAAGGTCGTTCCATTCGACGAGAAGGCCGCTGTCGAATTTTCGCTGATGCAATCCACGCGGACGACAAAGTCTACTGCAAGTCGGACTAAGGCCAAGTTCGATGACCAGATCGTCGCCATTGCCCGAGTTGAGAGGGCATCGGTCATCTACTCGGACGATGCCGACATCGCGAAGATGGCAGGCTCTTCAGTCGCAGTCATCGGGATCGCGGCTCTTCCGTTGCCTCCAGCCCCGAAGCCCCGAGACCCAGACCTATTCGATTTGGAGCAGCGCGATCAGCCGCAACCGGGTTCATAGCGGTCGCCGTGGGGGACACATTGGGGGGCTCCATGGGGGACACATCGATCCCGCGCCCACCTAAGTTACTGATTTTGTTAAGTGAGATAGCCATCTGGCGGAGTGGCGGAGAGAGTGTCCGCGAATCAACGCATGATATCGATTTATTATCAAACAGTTGGCTGATTTGTACGCGAGCTGTTCCACAGAATTACCCCCAATCACTCGGCGGATTGGAACGGAAACAGACGGACAACCGCGGCCAAGTCTCACGAAGTGTCATCAAATCATCCCAACCGGGTGACCTCGTTTGCTTCGCGTTCGAAGGATTTTTGGAGCCTTATCTGGCCTTGTCTTCGCCGAGTTGCGTTCGGAGATCGATGACTTCCACGTCGGCTCTCCCATCCCCCGCGATTGCGTCGGCCGCGTTATCGGTGAAAATCCGGTGATACTTTTCAACGAGACCCTTCTGACCTCTCCAACCGCCGTCGCGCTGCTTGTCCTCAAGCGGCCGGTCGATGAGCACATAAGTTTTCTGGATGTCGGTCGGGGCGATCGCCAATTGCCGAAGCCGATCGTTTGGCTCGATATGCATCGCGTCAACGATAACTGACCGGCCATTGGCTAGTAATTTAGCGCTTCGCACCCGTACTTCGTGGAAGATCTCGGACTGCACCCCTCGAACCTCGCCGTCCGGACTCCGTTCCTTTCTGATTTCGTCGGCCGATACGACGTCCAAGCCTTGCGCTCCCGACCAAGTGGATTTCCCGGCCCCCGAAGGGCCGACGGTGAGTGTCATGGTCTGACCACAGCGCGGCCAATTCCAACCGGGAATATCGAAGTCAACGTCGCCGATGGTCACTTCGTAATAGTCAGAAAATCGAGCGATTGGGTCGGGTTCGATCAGGTCGAAGTGCGCGACCTTGTTGCGTGTCCAGCCCGCCAGGTTTAACAAGTTGGCCTCGTTGGGCGACAGGAGATCCTTGGTGAAATCCCGGAAGTCGTAAAACTCGAGCTTCCAGAAGTCCGTGGTCGTCTTGGTGCGACCGTTGAACGCTCGAATGTACGGCCGCTCTGGTGAAACCTTCTCGGCGAGAAAGTGCTGATATCTGGCGATAAGCGCTCTCAGCACTCGATAGGTGAACGGCAGCAGAATGCTCGCCTGTGCGCTCCAGACCCGTCGGCGGATATGATCGACATATCCGTGCTTGATCGCGGCAACGGCATGTGCGGCCGGCTCGTCGTCCCAAATGTCGACAAGACCATTTTCCCAACAGGGGAAAGGATATTGTTTTCGCGCTGCCAGTCGATCGAGCAAGGGAAACGGCGCGATCTGATCCGCTGCGTCCCAACCCACCGTTTCCTCAAGGAGATCACGCGACCATGCCGCCACTTCGATGGCCGACGCGTGACCCACGCGAGAGGTCAGGCCCTGCGCAGGACGGGCGCCGATCGCGGCCACATAGCTTGCGCTGTCATAGCGGTCGCACATTCCTTGGGTCGAAATGAGAGTTGCAGGCCCGCAGAGAGTTGAGCGGTCGTCTCGGCTGAGCCCGGTCGGCAGCATCACGAGCAGGACCGGTCCGACGACGGTCTCCTCAGCGGGCTCAGCCATCAGCTGCCGCAGAAACAGACTCCAGCGACGCAGTTCGGTGCGATCGAGTCCATCGACGATCAGCACCCGATCAATCAGCCTTGGATGCACCGCGAAGTCAGCGACCGTCCCGATCTCGACCGGCGAGACGTCCACGAAGCCGGCGAGCAGGTGGGCAATGGGTTGGGATTGATCTTCGGCCGTCAGATCGATAGCCACACTCTCAAGCGAGAGTTCGGTGCGGAGCCGCCGCTCGATCGCCGCAGTCAGCCCGGACGCCCTCGGAGAGGGAGTCCAGATGCAGACCACCCTCTCCTTTCTGGAGACCGCGAGCGCGATTTTGCCGAGAACGCTTGACGGGCCGGCCAACGACCACCACAGAGCTTCGCGTTCCATGCTCACTCCGGTCGCAGCAGCGCAGCGTGGACCAGCTGGTTCAGATCGACCTTGTGAAGGCCGCGATTTCCCGATTGATCCGGAGAGAACGAGATGATCCCCAGAACGTCGCAGTAGACTGCCAAGATGCTGGGGGAAATCTTCCGGCCATCGCTCGTGCAGAGGTGCTGGAAATCGCGGTAAGTGATGACCGAACCATCCGCGTACTGGGCGAGCTCGCGGAAAAATGACACCAGTTCGGGCGGGATACCCAACTTGCCATACAGTCCTGGTGCCGCCAGCAAAGTCTGCTTCTCGGAAGCGATCAGGGCGGAGGCCTGGCTCGGCCTCTCGGATATGCGTGCCAAGAGAGGTCCGACTGCATCCGACCATCCGCCGGTCGCATCGATGATCGGATCCATCAAATCGCTGGAAAGCTGAAGCGACTCCAGACGCGATCCAAGATACGACCGTGCGACTGGTCGAAGCTTGACCAACTTGACCAGGGGCCGGATGCGCCGCAGCAGGGCAGAATCCTCGGACCACGCGGAGGCGTGAAGCGGATCGCCAACGAAGACGATCCTCACCTCGCCCTTGCGCACGCGGCCGAGCCGCTCTGCTTCGAATATCCAGTCGGGACGCCATGGCGTGGTGGGCGACACCACGAGAACGCGAGGTCGTCCCGATCGGGAGGGGCGCTTGGCATCGTCGAAGAGATCTTTCTTCCCTTCGTAGGTCCGCGGATCGACCTCGATCAATCCATCCTTCGTCCTCTCGGCATCCATCAGGGCGGCTTCGACAAATCGTACACCCGCACACTCTGTGCCAAAGACCACTCCTATGCCGTGAGCTCGCGGAGACGTCGGCGAGCCATCGGGCTTGACGGCCGCGGCGGGGGCGAACGGTGCGAGGAGATCGGCCTCCTGTCCGTTCGTCAGTGGCGACAGGTGGCCGTCGCTGTCGACCGCAGCAAGCGGCCTTGCGATGATCCTGCGGTTGTTCTTTGGATCGAAAATCCGCTCTCGTCGCCTCTTGTGATATTGCTCGAGCTTGCTCGTCAGATCGGCCTCGTCGTACGCCATCAGCTCGAGCAGACTACGGGAACGCAACGCGAAGCCGCCGGAATAGGTGCGCCGGGCGATCCCGAACCCCTCCATTTCTTCGAGCAGGTACTCGATCTCGACCGGGTCGCTGCCCCTGGGGAACGCCGCCGGCCAATATTCGATGGCCCGTTCGGCTACTTCGGCTGGCATCATGCCTTCAGCTGACATGCCCGACCCGTGGTCTAGCAGCTCGCGCGCAGCGAGGATGTAAGTAAGTAGCTCGTAACGGCCTTCGATGAACTTTATCGTCTTCTCGAACGTCGCAAACAACTTGCCACGGACGTCTACCGAATCGAGAGCCTGCTCCACCAAGGAGGTTGGGATCGGATCGGGCAGCCGGTTGGTCTGCTGGGCGCGGTCGTGGATGATCCGGAGCAGCTCCTCGCAGAACACTTGGATGAGCACTGGATAGTAGTTTGTGAAGCTCAGAATCCGCCAAACGTCTTCCCGGTTCTCGAATTCGAATCCCATGGCGGCCAGTGGACCACGGATCAGGAATTCCGCGTCGTCAACGTCCTTGTCCAGCAACGGGCCGATCTGGAGCGGATCGTTGGAGATGTGGACGAGCGGCGAGTTCTCCGTCCGCGCGATGCGCGACACATTATGAAGACCGGCCAACACGAATTTAAAGCGGTTGCCGGTGTCAGCCATCAGACGAAGCAGCGCCCGGATGCAGCGGAAGTCGGTTTCGCTTTCGTAGAGGACGAAGTTGTCGGCCTCATCGATCAGCAGAAGCAGCCGACGCCGCTCGTCTTGATCCAGCCAGGTCGTAATAGTAGCCGCGAACTCCTCCTCACTTCGAACGGGCGAGGCAAAGATCGAGATGCGGCGAGACATCTGCTCGACTGCATTCGACCCGTCCATGTCGACGTAGGCAAAAATGGCATTTGCGGGCGGTGTGGCATGGATTTGCCGGAGTAGCGCCGTCTTGCCAAGCCTTCGGCCGCCGAAGACGATATGTGATCCGAAGGAATGCTCGATTTGGCTTCTCTCCCAGGAGCGACCCTTGAACATCTCAGGCGGCACCGCCGAGCGATTGTAATCTCTGTAGGGAGCAGCGCCTGAATAACCTTGTGCGATCTCCAGCACCGCCTTCCGGTGGTCCGACTTGTCCGCCAGCGCGACTGCGACAATCGCTTCATCGACGACGAGCATCGACCTTCTGCGCTTGAAGAGTTCCAGCCGCAGGTTCTTGCGCCGCTCCGGGTTGAGCACGCCGAGATAGATCAGAAGAACGCCGCGCGGGGATGCGCCCTCGGCGAGGTCGAGCATGGACTGCTGCGACATGGTAGAGGTGGCCACGCAAATCCGCCAAGAGCCCTGCGTCAGGCTACCGAACTCTGGGAGCAGCAGCGACTCGGAATCCACAGGAGGCAGCGATACCTTTGCGTCGAAGACGTATACTTGCTGCTTTACCTTGGTGAGGACCTCGTCCTGTTCGAGCTTCGTCACCTCGAACAGCAATTGCGAAACTACTGTCTGGAGCGTGTCCTTCACCTGCGCTCTGGACGAAGCCTTGATGTGACGCTTCAGCGCAGGCAGCAGGCTTCTGGCGATGTTTGCCGCTTGCTGCCTCTGTTCGGCTTCGAGATGGCTGTAGTCGAGCGGGCCGTAAGATCTGCCGTCATCCATGGCGCGGGCCGCCTGAATGATGTCGACCGCCGACAGTTGCTGCAGAGGCAGTAGCTTCTTGAACTCGGCCAATCTCACGTTGAGAATGCCGCTTGGAAGAGGATGCCGACGGGGAGCGCCGGTACGCAACATGTTCAACCAGTCGGCCAGCGTGGTGAACTCGCGCCGCTGCAGGAGATTGCGGAGTTCGACGGCGGTCTGCGGGTCCAGTTTGTGCTCTTCGTCGAGAGCTGCGATCCGGGCGGTGAAATCGGCGGCAGTTTTGTCGAACTCCCGCTGCGCTTCATTCTCGACCTCCTTCATCCTCGCGAAGGCCGAATTGAAGTCCTCTACGCGGTCTCCCGCCAAGGTCTCGGGAAGGAACGAAGGCGACAGCTCTGCTGGCAAATTGTTTGGATTGATGGCCGACAGCGTCTCCTGCAATCGCGCCGACTGGTCCAGCGAACCCACCGCCATGCGACGCATCCGCTCGATCATGCGCTCTGCCGCTGCAAGCCGGGATTTGACCTGGCTCTTTTTTGTCTCGCGGTCAGCGTCCAGCTTAGCCCGCATCGACTCCGCTGCCGCTTCGCTCACGCCAAACCAGTGCGCGATGTTCACGAGCATGTAGGCCGGTACGAAAGCCGATTCCGCGCGGCGAGCTTCGAACGCGTCCGCGATCGCTTTGCCCGGATCGATGCCCATCAGCGGAATCTTGGCGTTCATGATCTCCTGCAGTATGCGCTCCTGGGTGTAGGGAGCAGGCATCCAACCGCCGGTCCAGGTCATGTTAGGAAGCCACAGCAGCGGCGTATGAAGTCCAACGGCGAGCGGCGGCACGTTCCGGTCGGAGGAAGAAAGTCCCTTCAGGGTGTCCCGCACGGATCGGAGAATGGTGGCGGCGTGATCGCTCGCCGCGGCAGTCAGGCGAGGACCGTCCAGGTGTGGCCGCGCCAAAACGGCATCGATCTCCGCGAGCGCGCTGTCGCGCAGCCGTTTGACTATCTCGAGCCGCTGCGGGCTCTTGCGCAGCGTACTCAAACCTTCTAACGCCCTGACCAAGTCGGCGCACTGCTGACCGACGCTGGACAAGACCGCGAAGATTCGCTCGCGCGCCGGCAGATCGACCTCCTGACTCCCGCCTTGCGCGCCGGCCGAATCGATGATCCGGAGGATGTCCTCCCGACTGTGAAGCTGCTCGGCAACCTCGCGAGCCACATCGTGGCTCGTCTCCGTCAGACTCGAAAGACGACCCAAAAGTCCTTCGGGCTGCAGCAGGGCCGTTTTGATCCGCAAGCCGTATTGGAAGCGGAACTTGGCCGATCGCAGGCCCGCAACAGATTCGTTAATCGCCGCCACTGCTTCACTTACGAACGAGCTCTCGCGCGAGTGAGCTTCAACAGCCATCAGGTTGGCTGCCGTAAGCGGAAAGTTGAAGCGACGATTCTCCTCCACAATCGTCAAGATGTTGCGCAGATGCTCGAAGGGCTTCAACGACGTGATGACATCGATCAAGGGCACCGCAGCGCCGTCGTCCGGCCGGAAAAGGGCGGCAGGAATGGCGCCAGCGAGCAGCATCGTCAGCCTAGCGATCGAGCGATCGTCTTCTTGATCAGCCAGCGACTGCGCAACGGTCAAGGCCTCGCTTCTTGAGGACGTCAGAACATGGACGTCTTGGCCGGAAAGCCCCATGGCCCGGCCGTGGGCAGCGGCAAGCCTGAGCTCCTCTTCCGTGTAGACGTCGCGAGCTGGGGGCAGGACCGGTCTCGCGCACTGGCGAAGATGGTAGGCTAGACCGAATTCGCCGACTGCAAACAGCGCGTCGAGACGTGCCACGAGTTCCCGCACCAGCGGATCTTCAATGGCCTCCTCGGCTGTCTCCGTCGCAACCGTTGGAGCCGGCGGTGCCGGCGGCAACGGGTTGACCTCCAGGTCCAACATGACCCCATCACCAAAGTCCGCCGCTGCTTCGGCCTCCGCGTCCTCTACGGACTGCGGCGGCACCGCCGGCGGAGAAGACGTGAGGGCAGGTTCGTTGACGACCGGAATGAGCGGCAGGACGGTGACGGCGGCCTGTTCGATCGGCTCCTGGGTGGTAGCTCCCGAAGGCGCGGAAGAGCTTTCTTGCGGGAAGACATCGATCGCGGCGCCGACGTGCTCGAGGACCCGGCGCAACGCCCGTTCTCTCTCTTCGTCGATCGCAACGGCCTGAGCTCGAGCGATCTTGCTGGGAAGCGTAGCTTCGAGGCGTTCGATCTCCGCTGCGCCCGCGTCGGCCTCCCGCATGACCGCATTGGCCTGCGCGTATATGGAATTGGCCGCTTCCAATTCGGATTCGGTCGCTTCCTTCGGCAAATGGAATAGCCGGGACAGAAGTTCGGGGGCATTCAACGGTTCGCCGAGCAGCGAGTTCAAAGATTCGGCGGCCTTCACCGTGAGGCGCTGAAGGTCTTGGTGGAGATCGGCCGTTGACACTGTAGCGGGCTGCAGGTCTACCGCCCGGCTTCTCAAACTATCCAGAACCGAGACGCTCGCCTTAATCAGGTCGATACCTTCGCCTCGCGGTCCGACGGGTGAAGCCGCGCTGACCAAGGCCATCAGTTTTTCGCATTCCGAACGCCAAGCTTGTTCGATGGTCGCCAGATCATCCATCGCGTTGTGGACGGCGTCAGTCTCCTGGGCGACGACTTGCGCTTCCGGGTCAGGCGCGACCACCGGGCTGACCGGCTCGTGCGGCTCCGCCGCAGGGATCGGTACGACCTGGTTCTGCCTCATCGCTTGGGGAATCACGACCTCGTCCATGATCTCCCCGATCGTCCGTTCCGGGCCGAACTGCCGGAATGGCCCCAGCACGGCCCGTAGATATTTGGCCAGATCGGCCCACTCTCCTGCTGCGGCTTCCAACTTTTCCAGACCGTCGGTCGCGGTCGAGCACCTCGCGCTCCAGGCGTCGTGGCCAGGCAGGCCTAGAGCCTCGGCGAGTTGGGAATCCTTGTCGCATCCCTTCTGCGCGCAATGCAGCATGCGCAGAAAGGGGACTTCGCGTACTTCTTTTGGGATCGGCCCCTTTGTCCGTAGCCGTTTCCAGGCGTCGGCGTTCCGCAAGATGATCTGGTTCTTCGGCAGCCCGCGATGTCCCCTGTTGTTATCGTCGGGAAAGAACTGATGCTGAAAGACGATGGCGAAGGCGGGATACCGCAACGCTTCCTGATAGAGCCGTGGCATGTCTTCGACGGCCGGACGTTCTTCAGGCCAAGGATAGCCGGTCGCCTTGCGTATCCACTCGCGGTCGTCATGCATGAGCCGCGTGTCGCGCGGCACAATGTGGATCGCGTTCGAAATAAATGCCTCTGTCGCGAACGCTGGCAGTGGTGCGGACCTGCTCCGCAGCAGCGTGAGGAGGTCATCCAAGTCCATCGGACCCTGGTCCGGCTTGTGGCTTTCCGCGGCGGCGCCTGGTTCACGCGCTTCAAGCATGGCTGATGCCTTGACAATCGATGTTTGCGCAACGGGCGCGAAGGCGTCCGTGCGGATCGGAAGGTGCAGAATTGCAGCCCCGGAAGGGGCCTGCACCCCGACTGATGTTCTCGCTTCGGCCGTCTCCTCCGGCGGAGGCTCGACGAAATCTGGAATCTCGTCCTCCTCGAGGTTGACTGTCCCTTCGAACCACCGGCGCGTCTCGGCGTAGCCGATCACATCCGCCCGATCACCGACCTCTTCGCTCTCGTCGCGGCGATCATCGCCATCGTCGATCGGATCTGGATCCGGCTCGTCTTCGGCTGCACCGGTGCCGTATCGGTCCATGTAGTCGGCGATCTTCGATCTGAACGACAGTGGAGCCGGCAGGAAAGTGCCATCACCAGTATGGGCGTAGCCGTTACGGAGTCCGGCGATCAGAGCAGCGATCGCATCCTCGCTATCGCCGCTCTGCGACGGCAACACGGTCACCTCCAGGGTGACGGGAATTCTCGATGGGATGTCCCACGGCTTGACCTGGGCCGAGCGCATCAGGATCTTCTTCCCGACCGGCGAGTCCGCGGGCGTTGATGCCCCGAACTTCTGAAAACCGGTCTTGGCGCGATAGACCGATTGCCCCCGCGCTCCGCGATTGCGCACGTCGAAACCGTGCGTCGTCAGATAGTGGCGCGCCCGCGCGTTCCCTTCCGGCAGGCTTTCGATCAGCCGCTCCACGGCTGTCGCATAGACCTCCTCGACCGGGTCGGTGGCGACTCGCCGGCCGTCCTGCGTAACCGGTGTCCACTTTCTCTCGGTGAGAACGGACAGTCGTCCCGCAGACCCCTCCCTCACCCGGACGAAGCGCAGGCCTTTCCATGATGACGGAGGCGTCGCTGCGACGTCCTCGAGATAGATGTCGGACGAGATGTTTTCGTCGGATAGCCAGGTCCAGAGTGACCGGGTAGAGGTCGAGTCGACAAGGACCAGCGCATGAGGATCCTCTGTCGCCACCTCGTTTACGACCTGGCGCACGAAGAAGAGAAAGTTCGTGCGCCGCTCGGGTTGCTTCTCTCCGAGAGAAGTTATGCCAGACGCAGCGATGGCGACGAGCGTCTTCGAGAGCGGCTCGAACTTGCCCGTATCCATGGCGCCATTGCGCAGAAATCCGACCCTCCCGAATATCTTGCCTGTGGTGACGTCAGTCTTCATCGCGACTGCGATCGTGGCTCCTTCCGGTCGGCCGGCACGGGATGGGGCCTGCGACACGATCGAGATGCCCAGGATAGTGCGCGGGTGTGGGCAGTCCACAAATGCGGTGTCGACGATGGGCGCCGGCACGGGTCCGAGGCCAGCGTGACCAAAGAGGAGATCATAGAGAGCCGCCTGAACCCGGTGCATGTATTCCGCGGCATGGCCTGCCGCCGGCGGAAGGAGATATTGGACGTTGCTGCCGGCGACCGTGGCGAGCGTGTTGCGGCCGACGCTCTTGTTCACCTCGTCTTCGTCTCGCCCGTCGTATTTGAGCGCCGCTTGCACGATCACTGGCGCACCGGGAAACTCGGTCCGAATCCGCTCGGCGAGCGGTAGCCACGCCTCGCGGCGGGCGGCGGCCCGCTCGGTTCTTTTGTTCCTAAGGTCGCCGTCCAGTTGCTGACGCGTGCCGTGCACGCGCTCGGGCATTGCATGACGGACCACTTTCACCCGATCTCCGAATATCAGCGAGACGACGGAAGCAAAGATGCTTGCCTCGTCCTCGCGCCGGCAAACGAACATCAGATCGATTGGGGCGGCCTTGCCGAAGGCCTTGTCTAGCCTCTCACGGTTAGCCGCTACCAAGGGCTCTAGCGAAACGGTGGTCTCGGGACTTTCGCGACCTCGCCGCTTCTTCTCCGGAGCGCCGAACAGTTCCCCAACACGCGCCGGGACGTCCTTTTCTTCGACCCGTCCGAAATGATGGTTGATCAGATTGTGAAGGCTCGCCTGAACATGAAATTCCTTCGGACGTCTGATTCTTGCGTCGACTTCCCTAAATCTCGGCTCCTGGAATCCGAACGTTGCGATCCGTTCCTGGACCTTCCGGAAGAGATCGACCTGATCCTGCAGCGTCACACCTGACGCGATTTTGGGCTCTGGTCTGTAACCCCAACGGAAGGGAACCCCGACAAAGAGATCCGGCGCGCGCCCGCGCGACGCGACCAAGGCTGAAAGATCCTCCACGAACGATTCCCCGGTTTCGCGGCCAGCTTCGTAGACGATCGCGTTTATCTGCGTCTTCGGCAGACCCTGCTCCAACTTGACCGACAGCGTCACCGCCCGAGGCGCAGAATTCCGCGTTAGCACGCGGGCCGAAATCCGGCGGCGTCCGTACAAACGATTGGCGGCGGGAAATTCGCGACACCAGATGCGCTTCGCTGCCTTGACGACCAGAAACGGCAAACGGGACGACGGACGCGTCTCGATGCTGAGGTTGGCTACCATTGAGAAGAGGTCTTCGCCACCAGGCAAGGCTGAGGGCCACGTCTCGAAAGCAATCGAATTTCCGTACTCGCGATCCAGCACTCGGTAGACGGGCCCAAGTCCGTCGAAAAGCTCGATGCCCTCGAGGCTCGAGGCTACCATCGCGAGCAGGATGTCGGCGTATTGCCGGAAATCGGAGCGCAGAGCATCTGGCACCGTGGCAGGCTCCGGCACGGGAGGTGACGGAAGCCTGGCGAACAGCTCTCGACGCCGCCCCTTTTCTTCGAGAAGATCGATGTCACCGCAGTCCGTGCCGAGGTGCTCTGCCCAGGGTCGCAGCGTCAGCTGGGCCCACGCTGCCACGGAACGGTGCGCCGCGGCTTCGACGTCGGTGGCGTCGCCGGATGCGGCGAACAGCGGCCCCTCGTCGGTCCGCGAGAACCTGCTGTCGAGCAGCACCAAGCCCCCCACCCGCGCCTGCAGCGCCGCCCTCAAGTCCAAGTACGGAAGCTCCTTTCCCTCCGCCCTGTTCGTTCCGGCCGCCAGGCGCGCGATGCGCTTGAGCAGGTCCCTGGTGGTTGAGGTCCAACCGTAGCGGAGTGGCGGCACGGGAGAAGGAGTCGAGGGGGGTAGCCCGCGCCAGACGAACGCACTCTCCAGGATGCTCTGGTCCCCGTACGATCTGACGAAGAGCGGCTCCGTGTCCGTCATTCGGGGCTCATTTCCGGAAAAATCACGTTTGCGCAATTTCGCAAAGGATGCAGGAACGGCTCGTAGAGAAGCCGGTAAATCTCGCGCTCAGTGGGGTCGGCAGAGGAGAGCAACTCCTGCAGCACATCGCGCATCGCGACGATCATGCTGGAGCGTTGTGTGTCACGCCGGTTCTGTGTCGAGTTCATCGCGAAGGCCGCATCGACGAAGAAGACGCGAGCCTTGCATCCGTTGCGCATCGCGCGTCCGATGGTCTGCAGCAGATCGACCATGCCGTCAGCGACAAACGGCCGGATCATCGGCCCGAGCCGGCTCATCTGCTGTGGTCGGCGCAACAACCTTCGAAGAGAATCCAGCGCCTCGTCGCGCGCGTTGCGCCATTCTCGGGTCAAGCGCGATATGTCTGCGCCGGCCGGAATCACTCTCTGATCAAACTGCATGGCCAGCTGACCGGCCAAGCCACCGGTGAACGCGAGGCTGTCGACGGTTGGGTGCGGCCGGACGAAAAAAGCGACCGAACCCAGTACGGCGTCACGCACCCGTTCCCCGTCGGGAAACACGATGTTTACGCCCCGGCCGATGGCTTTCATCGGAAAGATGATCGCGTCCCAGTCGTCGCGCGTGCCGAGCATCTCGACCTGACTGGCCGATACCCACTCCGCGCGCTCTTGGAGCGGAAGCTTGCTGATATCCGAGGTTACGCCGATAACCCGCTGGGCGGACGATGACGTCCGCTTCAGGTGCGCCTTGATGAGGCGGACTTGCTCGTAGGAGTTCACCACGATGCCGGTCCGACGGCCCGGATCGAACTGGTCCTCGCGCAGCTGGCGCACGTACGGCTCTGCCCCACCGAACCACTGATCCGTGAGAAGCTGAAGGGCGTGATTTCGCTCGCGCTCGGTACCAGCCCCGCTGACCCTGACGAATTCTCCGGGCCGGTCGGGATCCCGGACAGGTCGGAACGCGTACGCGCTCTCGCGCCAAGCCTCACGCTCGCCCTCGCGGCGTAGAATGTAGTTTGGCCGGACTGAGACGTGATAGCTCGGAGAGGGTTGCAGGTAGCTCGTTGCCGAGGCGAGCAGTACGGCAGGGCCCTTGATGCCGTCTTCTCTGAGCAGTTTCGACAGGTGGTACAACAGAAGCCGGGGCACTCCCGCGAAGGAGAGGTACTGCAGCGCCAGCTTGCGCTTGCCGCGCTCGTCGGTCTCGTACGAGAAGCGAATTCCTGACAGGCGGCCGATCAGTGATTCCGGCAGATGACGGCGCAGATCGAGTGAGACGCCCTGCCCGAAAACTCGGTCCGTATGCACACCTTCGGCGATCATCGCGTACTGCGCGGGCACCAGCGCCAGGAACTGCAGCACGACCGTGGTTACCTCAACGAGGAAACGGAACAGGATGCGCGCTTCCTGCGGGTCCAGCTCGGCACGCGGCGGGAGGATTCCAAAGAAAGCTTCCTGCATCTGGTCGTAGTACTCGGCGAAGCGCTCGACCAGACGGGCATTGAGCAGCGCGAACAGCGCGTCGCGGAAGCGCGTAGCGGCGGCGATCAGCTCCGCGTGCTCTACGCCCAGATCCCTTGCGACCCGATCGAGGTCGAGATCCGACAGCTCGTCCTCGCCGTCGCCTCCGACGCCTGACGTCAGGACGGATCGGACCAGCTGCTCGAACAGGCGCCGGATCAGCTCGAACCGGACGCTCCCGTGCTCCTCCTCGTCGATCTCCGGGTCGAGATACATGCTGGCGAGGATCGAGTTTCCCGTGACGAACGCGTCTTTGAATCGGGAAAGGACACCGCCCTCCTCGATCATGCGCTCGAGGAGATGCGCGCGCAGCCCGCGATTGAGGCGCATGAAGCGGTTTGAAGCCAGCGTGTAGTTCTCGATCGAGTTCGATAAGGCAAACCCGCGTCCGGATGCGACCGGATCGAAGACATCGTTCAGAAGAATAGATTCGTAGGAGTCGGAGGATCCAAACAGATCCAACTCGGCGAAGCCCTTTTGATCCAGTGCGGACTGGGCGCCGTCGACCTCGTCAACAATGACGAGGTCGCTGGTGCGGGCGAGCATTTCGAACTCCCTCATCCGGTCCGCATGAAAGTGGGGTGAGGCGACGACTTCGGTCGAGATCACATGCCCGATGTGAACCAGCGCCGCGGCGTCGGCCAGACGCCGCGACGATCGCTGGCGGCCGCATGCGACGGCGAGCGGACAGAGCCTGTTTCCCTCCTGCCCTTCCTTTCCGTCCTTGTTCACCGAAGCCTGGCGTAGTGACCTGCAAGGCGGACGGTCGTGCGGAAACTCGAATCCTGGCGGAGGAACCGAGACGAACCCGGCTAAAGCGCAACGGGTTCCGAGCAGCTCTGCCCCCGGCGCGGTCTGACCGAAGCCGGCGCTGTCGAGCGTTGCGATGCGTTCCGCCAGCCGTGTCGCGTGTCGTCTGCGCGCATCGGGAGATTGACCCACGAGCAACGCCGTGGATACCGCATACCTGCTGAGGTCCGCATCAAGCGCGAGGGCGAACTCAATCGAGGGAACAAGTAGTGTGACGCGCCGGCCTTGTCGCGCGAGAAGCACGACCAGAAGGAAGATCAACGTCGACTTGCCCGCGCCGGGAAGGCCGATCATATGGCTGACGTCGTCGAGCTCAATCCGGTCGGTCGGCGCGAGCCCTGCGTCCTGGGGCGATAGCAATGAAAAAACGGCCTCACCCTGCTCCGACCGTAATCTGGTGTAGAAATTGCGCGGCACACGCGTCGGGTCGCGGGCATCCTCTTCGTCGAGCTCTCTGGCGACCTGCTCAAGCTCCTGGATTGTTACGCTGATCGGAGCGCGCTCGCGCAACGTTGGAGCGGTCTGGGGAGGACTCGGCAACGAGGGGATCTCGCGGGTGTCGCAGATGACATCGGGCCCGGTATCCCCGTCGACGCGGAAGCGGAAACGCCGCGTGTGATCGGCGGTCGGCGTTTTCTGGACCTCGTGAGGCAGCACGCCCAACAGGGCGGCGAGCATGGCCGCGCGGCGCGGGTCGTCACGCCGGACGCGCTCTCGAATCGCAAAGCCCGTGCCCGGATCGGTAGAGATTTCGAAAGGCGGCTCAACGTAATCGTCGGCCATCGAGTGGTCCTCCTCCCAGGCGCGAGCTTCCGTCACCGCCTCCTGCAGATGCGCCTCGGACTCGATGTTGACGCCGAGAAGGCGAAGGTTGCGTAGTGCGATGCGCGCCTGGGCCAAGGCAGGATGAGTTACGATCGACCGATACCCTGAAAACAGAGCCGGTGCGCCGGCGAGCGACTGCAGTCCGAGGATGTCGTGCATCACGCACGCCATCCACTGGGCACGAAGCGCTGGCCTGAAACCGTCCGGAGCGACCCTCATCCGAGTATCCTTGCGGCGATTTCGCTGACTTTTCCGAACACGACGCTAATTGAGCCGTGGTAGGCATATCGCAGATCCTCGAGATAGCTTGGCCGGCGGTTCACAATGGCGTCCGGAATGGCCACGTACCGTTCGTCGAATGTCGCCAGGCCCCCGAGGCGTTCGGATAGTGTGTCGCCGAGCAGCCGCGGGCAGGCGTAGCTCTTCACGTCGATCCCGAGCTCGTGCGTGCGGCCGACATCGGCGGCATCATCGCGCGGATATAGCTGCACGTCGACGCCGCCTCTTCGGAGCTCATCGTATAGCCGGATTTCGGCGAGGCCGGGCCCGACCCAGTAGGCCAGAATGTCGTCCTTGAAGACGCGCCAGCCCGCGGCGTCCTCGACGATTTTTCGCGCTGTAGATGAGGGCACTTCCTCCCGGCAGGGCCCAATCCTGCACCGGCCGTTCGGAAAACGGTTCGTGTCGCGATGAGGATAAAGAAGACCTCCACAGTTCGCGCAGATGGCGAACGAGCCATCACGCCGCAGCGCGCCGAGCGGGATCTCGGAAGACCATTGACGCATGACCTCGTCAGCGACGACGATGCCTTCGTCTTCAAGGAAGCCGGATAGTTCGCGACGCTCGTACACCGGCCTGCGGACGATCCGCTCGCGCAGCACGGAATAGATCTGAAGACGGCTCTGGCTCCGGACCCGCTGCACGATCTCGCGCAACTGAAGATGATGGACACCCTCCAGGATCCCGTCCGTACTGCCTTTGGCCGCCAGCGCGCGGCACTCCTCGGTGGGAGCGACGGGTTCGGAGGTAAGTAGCTTGGCTTCAGCAAAGCGGAATGGAGGGGCGAACTGGGGAACTCCCCACTCGCCAACTGGCATACGTCGGGCGATGTCGGAAACCGAATGAACGCTGTCGCCGAGATCTTCGGTGGCTGCCTTGATGCAGAGCCTCGACAGCATCCGCATGCCTTCGCCCATGGTCTGTGGCAGCGAATAGGGGTCGACCATCTCGCCGGCACGAACACTCAGATGAAGATCGACAAGTCCGCTGCTCAGCACGCGAAGCGTGATCTCGACGTCTTCCTCCGAATCTGATTGATTATTTATCATTCTGATTATTGAGACTAGAAACTAGATGGCTGTAAAGGCACAAGTCCCAACTTGAATGTTACAAGGCGGCTTGGCTTTAGGGGCTCGTCTCAAGCATATCGACGACAGTTAAAGTGGTTGGGTTTTGCGACTCACCGGTCACGCAGCAAATTTGGCATATCGGGCGTACAAGCTAAAATAGATATAAAGACCTGCCGCTACCTTTCTTCTTTTCCTCCACGGAAAAAGACCCCGGGCCCGTCTTGCGGGAGATCTGGGATGGCGGAAAGGGAGCTCGTACAGGACAAAAAATTTCTATTTTTGTTCAATAACTTAGGTGTATTTGCGGCCGGCTACCCGTTGTGTCACCCGCATCAGAACGGCGGATTGTACCGGAAATGACGATCGATCACGGACCGAATAACTGAGCCAGTTACAGCCAGGCCCACCAACCCGAACCGCCGAACTAAGCCAAAAGCCAGACCGTGCGCGCCTCATTGAAGACCACCGGCGCTGTGACGTTCGGTCCTTCGAAACCGACGGCGAAGAGAGGCTCCTCGAGATCAAATTCACGAACGGGCATGCACGAACCCGATTCTGGCTGTCGCGCACCCGGTATGAGGTTGCTGCCCGCAATCCGTCGACCTACCGCGTTCGTAGGGTCTTCCACTTCCAGAACGGTGCTCGGATGCTCGACATCAAGCCGCCGCTCGAGAACGGCCCACGTCTCATTCCTAACAAGTATGCTGTCATGCCCAGGTAACGCAGTGCTTCGACTATGAAGTAATTGATCGAGTCGCTACGGGCCGTACGGCCAGTAAGCCCCAACGAGCTTAAGAAGCTACGATATCTTACTTTACCAACCTTTCTTCACTGCACTTAACTTCTCGGTTATGCCGCCGCCTGTTATTGAGGCGGTCCAGGGCATGCAATCGGCTCATATTTATAGTTAATTGGCTCCGTGCATTGCTTGATGCCCTTGGCAAGCGGCGTGCTCTTCTTCATCTCAGCCAGCATGTCTTTGGTGAAATATGGTTGCTCGCATTCCAGCTGTTCGGCTGTCATCCCCGGCGCGCCAACGCATGCTTTGGCCAACTCCTCCAAATCTAGTCCGGTGACCCCCTTGAAGCTAACCCGCGAGATCGTCGCGTGGTCGAACTTTGCTCGGGTGAGCGTAGCACCCGAGAAATCGGCACCTTGGATGTTGGCGTAGGAGAAATTTGCGTCCGTGAGGTTGGCATCGATGAAATGCGTGAGGTAATGCCGTCGCTCGTCTCCATTCCACGTGCCCCGACACCGCGCGGGCCGCGTGTCATCCTCGGCCGGTTCGTTCAGACGGTTGCCGATTGCCGTGCACCAGCCAGGGTTCTGCCAATCGCCCGCCTCGATGCCGATGAATTCCACCCCCTGCATTTCCGCCTTCACGAAATTGGCACGGTGCATCTTCGACGCCGACATGCGCGTATGGCCCAGACCTTTGACAACGCCCCATTCGTCTTGCAGGTCGAGGCCGACGTAGCAGCCGTGTTCGAGGTCAAAATGCTTTCCGGTCGGATCGTCCTGCGCTTTCCGCTCGCCGATGGCCCTCATCGCGAGTTGAATAGATCCGTCCAGTTTGAAACCCGGTTGGCGGTACTTTTCGCCGGAGCAGAGCTTGTCTGACGCCGTCTTGACATAGGACGATAACGCATCGAACACGGCCCGATGGTAGGATCGGTCGCTTCGCGCGACAAAGGTCAGGACATGGATCGCCTCGGCCCGCGCGGGCTCCGAGCCAGCCGTCGCATCGGTCGCCAGCAGCGGCTTGATATTTGAGGCAAATAGCTCGGCTTTTTTCTGGTTGAACGCGTCTTCGGTCCCGCGGATGCCCTGCAGGCTCGTGATGACGGTCGCGAAGACGGCGAGGCCCCCTAGCGTCTGTACGACCGCTGATCGGACCTTGGATCGCATCTCGATGATCTTCCCGAGGTCATCCGGCGGAATGGGAAGGCGCCTACCGTCATCGCCCACCTTACGGTCAATGGGCACCGCATAGGCAGGAACAGCGATAATCAGCGCAATCGAGACGACCACATAGAGCGCAATCGAAGTGAGGAGGACATCCACCGGGATGTACAAGCCCCATAGCGTCAGCCCTGATTCCATCGCTCACCTATATCTGTGTTGCCAAAGCCATCGGCAGCATCAATCTGCAAAAATGCTATCGAGAAGGTGCGCGAGGCGCACGCCAGCCTTCTGCAAGCGCTCCCGGATGATGATGTCGCTCTTTGCCAAATAGGCAGGATCGATAGTCACGCTGCCACTATCAGGTGGATAGCAGGATTTCCCATGGAACGTGCAATAGCCGGTCTCGGCCGCCTCGCTGATGGCGAATGATTCATTCGCCCAGTCGTGAGGATCGGACGCATTCCACTCCGCGATTTGCTCGTTCGTGATGGCGTCTAGGAGCTTGTCTGCCGCAAGCTTCACATCCGGTCCGACTGCGTGCACCACAAGGCAATTGTCCCAGGCGGAATGAAGATTTCGGCTACAGGCGCCGGAGACGTCGATGTTGTTTCCGCCGCGATCATCCGCGAACGAGACATGCAGTGGCTGATGGACGTCGCCCACCCAGTGGCCCAAGGACTTGAGCGCGATCAGGCGGTCGGCGGTTTTCGAGGCCTTCGAGGCTACGTTCTCGGCATCGTTGAGAATAGCCGTCACGACGCATTCGCTGGCGCCGCCGCAATCATCCGTGGTTAGCGGCTTCCCGTCGCGGGGCAAATTCAGAAAGTGGCGCGGCGGGTGAATGCGCGGGTGGTCGGGGAAGATGCAGGAGTCTGCAAATGTATCGAACTCCGTTCCCGACTTGATCAGCTTTCGAACAGCCGCACGCGTGTCAGGCTGCGCGAGGCGAAAGGCAATCTCGCATACGATCTTGTGTCCCTCGTCACCCCATGCGGCGGCTTGGCCGCAAAGCGCCGCCCAGATGATGGTAGCAAGCGAAAGAACCCGCATGACACGTCTCCCTTCGAGAGAAATACTCGGACTTGGGCACGCTGCTTGCGATGGCCGCTCGGCGTCCTATTGGCCTGAGAAATAGAGCCGCCTGAGGGTTCGATCCGTTCCCTTCGCAAAATAGCTGGCGCTCGGCCGCTCGCCGTCGATCCAATTCGGATTGTCGATCAGATATTTTCGTAAAAGGGCGGCGGCCGGCGACTGATTGTCCTTGAACGACAGCGATTCACGGAAGGCATAGTGAGAGAAGAGCCGCATGAATTCGCCCAGATAAATGTCCGCCAGTATTTCGTTACCTTGGATGACCAGCATGTTTTCGTCGTTGGTGATTGCCGAGGCGTCGGAGAAGTTCGCTGAGCCCACGATGATCACCGGATTTGAGCCGAGAGGATCGGAGATCATATACTTGGTATGCACGTAGAGGACGTGCTGCTCGTCCGTGATCTTGTCGATTTCCTCAAGCCAGCGATCGAAGTTGTTGAGCTCAACCTTGAGTCCCACCGAAACGACGGTATTGGGAAGCTTTCGAATACGGTCGATCTCGGCCGATTGCTGCTTCATCGTCTTGCCGTTGCCCTTCTTCTCCATGAGGGCAAAACGCAGCACATCGTCCTTGCGATCATAGGCCTCGACGAAGCGGCTGTTCATACCGAAAGCGAAGGTCATGAAGAGGGCCCGCTCGCTCTTGCCGGCGATCTTCGCGTACCAGTCCATCGCGGCAAGCTCGGTCTGCGGCGAGAACACGGGTGTGACCTCCTTGTCCCAGGGATCCGCCGGCACAGGCGTCGCTTCGTCGTTGGCTTCCGCCGTGGGTTTTTTTGTTAGGTCCTTGTCCAACAAGGTCCAGAACTCGAAATACTTCTCGGCGACGTCACGGTCGCGGACGATATGGGCATTGTTGGAATGGCCATAGATGCCGTTCTCGCTGAGATTGGTCGAGCCGGTCCAAACCTGCTCTGATGTCTCGTCTTTGCGGAGAACCAGAAACTTATTGTGTGCGAACTGCCCGGTATGGATGCGCGGCTTGACCATCTTGCCAACGCCGGTCCCCTCCATCGCCTCCCGGTTCTTGTCGCCTTGCGTTTTTCCGTCGTAGAGGATTTTCACCGCCGCGCCGCGCTTCTTGGCCGCTTTAAGCGCAGTATAGATCTCCTTGTTCTTGAATTCGAAGAACGCGCCGTAGAGTTCGTCGCCATCTCCGGCCTGCTCGATATAGGTTTCGAGCCCCTCGATCAGGCCGCGCGAAAGCCAGTCGAATGCAGCCTGGCCGACCTCGTCGGGCGTTCTGTTCTGAAAGCGACGTGCATATTCCTGGGACGCGACGGCCCCGCGGTTGAAGAACACGGCATGCTTGCCGATTTTCGTGCCTTCGGTTTTGACCTTCAGCGAGACGCCGGGCCCGTCTGTCAGTGCCGTCGGCGTCCCGCAGCGCGGGACAATGCGATAGGTGTACTCGTGGACCTCCTCAACGGTATAGTCCGACCATTGGAAGGTCTGCAGCGGATGTTTGTAGGAGGTGACGGGGACCCCGGGTGCCGGGTTCGGTTCGACAGCTTGGAACGTCTTCATGCCCGGCAGCCAGATGACTTCGCCGTCCGAGTGACGAGTTCGTTCGATGGCGAACCCCAGAACTCTGTCCTTCCGGATAGAGGCGGCTGGGTAGTCCCATCCCAGTAGCACAACGTGGCTACCGGCGATTGCAAGGGCGGGAAAGGGATCGGTTGGCTTGCTTCTTTTACGCATGGACCGGCTCAATATATTTCAGGAATGAATTCAGAGAGATCAGAAAGAATAGAAAAGCTAAAGCGGCGACCGAGGCAAAAGCAGTCGCTCGAGCCGTCAAATGACAACCTGTCCGCAGCGGCAGCTTCAGCTACGAACTTTCTCCCGAAGAACCCACGCGGCTTTCAGACCGGCGGCAGAAACTCAGTACGTTTCGCCCCAATCACGACGCCGCAAAATTCTGCACAATCCATTTTTCAATTACAAGACGTGTCAGACAATTATACTCGCTAACGGTACCATAGCACAGAGGCACTCGATGTACGCCTTTGAGGTTGTAGTTCACTGCCTTGTGCGGAGGCGCCTTCGATCCAATCATTCGCCGCGTTCGCAGACTGCTTCCCGGCGGCGGGTCTTGCCTGCCCCTCTTGCTACGATCCGCGGCGCGCCGACTAAAGGAGCGGCCGCTGCAACGCCTTGGCTCCCTCCTATTCAATTGACGGTTGCGTTTGATGAGATTTACGTTCAATATTTGGTGGGCTTGTGTATTGGCGGGGTGGGGCCGTGGGCACGGTAATCACGCGTCGCGCGGATTTCATTAGTCCGCGCCTGACAGTGTTGTCCAATAGCCGGCGTCGCGGCCGTTGTATCGCTGGCCGATTGCCGCTCCGATTTTCTGGGGCAAACCAACACAACACCTTGTGCCCAGGAAACGGATCAGGCACGATTCGCGGACTCGCAGTCAAATTCCGGGGTCGGCCCATCTTGGAAGCTTGTCTCGCACCGATGACCTCGGCGGATAGCCGCGATACATCGTTTAGACCAGCCCATCGCGTGTGGCTAATTGCGATCCAGCCAGGCGAAGGACGGCCTCTGAAGTTGGCCGATCTACTAAGGTTGGAGGGGCGAATGGTTTGCGCCAACTCCGGCGAGCGCCTCGTGGGGCCTAACGACGACGTGCTGGTCTACGACATCGCATCTGAACGGTTCGCCTACGGCGTGAATTACGATCGTCCGGCTCTAAGCGAAACCGAAATCGACGGGGTGCGGCAGGCGATCTCCACCGGCCAGGTGGAAGGCAGTTCTCAAGAAATGCTGTTCATCTCGTTCCGCGGCGGCGCTCAGCTCTCACGCGCCGAACGTGGCGCCAGTCCGATCAGCACGATTGTGGACCGACTTGCCAATCAGACGGATCCGACTGCGACTTCGCGGCTCTGCGCCCGAAGCCTAACCTTCTTCGAGCAACTTGATGGTGCCCTCGAAGGCATATTCTGTGGTGCCCTTGCGGAGGTCTCGCTCAGTCAAGACAAAGATAGCGACCGGGCGTTGTCGTTCCTCAAGCGAGCCTACCACGCCTTCGCAAGCGACAACCTTAAGACGCCGTCCCGCTCGATCGCTGATGCTCGGCGACACATCCTCGCCCTAGCGCTCCGAGAGCTACAGCCCGAATTGCCCTTAGCGTATCCCGACAGCGGCACCCCCAAACTTAGAAAGAAATCCGCCGGCGCGCCCAGGATCGGCTTCGCTTCGAGACATGCCGTGGGCGTGCCGATCCGCATCCATGAGCCGCGAGCGCAGGGCCGTTCGATGATCTCTTCGGAGCGGAGAAAGATAGTGGCACATCTTGCGGCCGACACCGTTGTGGCGGCTCCGCTTGTCGAGGGGCTGAAGAATGACACTCTGCGTCCCTCAATCACTGCGGTCGAGCGAAAGCCCGTTGTCAGCGTCCCGGTCCGCATCCGCGCCGTGCTCGACGGGGAGTTGGCAACTACCCTCGGCATCGCGGGCATGTACGGCCGGCCCGGTGCCTCGCTGTCGGCTTGGCTGGAGGCGAACAATGCGACGGTTGAAGAACCACTAATCGGTGGCCATGTCGGAAGACCATTGCTCTTCACCGTGATCCCCCAAAAGCCGGGAGCGGTAGACATCAAAGTTTCCTTCGTCGCAGAAGGTCATCGCTTGATCAGCACGAAGATTTCGTTTCGCGCGTTTCGTCGAGGAATTTGAATGGCTGCGGAAGATGAATCCGGCGCGCTTCACGAACTCATCATCACCGATGTGCCGTCGATGGGTAACTTCCGGTTCGTCGTCTTCGCGGGCCCCAACGGCAGTCTCAAGATAACCTCGCAGGAGCAGATCGACAGGGTCTATGCTCTGGCCGACGCTGTACGCAATTCGATCCCACCAGAGTGCCGGAAAAGCGCGGACTTCGCGAAACTGAGCGCACCCGAGAGAGACCGTCACATGAGGACGGTGATGAGGCAAGGCTGGGGACTCTTCCGAGCCATGGCGCCCGATGCCCTCAAGCGGGAACAGTTCCGCCGCCTTCTGGCCGCCCACGCGGGGATTCCGATCCGCGTGATCCAAGAGGCGGCGTGTTTTCCGTGGGAAGCACTCTGTCTCGCCGAAGACCTGCGTAGCGCGACGCATCGAGACTTCCTCGGTTGGAATCACGCGCTTATCAGAGAGACTGTTGAGTACAATTATTCGCGAAGGGACGCCGGGAAGGCTGGAAACACACCGAAAGTCGGACTGATCGAAGACGACGGACTGCCAAGCGTGGTGAACGCTTCAAACCGGGCAGCGGCCGCGCATATCGGACCGTCGACAAGGATGAAGATTCTTCCCCCGCTCGCGGGCTCCGGCGACATACAGATTCTTGAGCAGTTCTTCGCCGATACGCAGGATCTACGGAATATCTACCAGTTCGACTGCCATATCGACAATCCGAGTAAGGATGTCCGCACTTCGCACATGCGGGTTAGCCAAGCCTTCCCTTATCACTTCAACGACATGCAGTCTCTCGTCGTTCTGAACAACCCGTTTGTTCTTCTGAACGCCTGCGAAGGGGGAACCGTGGGCGTTAAGCACACCGAAGGCTATGCCGAAAAGCTCCAGTCGCACGGCGCCAAGGCCGTCGTCGCCGCAGAAGCTCGGATCGGCGACGATTTCGCGGTCAGCTTTGCATCACTGTTTTACCGGGTTGCGCGCAAAAGTACCGAGATCGCCGAGGCACTTCTCAAGACGCGCCGGCTCATCCTGGCTCAGGACCACAATCCTTCGGTATTATTCTACGGGTTGTACGGCGACTTCTCTCATGACCTGAGCGACGCGTCCCCCGGAGCCAAGGCCGCCATCGAACTCGGCAATTACAGGCTGAGCGACGTCTGGCCACCCAGCAAGGAGCCTTCGCCCGATTTTCGTTGAAACCAGTTGGCCAGAAAGAGTTTACCCTATGTCACGTTATTCGGTGTCGCGATGAAGGCGGCTGAAATTCGAGCCAGATCGAAGGACGAACTCGCCGAATACCTTCAACAGCTCAAGCGCGAACAGTTCAATCTGCGCTTCCAGCAGGCTACCGGACAGCTGGAGAACCCCTCCAACATCCGGACCACTAGGCGCGAAATCGCCAGGATCCTGACGGTGCTGGCCGAACGCAGAGTTGAGGTCATTCGGCCGCATGTGCCCTCCCAGAAGCGGAGGCAGCCTATAAATAATGCGGGCGACGTCGTCGAGTTTCCGGGTAAGATTGATGTCCGTCACTCCGCCGCCCCGGTGCCACCGCAAACGAAGGGAAAGGATTTGCCGTCAAGATCCCGAGCTGAGGTTCAACTTTTGAGAGATCTCCAGGCGGACGACGACAACCTTCGGATTGCAGCCATGGCCAAACTGAAACGGACAACACTAGACCCCGCCGTGGCCGATTACGGTGTCTCAAAGCTCGTTCCCCAATTGTTCTCCGTGAACAGGAGCGTGGCGCTGGACGCTGCGGTCACCATCTGCGCCCTCACGTACCCCCACCGCTATGGAGACATCTCCGAGGCGGAAACTCTAGCGCGCGTGAAGGAAGATCTGCCAATGGCCTTGGATGAACGAAGGTGCAACTTCGCGACTTTCGTGACCGCCGAAAAGATCAGCCGCGACAAAGTCAGGGTACTCGCCAGGCTGACGAAAGAGCTTCCGCTTACGGAAGATGGGCAGAGCGCCACTTTGAAGATGCCGAAGTGGATAGAAAACGCGAACGATCTGCAGGTTCAAGTCAGCGGCCGCGGCGTGGATCTCGATAGTGTAAAGTTTAGCCAGGGGCACAAGGAAAAAGGCGATGTCGGCTCGGTGGTAGTCGAATGCAAGGTGAGCGATAAATCGACGCACAAGCTGTACGTCGATTTCGTCGTGGCCGATCGTCACCTCAAGCGAGAGCGCGTCTCCTACTGAGGCGCGAGACTCAATTCGACCGGTCCGGATTCAGGGTCGCCGATGAATGCGAACGCTTCATCGGGAAACCGATCCTCATCGCCCCGGACGGGAACGTACCTTTCTGCTCCGACCAGCTTCCAGCCGTTCGCTGTGTTTTCGAGCTTAAGAAGCTCCACACCGAACGGGATCGCGCGCGCACCTTCGTAGGCTATGCCGGCACCGCCGTGTTTGGCCGCCTTGAAACTGCCGTCGGCTGAGCCAATGCCGGCGGCGTTCGCTTCCAATTGAAGCGTCACATCTTTCGCGTCCAGAGCGACGATCTCGATAGAACGCGCCGCAGCGACCGAGTTGATCAAATACAGCGTGTCGGACTCGGAGAAGACCGCGGAGCTCGCTTTAAGGCGAGCCTTCGAAACGAAGTCGTTGAGGGCCGCTGGCGAGAACTCACGACGCTCGGACATACCAATGCGCATTCTGACGGTCGAGGCGCCTTCATAAGCGGATTTGAGATTGCTAGCCGTAACCCCGAATAGGACCGCAAGCTTCTCGACCAACCCGACGGCTGCTTTCGCCTCGACTTTGCCCGAAAATTGCTCCTCCAGGTCCGTCATTTTGGAACGTCTTACTGCTGTCGACGGCGGGACGCTCGCGAAAATTGAGTCCGGCGGAACGCAAAGGGTCGTGCCGTCTGTTTTTTCGATAATGATGTGGCCGGGCTCGATGCCCTCACGTGGCCATTGCAGCAAATGTAAATGATACTTTTTCAGAACGATCCGAACCAACGGATCCGGATTTGATCGCCTGCACCCGAACATCCTTGCCCTCCGGGAAACGCGAGAAGACGTGCACGCACTCTACTTCAAATTGCCTCGAATTGCTCGATCGATTTTTGCAAAAAGGGACGTTCGAGGCGAGGCCAACCGTCTGTGCCCCCGGGGTGATCACTCCGACCGGCATCATCAACGAGATGAACTCTTTGCAGAGCATTGAGCTGTACGCGCCAATCGGCGAGGCCGTCACCATCATCGCCCACAATGCCTCCTTCGACGGAGGGGCGCGGAGAGAATCTGGCCCGATCTTACTAGCCGATAGCGTGAGCTGCGGCGCGACCGAGATCAACAGGCGAGCACAGAGCTTTGCCGATGCGCGTCTCGCCAATCTGCTGACCAGAGCTTGCTTCTTCCCACCAAGCCCATTGGGCGGACGATCATTACCGCGCGGGCGGCTGCGATCGATCGCGAAATTTGTCCGACCGGTCCATCGGCTTTCCTCGAGCGGCGCTCAATAGCATACCGGGGGGGGGCCGCGGCCTTCCGATCAATCGGCCCACGGCGAAGCGCCGTCTGCAGAGCGCGGTCCTTAGGCCGCCAACAGCAGCGAGTCTTGCCTTTCGCCTATCGCACGATGTTCAACGCCCGGTTTTTGGCAAGTTGAGGCGGATCTCGCCGAAGGACATTTGCTACGCATCCTCATCTGTCACGAGCCCGCGCCGACCCCGCTCTACCTTTACCTTCGACGAAGGCGCGCGCCCGCGATTCTCTGATCGACCGCTGGCGCAAGCGCGATCCATTTGTCTTCGGGATTGTCGATCGTTAAGACGACTGACAGGCCAGGGAGAGATAAACGGTCGGCGGCTTTGCAGGAGGCGCCATACGATCAGCCGGCCTTCGATTTTAGATCGGCGTGGAGTCCGGGAGTTCGCTCTGCACCTTTTGGGGCAATGTTCGGAGCCTAATCACATTAGGCGGATCGCGGCTTTCAACGCCGGTCGCGTGCTGCACGCTTCCTTCGTGTGCGCGGTCTTCTCGCGGGGCCATTGTCGTCCATCAACGATGATCTGTTGAAACCGTACGACCTATAAGGACGTGCGTTGCCGGATCCGCCTCAAACGCTTGCTTCCCTTTCGCGGTCCATAGCTTGCGGGCGTGCCCGCCTTGAGCGCTTTGGAGCTCGTCAGCTATCCAGAGCAACGCACCGTAGATGGTTGCGCGATCACCGCTGGACAGTTCCACGATACGGGCTTTGACGATCAGACCACCCAGTTCGATCAGATGCCGCGTTCGCTTGCGACGCTCGACCTGCCACGTGCGCATGTCATGCCGTGCCCTTGCGGCTTGGTGCCGCTTCCGCGCCACTTGGTTGCGCGCCAGAGCCGTTCCTAATGCGGTCAGCTGCTGGCAGATTTCGCCGCGCCCGGCTTTGAAAGAAAGCGGCGCCGCGCTTCGCCCATGCCTCCCTCCTTCCGGCCTCTTTTGTCTCGGCCAGCACGATCAGCGCGCCGGCAAGTTCTTCAGCGGTGAGCGTGTCTGCCCCCGTTGCGATAACCAGTTCACCCAACTGGCGCACCTTGCGGGTTTTCAGGCCTCGTGCCTTGTCTTCGAGTACCTTCAGATCCGCATCAAAGTCGCGTGGCTTGCGCATGGTCGTCTCCATGAGTTCGATGACGAAATGATAGCTAGGCGATCGGCAAAATGCTGTGAGGTCGTCAGGACATCCTGGGACGCGCTAGTTCCCCCCGAGATTTTTTCGAGGGAGGGCGCGCTTATACGTCGTTCCGACGTGCGCTTCGCCGTGTAGATGATCTGGTCGCGATGGCAATCTATCATCTTCACGTCAAGATCATTGGCCGAAAGGCCGGGAGCAGCGCGGTGGCATCGGCCGCCTACCGCTCCGCCTCGCGGCTGCACGACGAGCGGCTCGGCCGTGATCAGGATTTTTCTGGAAAGCGCGGCGTCGTCCATTCCGAGGTGATGCTGCCGGAGAATGCGCCGGAGGCGTGGAGCGACCGCGAGCGGCTCTGGAACGATGTCGAATCATTCGAAGTGCGCAAGGACGCCCAGTTGGCCCGGGAGATCGAGTTCGCCCTTCCGCGCGAGCTGAGTGAGGCGCAGGGCATCGAGCTTGCCCGCGACTTTGTTCGCGGCGAGTTCGTAGGCCTGGGCATGATCGCTGACCTCAATGTGCATTGGGACAGGGCCGAGGACGGCCTGCCCAAGCCGCACGCCCATGTCATGCTGACGATGCGCTCGGTCGATCAGAACGGCTTTGGCCAGAAGGTGCGAGAGTGGAACCGCACGGAGATGGTCGAGCGCTGGCGCGAACGCTGGGCGGAGCTTGCCAACGAGCGCCTGGCCGAGCTCGACATCGACGCGCGGATCGACCATCGCAGTCTGCAAGCCCAGGGCATTGCGCTGGAGCCGCAAACTCAAATTGGCGCGGCGGCGAAACGGATCGAGGTTCGAGGCATCGCAGGCGAAGGTGGTGAGGCCGATCGCGCCGAGATGCACCGCGAGATCGCGCGGAACAATGGCGCGCGGATCATCGCCGATCCGTCCCTTGGACTGGACGCCATCACCCAGCAGCAATCGACCTTCACGCGCCGCGATATCGCGAAGTTCGCGCACCGGCACAGTGATGGGATGGACCAGTTCAACCAGGTCATGGGCGCGATGCAGGGAGCACCCGATCTGGTCGAACTCGGCAAGGACGCCCGCGGCGACGATCGGTTCACAACCCGCGGAATGATCGAGGCAGAACAACGCCTGCACCGGGCCGCTGAGCTGATGGCAGAACGGGAGCGCCACCAGGTGCGCGACGCGGATCGCCAGGCCGCCTTGGCGGGTGCGGAAGCGCGCGGCCTGATGCTGTCGTCCGAGCAGGCTGAGGCGCTGGCGCACGTCACAGATGGACGCGATCTCAGCGTCGTGGTCGGCCATGCCGGGACGGGAAAGAGCGCGATGCTGGGGGTGGCGCGGGAGGCCTGGGAAGCAGCCGGCTTTGAGGTCCGGGGCGTGGCACTGTCCGGCATTGCCGCGGAAAACCTTCAAAGCGGATCGGGCATTGCGTCGCGCACGATCGCCAGCCTGGAACACGGCTGGGGACAGGGCCGTGATCTGCTCAAATCGAGCGATGTGCTTGTGATCGACGAGGCGGGGATGGTCGGCACGCGGCAGCTCGAGCGCGTGTTGTCCTATGCCGCCGAGGCTGGAGCCAAGGTGGTGCTGGTCGGTGATCCGCAACAGTTGCAGGCCATCGAAGCCGGCGCGGCATTCCGGTCGATTTATGAGCGTAACGGCGGCGCCGAGATCGGTGACGTGCGCCGTCAGAGGGAGGACTGGCAACGCGACGCCACGCGTGATCTGGCGACCGGCAAGGTGGGCCACGCGCTTGAGGCGTACCGCGCCCACGGCATGGTGCATGAGGCCGAGAGTCGCGAGCAGGCGCGCGGCGATCTGATTGATCACTGGGATCGCGACCGGCAGTCATCACTGGATCGGAGCCGTATCATCCTGACCCACACGAACGACGAGGTCCGCATCCTGAACGAGGCAGCGCGCGAGCGGATGCGGGCAGCGGGCGATCTCGGCGACGAGGTGGAGGTGACGGTCGAGCGCGGCGCGAGAAACTTTGCCAGCGGGGATCGGGTGATGTTCCTGCAGAACGAGCGCGGCCTTGGCGTCAAGAACGGCACGCTCGGGACCATCGAGCAGGTCAGCGCCCAGTCCATAGCCGTGCAGACCGACGATGGCCGATCCGTGCGCTTCAACCTCAAGGATTACAATCGGCTCGACCATGGCTATGCGGCGACGATCCATAAGGCGCAGGGCATGACGGTCGACCGCGTCCATGTCCTGGCGACGCCCGGCATGGACGCCCACAGCAGCTATGTCGCCCTGTCGCGGCATCGCGACGAGGTGGACCTGCATTATAGTCGCGATGATTTTGCCAATGCAGACCGGCTCACCCGCGCCCTGTCGCGCGACCGCGCCAAAGACATGGCCTCGGATTACGAGCGCGCCGATCCGCTCCAGAGCTACGCCGAGCGGCGCGGGATCACCTTCCGCGATCGCGTGAGCGAGATCGTGCGCAAGATCATGCCCGAGAAGCTGCGTGACATCTTCGACGGCCTGCGCCCTTCGGCTGATGTGGCCGGACTGCATATCGGACAGAGACCCGAACGGGCAACGCCGGAAACGGAAAGCAGCGATCCCGCAGCCGACCGGCGCGGAGCCATAGTCCCGGCAAGGAACGTGGCGCCAGATCCCGAAGCGGACGCACGTCGCGTCCGGACCCGGGCGCTGGTGCGCCATGCCCGCGCGGTGGATGCGATCTTCGCGGCGCGGGAGACGAGCGGCCGAGCGAGTAGCGAACAGGTGAAAGAGTTGCAAAAGGCGCGTCAAGCTTTCGAGAAGGTGCGCCCATTTGGCTCGCACGACGCTGAAGCCGCCTATAGGAAGAACCCGGAGCTCGCCCAGGAAGCTGCCGGCGGACGTCTCAGCGGCGTTATCCGCGCGCTTCAGCTAGAGACCGAACTGCGCATCGATCCTGCCCGTCGCGCCGAAAACTTTGTTGAGCGGTGGCGGAAGCTCGACCAGACCAGCCAGCGCCTATATCAGGCGGGCGACTTGTCCGGCTACAAGGCTACGCGCTCAGCGATGGGCGACATGGCGAAAAGCCTCGAACGCGACCCGCAACTGGAATCCATCCTCGCCGGCCGCAAGAACGATCTCGGCATCGGCTTCGAGTCAGGCCGACGGCTCGGCCAGGATTTGGCCTTCGTCCATGGCATCGGTCTCGGCAGAGGCCGAGGCCTTGGAATTTGACCCGTCCCGTTTGCCGCCGACTCTACGCCACGCTTGGCAACGCGCGAACTCCTATTGTGCGCCTGCATCTGTTTGGCCTCTTTGGTCTCACAACACCTCAGAAGCGACCAGCGAAGGGCACCACGGCCATGCGCGAACCAGACCGCATCATCAGGTTGAAAACCGTCCTTGCCAGGACCGGGCTGTCCCGGTCTACCATCTACCGCAAGATCGTCGAGGGCACGTTCCCGGCCCAGCTCAAAATCAGCAACAACGGGTCCGGCTGGCATGAATCCGAAGTCAACAGGTGGATTGCCGATCCAGTCGGATGGCCTTCGAAAGGCGAATTCGATGATGTGCGGTGAGGTCGGCGTTGCCTGCTTTTAACCCATCCCCGAAGGAAGCTGCCGTCGAATGGCTTGCTGGTCGAAAACAGCACGGCATGGACTGAGCCCGGACAAACACGATGTCAGTTGTTACGCAGGCCCGGCGTCTCGACGAAGAACGGATAGCGGATGCCCTCGATATCCGGCGCGTCAGAAACCTTCGCCACCACCGTCATAGTCAGCTCGGAGCCGACGTGCCGCTTAAAGATCGCGGCGGTGAATCCGAATGCGAACTCAGAAAGGTCGTTCGCGACCGGCGCCATCTCGCCAAGCAGCTTACGGTGGGCCTCGTTGACGTCCGGCTCGCCCAGGGCATCCGCCATGCCGTGGACGACCACATAGTCCGAGACAAAGAAGAAAGTGTTGAGCAGCGCCGTGTTGAAGTAGACGGCCCAGTCTGCCTCTTCGCCGTCGGCCTCGCCGGCCGCCTTCTCGAAGGCCGCGTCGACATCGTCGATCGCGGGATGGTGGAAGGCGAAGTTGTTGCGGATCGTCGAGAGGCCGCTCCCCTTGCCGAAGCGCTTTTTCAGTCGGTCCAGCGCCTCGGCAGCCGGTCCGTCCAACAGCGGCAGAAATTCCTTGCCCAGCGGCCGCTTGAGGAATCGGTCCTCCACCAGGCGCCAAGCCTCCCACATCGCTCCGATCGTGAGCCGCACGAAGACTTGGGTCTGCGCGCCTTCGAGCAGTTGCTTTACGGGATCTTCGGCGTCGCCGTTGGTCAGGACGATCACCAGCTTCCAGAGTGCGTTCACCTGGTTCGACGCGTGGCCGAGTGCGAGGAAGAGCGCGCGCTCCTCCTTCGCCATCTTGCGGAGCAGATCCTCCGAGATGTCCATCCGCAGGATGTCGAGCATCAAGGCACGCCGACGCTGGGGTCGGTCGCCCGGACCGCGCTGGTGAAGTTGGCGGGATCGACGCCCTTCCCTTTCGCCCACGCGACGAGGTTCTGCGGACGATAGGCCGCGTCCGCGCGCCAGCGCTCGAACACCGAGCCATCGATGGTCTCGTTAATGCGCGACGTGGTGGCCTGCGTTCCCTTCTCCGGCGCCAAGCCGACCGGCCGATAGAAGGGTCGGCTGATGAAGCGGTAGAGGCCCCAAGCAAAGTCGCGATAGGAATCCGTGACGGGGGGTGCGATCTGCGAGACGTCGATCGCGACCCGGTCGCGGAAGATGAGCCCGAGGCCAGCGGCCTTGTCCATCAGCCAGATCAGGGGTCGCTGCGCCAGCGGGTCGCTCGCGTATCCACCTCCGACGTTCGCGTGCGCTCCGACGAACCAGCGCTGCTCTACGCTGTCGATCCGCCGCTCGGCCGCCCCTTCGTGACCTATTTTATCGGTCCTGGTCCAGAACGTCGGCTCGAAGTTCTTGCGGTGTTCGTCCAGGGCGAGGGCGTGAAATGCATACTCGTTGTCGAGCCGCAGATGCGTATCGAGAAATCGGTATTTGCGGACCTTGCCTGCGGCGCTTGCCAGGGGAAGCCCGAGGGAGCCGACCGTGTCCCAGACTCCCACGAACTTTACCTTGGCCGGGCGCGAATACTTGGTGAGCCACTGCTCCTCGATGGATGCGTTCTGAGGCAACGGCTTCGCCGACAGCGATCTGATCGTCGGCGCGTTGTAGATGCGATACCGGGCGTAGAGTTGCTCGATCGACAGCGGCGCGCCAAGCTTGAGGACGCCGCACTTGCAGATGAGTCCCGACAGGCTGCGCGCGGTGTACGCGCCGCGGCTGAACCCGAAGATGAAGATCTCGTCGCCATCATCGAAGTTCTGGATCAGCCACGTGTACGCTCCGATGATTTCGTCATCGATGCCCCAGCCGGTGACGCCGCCCCGCGCGGACTCACCGCGTTGCGTACCCACGCCTTGGCTGTAGTAGACGCGCTGATCGGCGGTCTCCGCCGTGAGCGACTTCAGGCGCCATACGTTCGTGTTGTTGTTCAGCGTATTCCAGGTTCCGTCCAGAAAGATCGCCAGACGCTTCACATCCGCCCCCCAGATTCGCACTTCGCTCGACTCCGGCCCCCAAAACCTCGAGCCGAACCCGACCGATCTACATAAGGTTGCGCCGTTCCGACGCAAGATGTGCGGCAACGTTATTTTCTAGCCACTACATTTGGGCGTCGTGCTAAAATTTATGCATCCGGAACCGCCAGCACTACCGCGTCGGTTGCGTAGCAATTAAGGCCGCGATAGAGCCCGATGGCGCCATCGCCGCACCGCCGCTGGGAGTGTGTTCGTGACGACGACCGGGAAAATCACGCCGCTTGGCTATCTGAGCGACCAGGAGACCAAGGTCGATCTCCTCAATAACGAGGCGATCGCGAAAACCATCGTCCGGCTGATCGACGAGACGGTCGATTCCGCGGTGACGATCGGCGTCCACGGCGACTGGGGCGCCGGAAAATCTAGCGTGCTGGAGATGGTCGAGGCCGCCTTCCCCGAAGGGGGCGATGTCCTCTGCCTGAAGTTCAGCGGCTGGCAGTTCCAGGGATTTGAGGATGCCAAGATCGCGCTGATCGAAGGCGTCGTGAACGGCCTCATCGAGAAGCGCTCGCTCGCGACCAAGGCGGCCGAAGAGGTCAAGCGCATTCTGAAAAGCGTCGACTGGCTGAAGGTCGCCAAGAAGGGGGGCGGGCTGGCGCTGACGGCCTACACGGGCATCCCGATGGTGGGCCTCGACGACCTCGTCGGCTCCGCGGTCGACTATGTTAAGAAGGTGGTGACGGACAAGGACGCGCGCGAAGCGACCATCAAGCGGATCGAGGAATTCAAGAAGGAAAAGAGCGACGAGACAGCCAGCAAACGCGTGCCGACCGAGATAAGGGAATTCCGCGAGGCCTATAAGGAATTGATCAAGAAGGCCGGCATCAAGCGGCTTGTCGTCCTCATCGACGATCTCGACCGCTGTTTGCCTCACACCGCGATCGAGACGCTCGAGGCGATCAGGCTGTTCGTGCTCTGGGACAAGACGGCGTTCATCGTCGGAGCCGACGAAGGCATGATCGAGATCGCGGTCCGCGATCACTTCAGGAACCTTCCCGAGATCGACCTCTCGCCGAACAACGCGCGCGATTCCAATCAGAACTACACGCGGTCGTATCTCGAAAAGCTGCTGCAGGTACCATTCCGTATTCCGGCGCTGGGCGAGACCGAAACTGGCATTTACGTCACTCTTCTACTGCTCGGCCGGGCACTCGGCGAGGACTCGGACGAATTCGCAAAGTTGCTGGCTCTCGGCAAGGCCGCCCTCGGCAAGCCGTGGGAGGGCAAGGGGATCGATCACGATGCGATAAAGACCGCAGTCGGAAAGCGGTTCGACGAGATCGTCGACGCCATGACTCTGGCCGATCGCGTAAGCCCCGTGCTGGCGGCCGGCACGAAGGGCAATCCGCGGCAGATCAAGCGCTTCCTGAACGCGCTCGCTCTAAGGCTCGCGGTCGCAGAAGCTCGCGGCTTCGGCAACGCGATCGAGCAACCCCGTCTGGCGAAGGTCATGCTGGCCGAGATGTTCCTGCATCCGACCGTGTTCGATCACATCGCCACGACGGCCGCCAGTTCGGAGGATGGCATATGTCCTGAGATCGCGCTGATCGAAAAGATCGCCGCCGGCGGCACCGAACCTCCGGCTGCGAAGGACGAAGGGGCAGCGACCGAAGCTGGCAACCCCGTGATCGACGAATGGAAGACGCGCCCCGACGTCATGCGCTGGGCGGCGGTCAAGCCGGACCTCGGCGCGGTCTCGCTCAAGCCGTACCTCTTCGTGATCAAGGACAGGAAAAACTACCTCGGCTCCGCCGCTCCCCTTCCGTCCAAGCTCGCGGCGCTGCTGGAAAAGCTGCTCGGCGGCGACATGTCAGCCAGGGGTGCACTCGCCGACGTCAGGAGCCTCAATCTCCCGGAGGCGGTCCTGCTATTCGATGCGCTGCGCAAGAAGGTGCGCGAGACGTCGAACTTCGAGGCGCGACCACCAGCGATTTCGGGCGTCACAGTGGTCGTGGAGGCTCACCCTTCCCTTCAGGGCCGGTACGTTGACATCCTCGAAGCCCTGCCGCCCGATCGCGTCGGCCTGTGGGTGGCATCCGGACATGCCTTCGTGACGGAAGCAGTTCCGAAGGCCCGTATCGAAGCCCTTCGCGAGAAGTGGAGGAAAGCCACCAAGAACCCGCTGCTGAGGGCCGAACTGGAGCCGAAGAGGCCGGCACGAGGGGGCCGCGCCCATGGGAACGTCTAACCCCTTCAACGGCGGCAACAATCGGAATCCGCTCGTGCCTGACTGGGTCGGCGGGCCCGGACTGGGTCCCCCTCCCCCCGGCGCTCCCGCGCCCGGTGCGCCCGGCGCAGCTGCTGCAGGCAACCCCGGCAACGGAAATCCCGGCGGCGCGAGCCCAGGCGGCGGCAATCCGGGCGCCGCGCCCCCCGGCGGTGGAAACCCCGGCGGCGCGGGCGAGGGCGACGCGCCGGTACCGAACCGCTTCCAGAGCGCCCGCACCAACTTTTTCAAGTTCGCCAAATCCGGAGGGGGCGGCGGAGGCGAAGGCCGCGGGGGTGGGACCAACCGCAACCTGCGCCGTTCGGTCCGGTCGTTCGTCGGCAAGTCGAGCGGCGGTGCGCGCCGGGCGACGCAGCGCATGGCGGCGGAACGCAGCGCCACCGCAAGCTTGGGACGGATCCTTTCCACCGCCGGCACTGCCGGCATCCAGGAAACCGTCCGCCGACTCGGCTTCGCGCAGTTGGCGGCACTGCCGGTCCGGGACATCTACGCTGCGTTGGTCGACGTCATCTGCGAACCCGGCGGCGAACTCGACGAGTCGTTCGCCAGAGAGGCCTACATCAAAGCATTGGCCGAAATCAGCGAAGCGCGGCCGGATCTCGAACGTCCCTCCCCCGAGACCACCGTCTCGTTTCTTGCGTCCTTCATCACCAACGCGATCCAGAATCGACTGCTCAACGCAGTCGGGAACAAGGTCGTCGCGATTCCGCGCGACGTCGCATCCGTCCAGAACGTCGAACAGCAGATCAACGACTACATCCGCGGCAAGGTGAATGACGCGATAACCGAGGCCGGCGAGGATTTTCCTGTCGAGCGCATCGTCTCGGCCATCGACGACATCTACGAACGCTCGGTCGTCCTGTTGGAGGGGCCGGATCAAGAGGGCCCGAACCTCGGAGCGGATGACGACTTCGAGGCGGAAGCCCATGAGGAGATCGCGTGATGACGGCCTACGCTTTGATCGGTCACATGGGACCAACTGACCACGCACCGGATCTCGCAGGTCGCTGGCAAGCTCAATTCCGTGTCGATCTCCTGAGCGGCAACCGGACACTGGGATACGGGATGGGTGGCGTCATCCGGAGCCTCGGGAGGCTTGGCCTCTATCCGAGTGAAGTCGGCGTCGACGTCCTGGTTCTCGCGGCGATGGTGCATGCCGCCGACACGCGGATCAACCGCGTGCAGACGTCGCAGGATGCGTGGACGCGCGAGCTCGGCATCTGCGTGCCGGTGTCCGATCCCGAACTGTGGACCGGGCAGCGTGCGCTGCTCGAAAAGATGCTCAGGTTTCTGACCGGAGACCACTGGGCGGTCTCGTTCAGGGCGCGGCCGGAAGGAATGGCCGATTTCATCCGACGCCCAGTCGCAGGTCTGCAGGATCATGGCTTCGACGGCGTCGCCCTCTTCTCGGGTGGGTTGGACAGCCTGATCGGCGCGATCGATCGTCTTGAGCAAGGGTCGTTTCCCCTGTTCGTGAGCCACGGAGGTGACGGAGCGATCAGCAAGCCCCAGAAAGACCTGTTCTTCGACCTGGCCGCAGCTTACCGGGACGGCGATCGCGAACCGAGGCGCGTCCGCCTGGGAATGGCCTTCACCGACAAGGTCTCCCCGGGGGTAGGTCGCGAAGAAAGCACCCGTGGCCGATCTTTCCTGTTCATCGCTCTTGCCGCCATGGTCGGATCGGGTCTTGCGCGGCACTTTTCCCTCGAAGTCCCGGAGAACGGCCTGATCGCCCTGAACGTCCCACTCGATGCCGTCAGACTCGGGTCGTTAAGTACCCGTACGACCCACCCCTTCTATCTGCGTCGCTGGAACGAATTGCTGTCGCAGGTCGGAATCGACGGTGTCATCGTCAATCGGTACTGGGACAAGACAAAGGGCGAGATGATGGAAAACTGCCTCAATCAGGAGCTGTTGAGGGAGCTCGCCGGCGAGTCCCTTTCATGCGCCCACCCTGCGGCTGGCCGATGGGTCAAGTCGGCGGCGGGCCGGCATACCCATTGCGGCCACTGTGTCCCGTGCATCATCCGCCAGGCTGCGTTCGAGCACGCATGGGGCCGAGGCAGCGATCCCACAGGATATCGGATCGACATCCACCAGAACCGGTTGAGCACGCAGACGGCGGAAGGCAAGCAGGTGCGAGCGTTCCAATACGCTGTCGCGCGCCTGGCAGGGCGCCCCGATCTCGCCCGCGTCATAGTGCACGAGCCGGGACCCCTGCTCGAGGACATCGCCCACCTCGACGCGCTCGCAGGGGTTTATTCGCGGGGCATCGCGGAGGTCGGCGAATTGCTGCGCGACGTAAAGACGTTTTCACCGGCGGCCGAGGCCGAGATGACGGCATGAGGCTCGTCGACTTCCACTGCCACCTCGACCTATATCCCGACTTCGAAGCGCTCGTCGCCGAGAGCGACCGGCTGGGAATCTTCACGCTCGCCGTTACTACGACGCCGAAGGCCTGGCCACGAAACAACAAGTTGGCCTCATCGACCAAATACGTCAGGGCCGCGCTGGGCCTGCATCCGCAGTTGATGGGTGAACGCTGGAGAGAAATCGATCTCTGGGAGAGGCTTCTCGACGAAACGAGATACATCGGCGAAGTGGGACTCGATGCCGGTCCCCGCTACTACTCGTCGATGGATCGTCAGACGGAAGTCTTCCGCCACGTGCTGCGTTGTTGTGCCCGGGCCGGCGGCAAGATCCTGTCCATCCACAGCGTCCGTGCGGCGCCCAAGGTGCTGGACTTGATCGAGGAAGAGATCCCGCAGGGCCGAGCGAAATTCGTCTTCCACTGGTTCACGGGGTCGACCGCCGACGCCAGACGAGCTGTGGATCTCGGATGCTACTTCTCGGTCAACAGCCAGATGCTGAAGACGGATCGCGGGCGCGCGCTGGTCTCCTCCCTGCCGATCGACCGCCTCCTCACCGAAACCGACGGTCCTTTTACGGCCCATGGAGAGGGGCCCGCCCGGCCGCGTAATGTTGGGCAGACGGTGAAACAATTGGCGACGGCAAGAGGCTTGTCGAGCGAGGAAACTGCGGCGGTCGTGCTGCGGAATTTGAAGACCCTGACGGTTTAGCGGTTGCTAACCTCCTGTTGGCCATCAGCGATCGACCCGCATCCTGACGCTATTGACTTGGGAGGGAAGGGCGCGAGGACAAAGTGGCTGCATCGTATCCATGGGAGGACCGCCGCGATACCTCGCGATCTTATGAAGCCCAGCTTCTCGTCCGGGCCGAGCTGCCCACTCATCGCTCCACAAATTGACGAGGCCGTCGAACTTTTCGTCCGTGTGTTAGCAGTAGAGGTCAACGCAATAGCGCGTTGCGGGCGCAGGCGGCGGGCGGATGGGAGGATGATGTCCAATGCCTATCATGAAGTGTGGCCTACGGCTTCCCGCCCAACGTCCGGAATATCCATGCCGACAACTACGATGTCGTTCCGGATGACCGCGTTGCGCCGACCGGTGAGGGGGAGATCCGCAATCCAGTTGGGGGGCGAAGTCCTCCTGTAGTTGGGCGAGTTCCTCTAGAGAGCCATTTGATTGTCGGAGTCTCCGATTAGGCGAGTAGCTTAAACCGCAACGCCTACTTGCGACTCAGCTTCCTAACCACGTCGACCGGATCAAATCCCAGGATCTTGCCCAGCTCGATGAGCTCGACGACATCAATCCGACGCTGTCCAGATTCCATGTGGGTCACCCAGGACTGGTAGACACCCATCTTTTCAGCAAGGTCGACCTGTCTCAGCCCCGCAGCCTTCCTATGCTCGACCAGCATGGCAGCAAGCTTTTTCTGCAGGGGTGATGTCACCGTTTTCGGCATCCCGGGCTCCCGAAGGGGGCCGGAGACATAAAACGACTTTTCAGATACCGATAAATTCGGTATTCTACGGGATAGAGCCGGTTTCCTTTCCGGTGTTCTCAGTGGAAGTGCCGATCTTTCCCTCGCAGCGTGGCTGCGGCGCCTGCTCCGACGCACACCTTGACGGGAAAAATGCAACTTCCTCCAATCAGTATCGAGGGCAAATAGGCAACGTACCGGCGGAGCGGGTGATGAATTCAACGACCTCTCTGAGAGCGAAGAAATTGAACCTACGTAACGAGCCTTCAGCGGATCAAACAGACCCAGCTCAACAGCTTGAGCCCGATTTCACCCTTGTCCAGTTGGACACGACCTTCGTCACGCTACTTTCAGAGATCTTCGCGTTAGAGTCGCCGCACGTTCATGATCGGGAGCCCCGAGATGCGGAGCAAGTCTGCTCGGACGAGGCCAGCCGAACGCAGAAGGTCGAAGCGATCCTGGCTCGCTTGGCGCCTATTGAGCGGGCTATCATGGCTGCACCGGCGCAGACGATCGTAGGTCTAGGCATAAAGGCCCGCCATGCAGCCTACGTAGTGTCAGAGTACTGGGATGTGCCCATCGAGCACATGGAATGGGATGCCCGAGCCGTTCGGCTCCTGATCGATGCGATCTGCAATGTTGCCGGCGTGCGGTTGCCATTTTCTCACGGAGCCTAGGGTGCTTTACTGGTCGGCGAATTCCAACGTCACGGTCGGTCAATCAAAGGCGATCGGTAGCTGGTCATCTGCGCACCTCGGCAAGTACTATAAAGCATGATCCCACGCTGACGAATACGATCGGGGCGGCTGCTGGATCCTCAAACCTGGAGCTTGTTCAGGCTCCTTGTCCGCGAGCTTCAACGCGTCGCGCGTAAAGGCGCCGGGCAGAAATTCCCTCGTGCATCGGACCACTCAGCTGGAGATCCGCCCTGCTAGTCTAGGCCACCAGGGGTGGGCCGCCGAGTGCGAAGGCTGCACAGCTAAACAGGCAATTGGGCAGTTCATGCACGGATGGAGACGATTTTTTGATCCGCGCCTGCGCTTGACGCACAAAATGTTGCCCAATCAGACATCAACGCTCTGCGCTTATCGAATAGATCGCCTCGCCGGTAAGCGGCCTCGACCTTGCTACTGATCGTGTGCGCGAGTGCCATCTCGACCACTTCATTCGAGTAGTTCGTGCACTCGGCGGCCCAATCTCGGAACGTCGAGCGAAAGCCGTGCGCCGTGAGATCCGATCGTCCCATGCGGTCCAGCAGTGCCAGCATGGCCATATTGCTGAGCGGCTTGTCGCGCTTGCTACCCGGAAACAGGTGGGAGCCGCCCTGCCCATTGCGAAGAGTCTCGACAACGGCAAACGCAGATTCTGACAACGGAACGCGGTGCTCTTTGGAAGCTTTCATGCGCCCCGCCGGCACCGTCCAGACCTTGTCCTTTATTTCGTCCGGTCGCGCTCCGATCACCTCACCAGTACGGGCAGCCGTGAGGATCAGGAACTCGAGCGCACGCGCCGCGACACCTTCTTGCGCACGTAAGCCGCTCATGAATGCGGGTAGCTCATCGTATGGCAAGGCCGCGTGGTGCTTGACTTTGCGCACTTTGGCACGTGCCGGCAGCAGCTTGTCTAGATGACCGCGCCACCGAGCTGGATTTTCCCCTTTGCGAAAGCCGCGCACTGTTGCCCAATCCAGCACGGCTTCAATCCGGCCGCGTAGCCGCGACGCTGTTTCCGGCTTCTTCGACCATAGTGGCTCGATGATCTTCATGACTAGCGTGGTGTCGATGGCGTGGACCGAGAGCGAACCAATCACCGGCTCGGCATAGGTTTTCAGCGTCGAGCTCCATTGTGCCGCGTGCTTGGCATTTCTCCAGCCGGCGCTGTGAGCGGCGAGATACTGCTTGGTGCACTCCTTGAAGGTCAGCGCGGCGGCGGCCTCAAGAGCAGCCTGGGCGCGCTGCGTTCGGCGCGCCTCGATCGGATCGATCCCTTCGTACACCTGCCGGCGATATTCGGCTGCTTTCGCGCGGGCTTCGGCCAGCCCAAAGATCGAAAAGGAACCGAGGCCCATTTCGCGGGAGCGGCCGCGAACGGTGAAGCGGAAGATCCAGGACTTGGCAGGGGTGCTTTGGCCGTCGCCCGTGACCTGCAGATAGAGGCCGGCGCCATCGGCGTACATGCCGGGCTTCTTGACCTTGACCACCTTCAGTGCCGTCAGGCGGCCCACCAGATGCGCCATCTTTGCCTCGCAGCCTTACCCACGATGCTACCCACATCCTTCACGCGTATACCCACGTTTTGGGGCGAACCCGCGCGGACGCTTGAGGGCATCAAACTCCAAAATTGCGGCGATTTTTCAGGAGGTTGGCGGACGACTGCGAACAGATGCGAACGCTGGGATGGCGGAGAGAGTGGGATTCGAACCCACGGTACGGTTTCCCGCACACACGCTTTCCAAGCGTGCGCCTTAAGCCACTCGGCCATCTCTCCGGCGGCCCTCTCTTGGCGGGGTCGGCGGCGTTTTGCAAGCCGGGCGGGGGCTCAAGGGCTAAATTTCCCCCAAATCGCTGATAAAAATCATCAATCCGCCCTGGTCGCGGGCTCGATCGGGAGGCCGTGCCGCCCGGCCGGCCCATCATGAACCGGCCGGCCGGGCGGCACGACCACTGTTTTGCAGCCCGTCGGTCCGGCTGTCGACTGAGGGATTCGCGATGCCGTCATCCTCCCCTGCCCGTCTCGCCATCCTGCTGACGGCGGTGCTCAGCCTCGCCGCCGGCCCGGCCCGCGCCGATCAATGCACCAAGCAGGGCGTCGACGTGACCTGCGACGACGGCCGCAAGGGGATCTGGCAGGGCGATGCGATCCTGTGGCCGGACGGGACGAAGTCGAGCCTGAAGCCGCACCCGTCCGTCATCGTCGGCAACAAGGCATCCGTGGTGGTGGGACCCGGCGTGTTCGTCGGACAGGGCAACGGGATGGTGCCGATGGACAATCCGAGCTCGCCGAACAAGCTGCGCTGCGCCGTGCTCGACGGCGTCTCCTACTGCCATTGAGCCTCGCCGCACGGAGCGGCGAGGCGCAAGTCCGGTTCAGTGATAGCGCGCGCCAGGCGACAGCATGCGGCCGGCCAGAAAACCCGCCGGAGTGGCAGGCAGGGGTTCGATCTCGACCTCGGCAGCGTCACCGTCCTGCAGCGCCTCGACGAAGTCGGCAAACCATTGCTGGATCGAATGGCGGCGCAGCTTCGTCATCATGATCTCATAGCGCATGCGGCGCTCGTTGAGCGGCATCGACAGCGCCATCGCGATCGTCCGCGCCATGCCGTCGATGTCATGCGGATTGACGATCAGCGCCGCATCGAGCTCGTTGGCGGCTCCGGCGAATTTCGACAGCACCAATACGCCGGGATCGACCGGGCTCTGCGCCGCGACATACTCCTTCGCCACGAGATTCATGCCGTCCTGCAGCGGCGTGACGACGCCGACCTGGGCGCTGCGATAGAGGCCGGCCAGCACGCCCTGACCATAGCCCTTGTTGAGGTAGCGGATCGGCGTCCAGTCGACCTCGCCATGGCGGCCATTGACCTCGCTGACGAGGCGCGCGACCTCGCTCTGCAGATTGCCATAGGCCTCGATCGATTCGCGCGACGGCGTTGCGATCTGCAGCAGCGACGCGGCGCGCAGCAGGCTCGGGTGCATCGTCCACATCCGGTCGAAGGCGTTGATGCGGTTGACCAGACCCTTGGAGTAGTCGAGCCGGTCGACGCCGATGGCGAGCTTCTCGCCATTCAGGCTGCGGCGCAGCCGCGACACATCCGGATGCGCCACCGCCTTTGCCGCCTGCTGCGCAAACTTGTCGGCGTCGATGCCGATCGGGAACACGGCCAGACGTGTGCGGCCGTGCAGCGACCTGACCACGCCGTCACGCACCTGCAAGCCGAGATCGGCGCGGATGCAGGCGGTGAAATTCTCGCGATCATCCTCGGTCTGGAAGCCGATCAGATCATAGGCGAGCATCGCGGTGACGAGATCGCGGTGATTCGGCACGCTGTCGATGACGCTGCGCGCGGGCCACGGCGTATGCAGGAAGAAGCCGATCGGGCTCTTCACGCCCAGCGTGCGCAACTCCGCGCCGAGCGACAGGAAGTGATAGTCCTGGATCCAGAACAAGGTGTCCGGCTTCTGGAACCGGAGCAGCGCGCGCGCCACGAAGGCGTTGACCTCGCGATAGGAGCGATAATCATCATGCGAGACGCTGATCAGATCGCTGCGTGAATGCAGCGCCGGCCATAGCGCCGAATTGGCGAAACCTTCGTAGTAGCCGGCATAATGCGCAGCCGGCAGATCCAGCAGCGCGAGCGCGCCTTCACCGATCTGCTCGATCTCCGCGATCGGTTCCGTCTGCGCGCCGTCGCGCACACGACCCGAGGAACCCACCCATACTGCCCCCGATTTCTCCACAACGGGCAGCAATGCTGCCGCAAGTCCGCCGGTCATTGGCTCGTTAGCTTTGCCACGAGCCACCCGATTCGAAACCACGACGAGGTTCACAGCTCCCTCCTGTTGGTCATGTCGGTTAACAGCTGTTCATCAATATGGTTCCGGGCCACCCTTTCAACCAATTGAAACCAAATTCGGGCATTCGCGCGGTGTAATCACAGCGTCAAATCAAGTCAGAACTGTTCTAATCAACAGCGACGCATTCAACATGCGACCGCATGGCGAATGGAACTAACAACGTAGCGATGCGGAACCACTGCACGGATCGCTAGGTCGATGAATTAGTTCCACCACCGGCGAGGCGCGCCAGGAATGCGCGCACGTCGTCCGGTGCGTCGAAATGTCCGTCGACGCCGAGCGCACGGCGGCCGACGGAGAACGAGAGGCCGGCGAAATCCGGCATGATCGCGAACACCGTCTCATCCGTGACGTCGTCGCCGATGAAGAACGGCTTGCGTCCCTTGAACGGTGCGTTCCGCATCAGCTCGCGCACGCCGCTCGCCTTGGTGAAGCCGGCATGCTTGATCTCGCACACACACTTGCCGGGCAGCACCTCGATCGGCGCCCCCGGCAACTCGGCGCGGATGCGCGACACTTCTTTGTAGATCGCCTTCTCAGCCTGCGGCGCGAGGCGATAATGCAGCGCCAGCGAGTAGCCCTTGTCCTCGAGCAGAATGCCGGGGCTGAGCCTGGCGATCGCAGCGAGCCTGCGCTTCAGCTCCTTGTCCAGCGGCGGCGCCTTGATGGCGTCCGCCTCGCCGCCGCTGCCGAGCCGCATCTCCGCGCCATGGCCGCCGACGGCGGGATAGACCTCCGGCGCGAAGATGAGATCGATGTCGTTGAGCGAGCGGCCCGAGACCAGCGCCAGCGCGCCGGAGGTTCGTTGCAGCAATGCGGTCAGGGTCTCGGCTAGGCCCGGCGGCACCCACACCTCGCGCGGCGTCGGCGCGAGATCGAGCAGGGTACCGTCGATATCGAGCAGGATCGCCACCTCGCGAAGATGCGGCACGAGACTGGCGGGCGCCGGAACGATCTCGGCGGGCTCCGACGCAGGAGAAGCGATCAGATCGGAGTTTTCGGACATCATCAACTACTCCATGACAGCGAGCGGACGCGCCACCTGTTCGAGCGATTTGCGCTCGGCCGCGATGGCATAGCGCCAAGCGACGAGCGCCGCCACCAGCATCAGCGCGGCACCGAACAGATAGCCGCCGAACACCGCGCCGCGCGCCCCGCTGTCGAGCAGCGCGCCGAACAGCGCGGGTCCCGCGACGCCGCCGATCCCGGTGCCGATGGCGTAGAACAGCGCGATCGCGAGCGCGCGCACTTCCAGCGGAAAATTCTCCGACACGGTGAGATAGGCGGCGCTCGCCGCCGGTGACGCGAAGAAGAAGATCACCATCCAGGCCGCGGTCTGCGTCGCGGCGCTCAGCACGCCGATCGAGAACAGATAGCCGGTGAGCGCAAGCAGCACGCCGGAGACGCCGTAGGTGAAGGTGATCATGGCGCGGCGCCCGAGCGTATCGAACAGGCGGCCGAGCAGCAGCGGCCCGAGCACGTTGCCGGCCGCGAAGGGCAGGATGTACCAGCCGACATGATCGGACTTGATGCCGTAGAAGTCGGTCAGCACCAGCGCGAAGGTGAAGAAGATCGCGTTGTAGAAGAACGCCTGGGCGGTCATCAAGGTGAGCCCGACCAGGGAGCGCTGGCGATAAACTGAGAGCAGCGTATGCGCGACCTCTCGCAACGGCGTGTGGCTGCGCATCCGCAGCCGCATCCTCGGCAATTCCTTTGCGCGCGCCTCGCGGTCGTGGCCGGTGACGTCGCGTTCGATCTCCGCGACGATCCGATGCGCCTCTTCGGGATGGCCGTGAATCATCAGCCAGCGCGGACTTTCCGGAATCCACATCCGCATGACCAGCACGACGAGGCCGAGACAGGCGCCGATGCCGTAGGCCAGCCGCCAGCCGACATCCGGGCCGGTGACGTCGGGATCGAGCAGCACGATGGCGCCGACCGCACCGAGCGCGGCACCCAGCCAGAAGCTGCCGTTGATCATGAGATCGGTCCAGCCGCGATAGCGCGCCGGCACCAGCTCCTGGATCGTCGAGTTGATCGCGGTATACTCGCCGCCGATGCCGGCGCCGGTCAGGAAGCGAAACAGCGCGTAGGTCGCGATGTTCCAGGACAAGGCGGTGGCGGCCGTCGCGGACAGATAGAGCGCAAGCGTGACGAAGAACAGCTTTCGGCGGCCGATGCGGTCGGTCAGCCAGCCGAAGCCGAGCGCGCCGAGCACGGCGCCGGCGAGATAGGCGCTGTTGGCAAGCCCGATGTCGAGGTTGGAGAAATGCAGCGCCGGGCTCTGCTTGAGCGCGCCCGACAAGGCGCCTGCCAGCGTCACCTCGAGCCCGTCGAGCACCCAGGTGATGCCGAGCGCCAGCACGACGCGGGTGTGAAAGGCGCTCCAGCGGAGATCGTCGAGCCGGGCGGGAATGTTGGTTTCGATGACGCGATCCCGGCCTGCCATGTCGCCCGGCGGAGCGCCGGATTGCGGCGCTGACGTGACGACGCGGAGGTTGGGAGAGGATGCCTGTCGCGGTGCCATGGAATCCCAATGCGACGGCGCGGGTCGCACCGCATGCTCGACCGAGAGGATGAAGCAAATGCGGCAGCGAATGCCTGCCGCTGCGACTCAACGTCTCGTCGGGCGCAGGGTTCCCGGAGTGGGGCGGGGTTCGGCGCTCGACCCGCCTGGGGGGCGCAGCGTTTCCTGGGTGAGGCCCAGGCGCGCCTCATTTCAGCTGTCGTCCCGGGCAAGCGAGCGAAGCGAGCGCGACCCGGGATTCATACCGCGTGATGCAAGATTGGGGCACGCGATCAATACCGCCCGCCACACATCTGCCGCGGCGTATGGATCCCGGCGTTCGCCGGGATGACAGCGGAGGGTTTGGCCGCAGGCTCGCCAACGCACTTGCGAGCGGCGTGAAGACCAGCCTGTCGCCGCAAAACTCACGCCGCGCGGATGTTGGCCATGAAGCGGTTGAGCTCCGCGCGCAGCCGCGCGCTCTCCGAGGACAGCGACTGGGCCGAGCGCAGCACCTCCTCCGAGGCTTCGCCGGTCTGGGTCGCGCCGCGATTGACCTGCGTGATGTCGGTGGCGGCGGCCTGCGTGCCTGCCGCGACGCCCTGCACGTTCCTGGCGATCTCCTGGGTCGCGCCGCCCTGCTGCTCGACCGCGGTGGCGATCGACGCGGCGATGGTCGAGATCTGACGGATCGTGCCGCCGATCTGCTTGATCGCGGTCACCGACTCCTGGGTCGCCGCCTGCATGCCGGAGATGTGGTTGGAGATGTCGTCGGTCGCCTTGGCGGTCTGCTCGGCCAGCGACTTGACCTCGGAAGCCACCACCGCAAACCCGCGGCCGGCATCGCCGGCGCGAGCCGCCTCGATGGTCGCGTTCAGGGCCAGCAGGTTGGTCTGCTCGGCGATCGCGGTGATCAGCTTGACGACGTCGCCGATCTCCTGCGCCGCACGCGACAGCTTGCCGATGCGCCCGTCGGTCTCCTCGGCCTGGGCCACGGCGGACTCCGCGATGCGGCTGGACTCGCGGACCTGGCGGCCGATCTCGTTGACCGAGGCCGAAAGTTCGTCGGTCGCGCTCGCCACCGAGTGGATGCGGCCCGTGGCCTGGTCGGAGGTGCCGCTGACGCGGCTCGCCAGCGACTGCGTGGTCTCCGCGGTGCGCGTCAGGGTCGAGGCCGCCTGCTCGAGGTGCTCGGCCGAGGTCGAGACGTTAGACACGATCGAGCCGACGGCGGTCTCGAACTCGTCGGCGAAGCGGATGAGCTCGGCCCGCCGCGCGGCGCCCGCCGCCCTGTTCTGGGCGTCCTGCGTCGCAGCGTCGCGCTCGGCCTTGGCCACCGCCTGGACCTTGAACTCCTCGACCGCCGCCGCCATCTCGCCGATCTCATCGGCACGCCCGAGGCCGGGCAGCCGGACGTCGAAATTGCCCGAAGCGAGCTCGCGCATCGCCTTGCACATCGTGATCATCGGCTTGGAGATGCCGTTGCCGAGCATCAGCGCCAGCACGGCGCCGAGCGTCAGCCCGCCGATCGCCAGCATTGCGATCAGCCGCTCGATGTCCGCGATGGTGGTGTTGGTGGCGGCCTCGATGCGCTGCTGGTCGGAGGCGACCTCGGATTTCAGCCCGTTCGACAGCGCGATGATCTCGGTCCCGACCACGCTCATCTCCTGTTCGAGCTTGCCGAGCGCCTTCATGTTCTCCGACAGCTTGATGAAGGCGGCGCGGTACTGCTTGATCAGGTCGCCGAGCTCGGCGACACGCTGGGTGATCTTCTCGTCATTGGCATAGATCGTCACCAGCGAGGTTTCCAGGAAGCGCGTGCGCGCGATGGCGCCGTCAGCCATCTTGGCGTCGGGCTTGGCGATGTAGGTCCCGACCAGCGCGGACACGGTCAGATACTGGCCGGTGAGGTCCTTGGCCGTGGTCTGCACCGACGGCAGGCCGGCCAGCGCGGCGGTGTCTGCCAGATCATCGAACTTGAAGCGGATCTTGTTGCCGATGAGGCCGATCTGGTCGGTCGCCAGTTTCGCGTTCTCGCGGGTCAGAGCAACGATGCTCGAGAATGTCTTGGCGAAGGCCTGAAACTGCGCCTGCAGCTTGCCGACCTGCGCCCGCCGCTCGGCGCCGGTCGCCGCCATGGATTTGTCGATCGCGGCCTGGAGTGCCTGCTGGGCAGCGGTGGCCGCCGCCTCGTCGTCGGCTTTGCCGGTCAGGGCATAATAGCGGGCGAGCGCCTGGTACGAGACCAGCTCGCGATCGATGGTGCGGGTGGTGTCGGCTTCGGCAACGCTGCCGCGATAGGCTGCCACCGCTGCGGCGACCCGCTCGAATCCCAGATAGGAGAAGCCGATGCTGGCAGCAGAGATCGCCAGCACAACGGCGAAGCCAAGGACGATCTTGCCGCGAAAACGCAGGGTCAGAAAATTGGCACGCCGCGACTGCGGCGCAAGCTGCGCAGACATTCCCACCCCCGACACGCCATTCTTTATATTGGCCAGAAACCAAACCGCCCGGCGGCAACGCACCAGAGCGTGATCAAAACTACGTCACAATGGCTAAGGGGCGGTAAATGGACGGCATCGGCCTACGGCCTGCGCTTCACCTGCGCCGGTGCCGGCCTCGCGTGGCGCGCCACATGCGACCGGATCGCCGATGCCGCGCGCAAGACGTCGCAATGACATCGGAGACGAAAATTCGAGTTGCAAAGTCCTGAGGGCGCTGTTTCTAATCAGAACAAGAATAATTCATCGGGAGGTTACTCGTGTCGACAGTCAAACTGACGGTGAACGGCAAGGCGGTCTCGGTCGAGGCCGAGGATCGCACCCTGCTCGTTCACCTCCTGCGGGATCATCTGAACCTCACCGGCACCCATGTCGGCTGTGACACCAGCCAATGCGGCGCCTGCGTCGTCCATATCGACGGCCGTGCCGTGAAATCCTGCACCGTGCTGGCCGGCCAGGCCGCCGGCGCCAACGTCACCACCATCGAAGGCATCGCCAAGGGCGACGAGCTGCACCCGATGCAGGCGGCCTTCCGCGACAATCACGGCCTGCAATGCGGCTATTGCACGCCGGGGATGATCATGTCGGCCATCGATATTGTGCACCGCCACGGAGGCGAGCTCGACGAGAGCACGGTGCGTGAGGAGCTGGAAGGCAACATCTGCCGCTGCACCGGCTATCACAACATCGTCAAGGCCGTGCTCGACGCTGCCGGACGGATGAAGGTCGCGCAAGCTGCCGAATGAGGCCGGCGAGAGCCGCCGTTTACCGCAATACCGAGACCACGACCGCTGCGCGCGATGGCCGCGGCGGGACAATAGAACTCCGGTAGGGGAGAGATTCGCATGGGTATGGAAGGCATTGGCGCCAGCGTCGTCCGCAAGGAGGACAAGCGTTTCATCACCGGCAAAGGCCGTTACGTCGACGACGTCAAGCTGTTGGGCATGACCTTTGCCCATTTCATCCGCAGCCCGCACGCGCACGCCAAGGTCAAGAGCATCGACTCCTCGGCCGCCGAGGCGATGCCTGGCGTGGTCGCGGTGCTCACCGGCCGCCAGATCGTCGACGACAAGGTCGGCAACCTGATCTGCGGCTGGGCCATCACCTCCAAGGACGGCTCGCCGATGAAGATGGGCGCATGGCCGGCGATGGCGCCGGAGACCGTGCGCTTCGTCGGCCAGGCCGTGGCCGTGGTGATCGCCGAAAGCAAGAACCTCGCACGTGACGCCGCCGAGGCAGTCGTGGTGGAGTACGAGGAGCTGCAGGCCGTCGCCGACATGCCCTCCGCGCTGAAGCCCGGCGCGCCGCAGCTTCACCCGGAAGCCCCCGGCAACGTCGTCTACGACTGGTCGATCGGCGACGAGGCCGCGGTCAACGCTGCCTTCGCCAAGGCCGCCAACGTCGTCACCCTGGAATTGACCAACAACCGGCTGGCACCGAACGCGATGGAGCCGCGCGCGGCGATCGCCGAGTACGATGCGGCCGAGGAGCATTTCACGCTCTATACGACGTCGCAGAATCCGCACGTCGCTCGCCTGGTGCTGTCGGCATTCTACAACATCGCACCAGAACACAAGCTGCGCGTGATCGCCCCTGACGTCGGCGGCGGCTTCGGCTCCAAGATCTTCATCTATCCCGAGGAGATGGTCGCGCTGTGGGCCTCCAAGAAGGTCGGCCGTCCGGTGAAATGGACCGGCGACCGCACCGAGGCGTTCCTGACCGACGCGCACGGCCGCGACCACATCTCCAAGGCCGAGATGGCGTTCGATGCCGACAACAAGATCCTTGGCCTGCGGGTCAAGACCCACGCCAATTTCGGCGCCTACATGTCGCTGTTCTCGTCGTCGGTGCCGACCTATCTGTACGCGACCCTGCTGTCGGGCCAGTACAACATTCCGGCGATCTATGCCGAGGTGATGGGCGTCTACACCAACACCACGCCGGTCGACGCCTATCGTGGCGCCGGACGCCCGGAGGCGAGCTATCTGCTGGAGCGGCTGATCGAGACGGCGGCGCGCCAGTTGAAGGTCGATTCGGCCGATCTCCGGCGGAAGAACTTCATCACCCAGTTCCCGCACCAGACCCCGGTGATCATGGCCTACGACACCGGTGACTTCAACGCCTCGCTCGACGCGGCGATGAAGGCGATCGACTATGCCGGTTTCCCGGCCCGCAAGGCGGCGGCAAAGGCGCAGGGCAAGCTGCGCGGCCTCGGCCTGTCCTGCTACATCGAAGCCTGCGGCATCGCGCCGTCGAAGGCGGTCGGCAGCCTCGGCGCCGGCGTCGGCCTGTGGGAGTCCGCGGAGATCCGCGTCAACCCGGTCGGCACCATCGAGGTCCTCACGGGATCGCACAGCCACGGCCAGGGCCACGAGACCACCTTCTGCCAGCTGATCGCCGAACGCCTGGGCGTGCCGATCAGCCAGGTCTCGATCGTTCATGGCGACACCGACAAGGTGCAGTTCGGCATGGGCACCTACGGCTCGCGCTCGGCCGCCGTCGGTCTCACGGCGATCCTGAAGGCGATGGAGAAGGTCGAGGCCAAGGCCAAGAAGATCGCAGCCCACGCACTCGAAGCGTCGGAAGGCGACATCGTCATCGAGAACGGCGAGTTCAAGGTGACCGGCACCGACAAGTCGATCGCGCTGCCGATGGTCGCGCTCGCCGCCTACACCGCGCACAACCTGCCGGACGGCATGGAGCCCGGATTGAAGGAGACTGCCTTCTACGATCCGACCAACTTCACCTTCCCGGCCGGCACCTATATCTGCGAGCTGGAGGTCGATGAGGCCACCGGCAAGACGTCGTTCGTCAACTTCGTCGCGGCGGACGATTTCGGCCGGCTGATCAACCCCATGATCGTCGAGGGCCAGGTTCATGGCGGTCTGGTCCAGGGCATCGGCCAGGCACTGCTCGAGCACGCGATCTACGACAGCAACGGCCAGCCGGTCACCGCGTCCTTCATGGACTACGCGATGCCGCGCGCCGACGACGTGCCGTCGTTCAAGTTGAGCCACACCACGACCCTGTGCCCGGGCAATCCGCTCGGCGTGAAGGGCTGCGGCGAGGCCGGCGCGATCGGCGCATCCGCCGCCGTGATCAATGCGATCACGGATGCGATCGGCAACAACAAGCTCGAAATGCCGGCGACGCCCGACCGCGTCTGGCATGCGATCCACGGTTGATCATCGCTCCGGGGCGCGCGAAGGCGCGGCCCCGGAATGATCTCGATGAAAAATTCAGGGAGATTCCCATGTACGAGACGACCTACCATCGCGCCTCCTCGGTCGACGAAGCGACGGCGCTGTTCGCCAAGGGCAGCGAGGCCAAGTTCCTGGCCGGCGGCCACACCCTGCTTCCGGTCATGAAACAGCGCCTCGCCAGCCCGTCCGACGTCATCGACATCGGCAAGATCAAGGATCTGATCGGCGTGCAGCTGTCGGGCGACACGCTCGTGATCAAGGCGGCGACGACCTATTACGACATCATGACCAATGCCGACGTGAAGAAGGCGATCCCCGCGATCTCCTACCTCACCTCGGTGCTCGGCGATCCCGCCGTGCGTCACCGCGGCACCATCGGCGGCTCGATCGCCAACAACGATCCGGCTGCGGATTTCCCGGCGGCACTGATCTCGCTCGGCGCGACCGTGAAGACCAACAAGCGCGCGATCTCGGCGGATGATTTCTTCAAGGGCCTGTTCACGACCGCGCTCGAGGATGGCGAGATCATCACCGAGGTGTCGTTCCCGGTGCCGGAGAAGGCGGGCTATGCCAAGATGCGCCACCCGGCGTCGCGCTTCGCGCTGACCGGCGTGTTCGTGACCAAGACGAAGGGCGGCGACGTCCGCGTCGCCGCCACCGGCGCCTCGCAGAGCGGCGTGATGCGCGTGGCCGCGATCGAGGCGGCGCTGAAGTCGAACTGGTCGGCCTCGGCGATCGACGGCGTCAGCATCCCGGCGAGCGGCCTGCTCAGCGACATCCACGGCTCGGCTGATTACCGCGCCAATCTGGTGAAGGTGATGGCGCAGCGCGCGGTGCAAGCCGCGGGCTGAGCGCGCGACGCTCAGCATTCCGCGAAACGGCACAACAAATTCCACACGGCGCGCAGCGATGCGCGCCGTTTTGCTTTGCGGCATACGGCGCGCTTGCGTTGGCCGGATACACGCGGGACAATCGCGGATCAGGAAACGCATCGCGCGTGATGATGTCTGGTTGATGCGGACAGCAGCCAAGCACACCCACCTCCCCTGGAGGGGGAGGGTGAAGGTCGCGGCGACCATCTTTGTCCGATCGACCTCATCACGCGCCGAAGCACCGCAGGGACAAGACAACGTGCTCGACAAGACCGCCCCACAGACCGAGACCCGCGCCACCGGACCACTCGCGGGCTTTCGCATCGTCGAGTTCGCCGGCATCGGACCGGGACCGTTCGCCTGCATGCTGCTGGCCGACATGGGCGCGGAGGTGGTGACGCTCGATCGCGTCGGCGCGCGCAAGACCATGAAGTCGGTCGCCGGTCGCGGCCGCAAGGTCATCGAGCTCGACCTCAAGGACAAGGCCGTCATCGCCGAAGTGCTCGACCTGCTCGCCGGCGCCGATGCGCTGATCGAAGGCTTTCGTCCCGGCGTGATGGAACGCCTTGGCCTCGGCCCCGACGTCGTGCTCGCGCGCAATCCCAAGCTGGTCTATGGCCGCATGACCGGCTGGGGCCAGCAGGGACCGTTGGCGCAGGCGGCCGGCCACGACATCAACTACATCTCGATCACCGGCGCGCTGGCCGCGATCGGACCGAAGGAGCGGCCGGTGCCGCCACTCAACCTGGTCGGCGATTTCGGCGGCGGTGCGCTCTACCTCGTCGTCGGCGTGCTCGCCGCACTGCTCGAAGCCTCGAAGTCCGGTAAGGGGCAGGTGGTGGATACCGCGATGTGCGACGGCGCGGCCTCGCTGCTCGCGATGTTCTTCGACCTCACTGCGATGGGCCGCTGGACCGAGGGGCGCGAGCGCAACTTCCTCGACGGCGGCGCGCACTTCTACGGCGTCTACGAATGCGCCTGTGGCAACTTCATCTCCATCGGCTCGATCGAGCCGCAGTTCTACGCGCTGCTGCGGCAGCATGCCGACCTCTCCGATCCCGCCTTCGACGCGCAGATGGACCCGCGCGCCTGGCCGGCGCTGAAGGAGAAGCTGGTCGCGGTGTTCAAGAGCAAGACGCGCGAGGAATGGTGCGCGATCATGGAGGGCACCGACATCTGTTTCGCGCCGGTGCTGACGATGTCGGAGGCACCGAAGCACGCGCACATGGCGGCGCGCGGCGTGTTCGTCCAGCGGCATGGCATCACGCAGCCGGCGCCTGCTCCCCGCTTCTCGCGCACGCCGTCGACCATTCGCGAGCCGGTGGTGACGGAGATCGGGGCTGTGGTGAGTGCGTGGCAGGCGGGACGATAAGCTCGATCGCTTCTGCGCATAGTACGGCCCTACCCCGTCGCGCGCTGGGCGATGCGACCGATGCCGTCGCCTCAACCTCGATGTCGTCCCTGCGAACGTAGGGACCCATAACCACCGGCCGTCGTTTGGCGAAGATTATCTGCGACTATGCCTACCGCGAGATCACGCGGTATGGGTCCCGGGTCGGCGCCCGACGCCGCTAGCGCGTCGTCGGGCTTGCCCGGGACGACACTGTTTGTTTGGCAACGTCCTGCCATCCGTCAAGCCGTCATTTCGAGCGAAGCGACTTGTCCGCCGAAGCTCGAAGAGCGAAGGCGGAAGCAATCCAGGGCCGGGTCGGGCCCCTGGATTGCTTCGTCGCTTTGCTCCTCGCAATGACGAGCCGACAGACTTCCCCTACTCCGCCGCTTCCACCTTCAGCACGCCGCGGCGGATCTGATCCTCTTCGATCGACTCGAACAGCGCCTTGAAGTTGCCTTCGCCAAACCCGTCGTCGCCCTTGCGCTGGATGAACTCGAAGAAGATCGGGCCGATGGCATTGGCCGAGAAGATCTGCAGCAGCACCTTGGTGTGGCCGCCATCGACCACGCCCTCGCCGTCGATCAGGATGCCGTTGCGCTTGAGGCGGGTGACGTCCTCGCCATGCCCGGGCAGGCGCGCTTCGATGCGCTCGAAATAGGTCTCGGGCGGCGACGGCATGAACGGCAGGCCCGACGCGCGCAGGCCCTCGACGGTGGCGTAGATGTCGCGGGCGCCGCAGGCGATGTGTTGAATGCCCTCGCCGCGATAGATCTTAAGGTACTCCTCGATCTGGCCGGAATCCCCGGCATCCTCGTTGATCGGAATCCGGATCTTGCCGTCGGGACTGGTCAGCGCACGCGAGAACAGTCCGGAGGCGCGGCCCTCAATGTCGAAGAAACGGATCTGGCGGAAGTTGAACAGTTTTTCGTAGAAGCCGACCCAGACGTCCATGCGACCGCGATGCACGTTGTGGGTCAGGTGATCGATGTAGTAGAGGCCGGAGCCGATGGGGCGCGGGTCGCGCTCGCCGATCCACCCGAATTCGAGATCATAGGCCGAGCCCTTGGCACCGTAGCGATCGACGAGATAGAGCAGGCTGCCGCCGATGCCCTTGAGTGCGGGCACGTCCAGCGTCTTCTGGGCCGGCGGCAGATCGGCCGGCTCGGCGCCGAGCGCGATCGCCCGCGCATAGGCCTTCTTCGCGTCGACCACCCTAAACGCCATCGACGGCGCACACGGCCCGTGCGCGGCGACAAAGTCGTGGCCGTGGCTGCCCGGCTCCTCGTTGACGAGGTAGTTGATGTCACCCTGGCGGTACAGCGTGATCGCCTTGGTCTTGTGGCGCGCGACCGCGGCGAAGCCCATCAGCTTGAACAGCGCGTGCAGCTCGCTTGCTTCGGGGTGCGCATATTCGACGAACTCGAAGCCGTCCGTGCCCATCGGGTTTTCGGTGGAGATGGTGGCAGGCGGCGCATCGTGCGGAAATGGACCCATGGGAAGCTCCTGTTCAACGAGAGCCGTCGTCATTGCGAGCGAAGCGGCGAAGCGAAGCAATCCAGGGCTGAGAACGACGTCTAGATTGCTTCGTCGCTCCGCTCCTCGCAATGACGCCGGATTGCGGCCAGTCTCGTCGAGAAGTCATGCATGGGGCATGCAAACCATTGTCATTTCCGCCCAGATATGCACGATCCGTGCACATTTTGAGGATCTCACGCATGATTTTCGTCGACAGTTTCGATCTCCGCATCCTCGCCGCACTGCAGGACGACGGCCGGCTCACCAACCAGGAGCTGGCCGACCTCGCCGGGCTCTCGGCCTCGCAATGCTCGCGCCGGCGGATGCGGCTGGAGGAGGACGGCGTCATCGCGGGCTATCGCGCGCAGCTATCCGGCACGTCCCTGGGCTTCGAGCTGATCGCCTTCATCCAGATCACCCTGGCGACGCATTCGCCCGACAACGCGCAGAAATTCCGTGCGCTGGTGAACCGCGTCGACGACATCCAGGAGGCCTACGCGCTGACCGGCGACTCCGATTATCTGCTCAAGGTCGTGCTGCGCGACCTCAAGAGCCTGTCCGACATCGTCAACAATGTGCTGATGCCACACCAGAGCGTGGCGCATGTGCGGTCGTCGATCGTGCTCGACCGGCTGAAGGAGAGCGCGAAGCTGCCGCTGGCGTCGCTGTCTGCTGGCTGACGACGTGGCGCAAATCGAGGGAATTGCGCCATTCAACACCGTCGCGGCTTTTGCGACAGTCACATCATTCCAACATCTGCGAGACGAACATGGCGCTGCAGCTTCGCCCGAACTGCGAATATTGCGACAAAGACCTGCCACCGGCAGCAACGGACGCGCGCATCTGCTCCTACGAATGCACCTTCTGCACCGACTGCGTCGAGACCAAGCTGTTCAACGTCTGCCCGAACTGCGGCGGCGGCTTTGCGCCACGGCCGATCCGGCCGTCGCGCGAGTGGCGGCCAGGGGCCTGCGTCGCAAAACAGCTGCCGTCGGACAAGCGCGTGCATCTGAAATATGCGGCGGAGGAGGTCGCGGCGTTCGTCGGAGGCGTGAAGAACGTCGCGCCGGAAGAGCGCTGACCTCTCTCCTCGTCATTCCGGGGCGCGCGCAGCGCGAGCCCGGAATCGATAACCACGACGTGACATCGTGCATCGAAAGCTCAGCCAAGGGCAGCTCGCATCACACGGCCGCTACGATCGTGCCTTCGACCTCGCCGAAGCCGACGCGATAGCCCTGCCCCTGGCACCAGCCGCGCATCACCAGAGAGTCGCCGTCCTCGAGAAACGTGCGCTTCACGCCGCCGGCGAGCTCGACCGGCTCGGTACCATTCCAACTGATCTCCAGCAGGCTGCCGCGCTGATGCTTCTCCGGGCCGGAGATCGTGCCGGACCCGAGGAGATCGCCCACGCTCATCGCGCAACCGGAGGAGGCGTGGTGCATCAGCTGCTGCACGCTCGACCAGTACATGTACTTGAAATTGGTCTGCGCGATGGTCTGCGCGGCGTTGCTGCCGGAGGCACGCAAGGCCACGTCGAGGGAGAGATCGTAGTTCTGCGCGGCCTTCTGCTGCAGGTAGGGTAGCGGCGTCGGATCCTGCGTTGGCCCCGACACGCGGAACGGCTCCAGCGCCTCCCGCGTCACCACCCACGGGCTGATCGACGTCGCAAACGCCTTGGCCTGAAACGGCCCAAGCGGGACATATTCCCATTGCTGGATGTCGCGTGCGCTCCAGTCGTTGAGCAGCACGAAGCCGAAGATCATCGCCTCCGCCTGCGCCTCGCTCAGCATCTCGCCGAGCGGCGACGACTGGCCGATGACGACGCCCATCTCGAGCTCGAAGTCGAGCCGCTTGCACGGCCCGAAGCTCGGCACGTCGGCGCTCGGCGGCTTCAATTGCCCGTGCGGCCGGCGCACCTTGGTGCCGGAGACGATCACGGTCGAGGCGCGGCCATTATAGCCGATCGGCATGTGCAGCCAGTTCGGTTGCAGCGCATTGTCCTTGCCGCGGAACATGACGCCGACATTGGTGGCGTGCTCCTTCGACGAATAGAAATCGGTGTAGCCGGCGACATGGAACGGCAGATGCAGCGTAACGTCGGAGCGCGGCAGCAGCGCCCGGCTGCGCAGCGGCTTGTCGTCACGCAGCCGCGGATTGTCGTGGCGCAGCAGTGCGCTGATCGCAGCCCGCGTCTTCGACCACACGGCGGGGCCGAGCGCCATGAAGGCATTCAGCGAGGATTGCGCGAACACCTCATAAGCCGGCGCCAGATCGAGCAGGCCTTCGTCCTCGAGCACGGCGAGGTCGAGCACGACGTCGCCGATCGCCACGCCGACGCGCGGCTTCGGCGAGTCGGCGGCGGAGAACACGCCGTAGGGCAGGTTCTGGATCGGGAAGTCCGAGGCCGGATCGACCGGGATGAAGGAGCGGAGCGAGGGATCGTTGGGATGGGGCAAGCTTCTATTCCCATGAAAGGCGGCACACTCTCTCGATCGTCATTCCGGGATGGCCCGACAGGGCCAGACCCGGAATCTCGAGATTCCGGGTTCGCGTCTTCGACGCGCCCCGGAATGACAGCGAACTCAAGGCCGGTTCGGATCGAACCGCTTCTCCAGCCCGTTCCAGCAATCGGCGTAGTCGCTCTGCATGGTGCCGGACTCCGCAGCGTGCTTGGTGATCCGCTGCGGGAAGCGCGTCTCGAACATGAAGGCCATGGTGCCTGTGAGCTTGACCGGCTTCAACTCGCCATTGCTGGCGTGATCGAACGCCTCGCGATCTGGCCCGTGCGGCAGCATGCAATTGTGCAGGCTCATGCCGCCGGGCACGAAGCCCTGCGGCTTGGCGTCATAGACGCCGTAGATCAGGCCCATGAACTCCGACATGATGTTCATGTGGTACCACGGCGGGCGGAAGGTGTTGTCGGCCACCATCCAGCGCTCGGGGAAGATCACGAAATCGATGTTGGCCGTGCCGGCGGTTTCCGACGGCGATGTCAGCACGGTAAAGATCGACGGATCGGGATGATCGAAGCCGATGGCGCCGACCGGCGAGAAGGTGCGCAGGTCATATTTATACGGCGCGTAGTTGCCGTGCCAGGCAACGACGTCGATCGGCGAGTGCCTGAGCTCGGTCTTGAACAGCGCGCCGCCCCATTTCACGTAGAGTTCGGTCGGCGTGTCCTTGTCCTCATACGAGGCGACCGGCGTCAGGAAGTCGCGCGCATTGGCAAGACAATTCGCGCCGATCGGGCCGCGCTCCGGCAAGGTGAAGGCGCCGCCATAATTCTCGCAGAGATAGCCACGTGCCGGTCCCGCCGGAATCTCCACCCGGAACTTGACGCCGCGCGGGATCACGACGATCTCGCCAGGCTCGGCGTCGATGCGGCCGAACTCGGTGACGAACAGCAAACGGCCCTGCTGCAGCACGAACATCAGCTCGCCGTCGGCATCGTAGAAGTGCTGGTCGACCATCGACTTGGTGATGACGTAGACATGCGCCGCCATGCCGGCCTGGGTCGTGGCATCGCCGGCCGTGGTCATGGTCTGCACACCCTGCAGAAACGTCACATCGCCTGCCGGAAGCGGCGTCGGATCCCAGCGCAGCTGCTGCACCGTGATCTCCTGCTCGTGACACGGCGCGGTGCGCCACAACCCGGCATCGACCTTTACGAATCGGCCGGAGTGTTTCACCGAGGGCCGGATGCGGTACAGCCAGGAGCGCTCGTTGGAGCCGCGCGGCGCGGTGAACGGCGAGCCAGACAGCTGCTCGGCGTAGAGCCCGTAGGCGCAGCGCTGCGGCGAGTTGCGGCCGATCGGAAGCGCGCCCGGCAGCGCCTCGGTCTCGAACGAATTGCCGAAGCCGGACATGTAGCCCGGCGTGACCTGTCCCGACGCGCGGTGCAGCTGGTCAGGCGATGTGTTGATGTTCATCATCCTTCTCCTTGCAGGCGGGCCCACATCTCGCGGTCGCGCTCGGCGGTCCAGATCACGGGATCGTCGATGCCGCTGGCTTCGTCATAGGCACGCGACACGTTGAACGGCAGGCAGTGCTCATAGATGGCGAAACTCGAGAATTTCGGATCCATCACTTCGCGCGTGGCGGCCATGGACTCCTTGAGGCTGCGTCCCTTGGCGACCGACATCTCCGCCGCGCCATACAACGACGAGACGAAGTCGCGCGTCATCGCGATCGCTTCGCGCACCGTGGCCTCGCCCTTCAGCGCGTCGCCGCGGCCGGGCGCGATCGCCTTGGGATTGAAGTCGCGGATCTCGTTCAGGGTCGACGGCCATTCGCGCAAATAGGCATCGCCGCAATAACAGGCCGAGTGATATTCGATGAGATCGCCGGAGAACATCACCTCGGCATCCGGCACCCAGGCGACGATGTCACCGGACGTATGGCCGGCGCCGAGCTGGATGAGCTGGACCTCGCGTTTGCCGAGATGGATCGTCATCTCGCCTTCGAAGGTGAGCGTCGGCCAGGTCAGGCCGGGAATGCTCTCGGCATCCTGGAATAGGCGCGGGAAGCGGCCGTATTCGGAGTCCCAGTCCTGCTGTCCCCGCTCCACGATCAGCCGGCGCGTCTCCTGCGACGCAACAATGCCCTGCGCGTGATAGGCCGAGGCGCCGAGCACGCGCACCGCGTGGTAGTGCGACAGCACGACATATTTGATCGGCTTGTCGGTCACCGTCCTGACGCGCTCGATCACCTTGTTGGCCATCGCCGGCGTCGCCTGGGCATCGAACACGATGCAGCCGTCGTCGCCGACGATGACCGCCGAATTCGGATCGCCCTCTGCAGTGAATGCATAGAGATCCGGGCCGATCTCGGAGAAAGTGATCTTCTTCTCGGCGAGATCGGTGGTGGATGCGAAACCCTTCGCCATCAGTTCATTCCCTGTCTGCGCAGCAGGCTATTGCTGCTGCTGTTGTTGCTGTTGACCGGTATCGGCCATGCTGCGTTTCGCCAGCGTGATCGCCTCGCGCAGCACACCGATGTCACCGATGTGATTGGCGAGGATCAGGACCAATGCCGCATCGAGGTCGGCGCTTTCGAGGTCCGAGAGGCCCCGATGGGCTTCGACGATGGCGCGAAAGGCATCGTCGGGCTTGGCGAAATTGGAAGCGGTCGAGAGTGTCATCGTTGCGGCTCCTCAGCTCAGGCCGGAGGCGCGTGCGACCGCCGCCGCGATCGCGGCGCGGCGCGGATGCCGGAAGCGCGCCGCGACATAGCCGTCCGGACGCAGCAGATAGGATGTGCCGGGTTCGGCCCCGTAACGCTTGCCCGCGAAACCCTCGCCATCGGCAAGTCCATTCGGACCGCCGATGCTGACGACACCGACATCGTCGGGCACATCGATCGCCTCACCATTGGCAAAGGACAGCAGGGTGAAACGCCGGCCCTGAGCATTGAATGCATCGGTGAGATGAAGGTGCCGTCCGTCTGCCGTCTCAAGCGGCGCGTCCGGCATCGATGTTCCCGGACGAGGGCCACTGTGCCAAACCTCGTCGTCTTCGGTCGATAGCGGCGTCTGGTAGACCGAGGGAACCGACAGCCGGCCGCCATTGACCATGCGCTTGCCGAATTCGGTGTCCCTGGCGAGCGCGAGCACCACCTTGCGCAGCCGCGCCTCCTGGTGCGAATTCGGCGCCATGAAATCCGTCGCCCGCGTGGACTCGCGAATGTTTTCGTCGGCCGCTGCGCTTCGCTCCAGATGATAGGTTTCGAGCAGCGCCGCGGGCGAGGTACCGCGCAGCACGCGATCGAGCTTCCAGGCCAGGTTCTCGGCATCCTCCAGCCCCGAATTGGCACCGCGCGCGCCGAACGGCGAGACCTGATGGGCGGAATCGCCGGCAAAAACGACGCGACCATGAATGAAGCGCTCCATGCGCCGGCACTGGAATTTGTAGAGCGAGATCCATTCGAATTCGAACTGATCATGGCCGAGCATGCGCGCGATCCGTGGCCGCACATTCTCCGGCTGCTTCTCGACGTTGGGATCGGCATAGCGACTGAGCTGCAGGTCGATGCGCCAGACATTGTCCGGCTGCCGGTGCAACAGCGCCGAGCGCCCGGCATGGAACGGCGGATCGAACCAGAACCAGCGCTCGGTGGGGAATTCAGCCGTCATCCTGACGTCGGCGATCAGGAACTGATCCTCGAACACCTTGCCAGAAAAACCCGCGCCGACCATCTGGCGCAGCGAGGAGCGCGCGCCATCGCAGGCGATCACGTATTGCGCCGACAGCCGATAGGGGCCATCCGGCGTCTCGATCGTCAGCACGACATGATCGTTGCGCTGCTCCAGCGCCGTCACCTTGTTGCGCCAGCGCAGCGAGATCTCCGGCAGCGCGTTGACGCGATCGACCAGATAGGCCTCGGCGTAGAACTGCTGCAGGTTGATGAAGGCCGGCCGCTTGTGCCCGGGCTCCGGCAGCAGGTTGAACTGATAGAGCTCGGACGGACCGTGGAAGATGCGGCCGACGTTCCACACCACGCCCTTGTCGACCATCCGGTCGCCGACGCCGAGGCGATCCCAATATTCCAGCGAGCGCTTGGAGAAGCAGATCGCGCGCGAGCCCTCACCGATACGATCGGCATCATCGAGCACCACGACCGCATGGCCGCGCTGCGCAAGATCGATGGCGAACGACAGCCCGACCGGACCCGCACCTACAACGACGACCGGATGCGCGGCCGGCGTGGCCTGATCCTGGTCTTCGTGCCGATGATAGCCGAACTGAACCTTCGCCTGGCTCGCGCCCCGCCCCGGATTGGCCTGCACCATGGCTTGCTCGCCTTGTGGTTTTCTTGGACTTTCGAAGCGACCGACATTTCCTCGGGTGAGGCCATTCGGCCGTCTTGCCAGATAGTCTCACCTGCAACTATTCTAAAGCCGACGGCTTCGGCCGCGTCAACTCAAAAATCGGAGCGCGATTTTGGCGAAGCCATCTACCGCGGCGTCCAGGCGGCAGGCGAAGCCGGTCGAGGATGACCGAAATGCGGCAGTGCCGCAGGAAGACGAGCGGCTCGACCTGTTCAAGTTCGCGCCATTCCGGCTCAACCGTCTGGCCGCCGAGGTCAGCGCGGCGCTCGCCATCGAATATCGGGAGCGCTACGGGCTCGACATTCCGGAATGGCGCGTGCTGGCGACGCTCGGCTTCCGCCGCGAGGCCTGCAGCGCGCAATATGTCGCAGCGTGCACCCGCACGCACAAATCGACCATCAGCCGGGCCGTGACGTCGTTGCTGGAGCGGCGGCTGATCGAGCGCGTCGAGAACGCCGAGGATCGCCGCGAGTTCCGCCTGCGCCTGACACGTAAGGGCAAGACGCTTTACGAGGAGCTGATTCCGCGTTTGCAGCAGCGCGAGCGCGAAATCATGGCATGCCTGTCGGCAGACGAGCGCAAGACGTTCGACCGCCTGATCGGCAAGATCGAGGAGAGCCTGGACCTGATCCAGACTAGCGAGGAAGCCGATGCGAAGCAGGCCTATTGAGCCGCGCTTCGTCCGGTGGGCAAAGCGCCGAAGGCGACCGGTGCCCACATCCTTGGTCAAACGACAGCGATGGGCACGGGGGCGCGCGAGACTGCCGTCGACGACGAGCAAGGCGCCGCACGCCTTAGCCCGCCCTACTTGTTAGTCGCCGACGATCGCCGCCGCTCCTCGACTTCAACCACATCGGCGCCCTCCCCACGCCAGCGCAGGATCTCCATCGCCAGCACCGGGTGATTGAAGCCCTTGAGATGCAGGTCGTCGATCGGCCTGGCATCGACCGACTGTTCGACCACGCCGAACACCCGGCGCGACACGATCACTTGGCCTGCCTTGGCTTCGTCGCACAGCCGCGAGGCGAGATTGGTGACGCTGCCGATCGCGGCGTATTCGAGTCGGTGCTCGAAGCCGACCTGGCCGAGCGTCGCATACCCCAGCGCAATGCCGACGCCGAACCCCAGGCTGTGGCCACGATTTTTCCAGCGCTCCGTCAATTGGCCGATCTCGTCGCGCATTTCGAGCGCCATCTTCACCGCGCGCCTGGTGTGATCCTCGAACGGGATCGGCGCGTTGAACAGGATCATCACGCCGTCGCCGGCGTAGCGATCGAGCGTGCCCTCATATTTGAAGATGAGCTTGCCGAGCGCGGCGTGATATTCGCGCAGCACGTTCATCGCCTCTTCGGGCTCGGTCGTCTCGGTAAACGCTGTGAAGCCGCGCAGATCGCAGAACACCACCGTGACCTCGCGGCGGTGGCTTTCCAGCAGCGCATCATGGCCGTCCGACGACGCGATGATCTGCGCCACCTGTGGCGCCAGGAAGCGCTCCAGCCGCCTGATCCGCTCGATCTCCGCCAGTTGCTTCTCGACGCGCTCCTCGAGCGACTTGTTCCATTCGCGCAGCTGCTCGGTCTGCTCGGTGAGCTTTTCGGCCTGCTGCTGCACCGTTGCGTGGGTCAGCGCCAGCTCGCGGCCCTTCTGATCGACCTCGGTGAACAGTCGTGCGTTGCGCATCGCCAGCACGGCCTGGTTGGCGAACGTTCGCATCAGTCCGATCAGGTTCGGCGGGAACGTACCGGCCGACCGGCGGAGCACCACGAGCGCGCCGAGCACGCCCTGCTGATCGACCAGCGGCGTGAACAGCACGGCGTGAAAACCGGCGGCGACCGCGACGTCACGCAGCGGGTGATCGGGTGCGCTTTCGAGCTCGGCGATCGCGATCGGCTCACCGCTGCGCACGGAGTCGGAGAGCAGGCTCGTCCGCTCGTCGAGCACATTGTGCGCGCCGTCCCGCTCGACACCCTTGGCCTCGACCAGCCTGAAGCGGCGTTCGGCGGCATCGTAAGAATAGATCAGCACGGCGTCGGTCTTGGTGATCTCCAGCGCCCGGGCCGCCACCGTCGGCAGCACGGCATTGAGATCGAGCGAGGAGGCCACCGCGCGGCCGACCTCCTCGAGCACCTTCAGCTCATTGATCGACTGAGCCAGATCGCGCGTACGCTCCTCGACCTTGGCTTCCAGCACGGCATAGGACTGCGCGAGCTGGCCGGCCATGCTGTTGAATTGATCGGCGAGCTCCTCCAGCTCGTCATGCGTCTTCACCTCGATGCGATGGGCGAAATCTCCGGCGCCGAGCTTGCGCGCGCCGGCGCGCAACGCGGTGATCGGGACGAGCATGCGTCGCGCCAGCAGCGAGCCCGCGAGGATCGCAACGGCAAGACCGAGCGCAATCAACAGCGCACCGCGCAACAGCTGATCGCGGATCGGCGCCAATGCGTGCGCGGTAGGCTGTTCGAAGAACACGGACCAGCCGAGCTTGGGGAGCGTCGCGACCGCCGAGAGCACGGCGTGGCCGGTGCTGTCCGTACCGGAGGCCAGCGGCTGGCCATCCGGCGTGAGCACCGCCGCGACCTGCGGCAGCTTGGAGAGGTCCTGACCGACCGCCGGCCCCCTCGCCGAGCTCGCCAACACCTGGCCGCGCGGATCCACCACGTAGGCGGTGCCGACCTTGCCGATCTGCGCCTCGGTCATGAAGTCTTCTAGAAAGTCGAGGTCGATGTCGGCCACGGTCACACCGGCATTGAAGCCGGAATGCGCGACCGAGATCGACATCGTCGGCTGCGCACCCTTGAAGGTCACAGCGGAGAAATTGCTGCCGTGCGTGAGCGTGTCGGTGAAGCGCAGGTCGCGCGACAGATCGTTGCCCGAGGAGAACGCGATCGAGGTGCGTGAGACCCGGAGCTGCTCGCGACCCTGGCCGTCGAGCTGATAGAGCTGCCGCACGGCCGGCGCCTGGCTCAGCAGTTGCACATAGTCGGCGCGGCGGAGCTCCAGCGTATTGGCGCTCGCCCTCGTCACCCAGCTGATCTGTCGCTGCAGATCCGAGAGCGCCTGATCGATCCGCCGGGCGCTGGCGTCGGCCTTTTCGGCCATGGCGGCGATCAGGCTCGCCTTGGTGGACTGATAGCTGATCCAGGTTTCGGTCGCGCCATTCACGGCCAGGACGAACACGACGAGCCCGACCAGCGACACGACATATTTGGCGAACAGGCCCTGCCGCAACGACCAGCCTCTATCCTCGACCTCTTTCATCCGGACCCCTCACGCGCGTCATCGCCGAGGTCAGCCTCGGACAAGCGCGTCCGCTGCCGTCCTCGCGGCAGCGACACCTCGGAGACGGGACCGTGCGGGTGCGAGACGGTCCGTCGCCGGCATCCGTTTAGCACAGAATGACAAGCAGAGCCGCGCGTGCAGTGCGCACCCGCGCCGGCCATCGTTTGCGCGGTTGGCCCTCACCCCCCTCCGCCGTGCGGAGGAGATCACCGCGGCTTCGATTGCTCACACGGTTCTATATTACCTATTGAAGATACGCTTCAATACATCGTTCATCGGCTGACTGTCCTGCGCGCCGTCCTGCCGAGGCTCGGCGGGGGCGGCCTCCGCCGAGCCCTGGCCGGCATCGCCCGAAGACGGCGGAACAGCGCCGCCCTGGGGCGCAACCAGCGTACGGCCGCGGCCCTTGGCCTGCGGCTGCGCGCCCTGCTGCAGCCCTTGCTGAATCAGATTGCCGATCGCCGATCCGAGATCGCCGCCGAGCAGGTCGGATTGGCCGGCCGCCGGGGCCTGCGCGTTCGGAGCCACCGTCGATGGCGCGCCGTTCGAACCGGCGTTGGGCGCAGCATTTCCGATGAGGCCGCCGATGCCGTTGATCAGATTGTTCAGCCCGGCTCCGTCCTTGCCGAACAGGCCCTGGCCCATCTGCTTGAGCCTGGCGTAGGCAGCATCCGGATTGTCGAGGATGCCGGCGATGTCGGGATAGAAGCGCGGCTGACTCCAGGGGCCGTCGATGACAACGGGAATCCCGAGGCCAACCGGCTCCGAGGTGCGGCCCTGCCCCTCGGTCGTCATCACGAGCTTCGGCTCGACGCGCATCGCCAGCGCCCGATTGCCGAGATCGATCGTTCCCGCACCGGTGACCTTGACCAGCGGTCCGACCAGGTTGAGGTCACTGGTGGCGGCCTGCCCGCGCTCGACCTGGAACGAGGCCGAGAGCTGCGTGAGATCGGTCGTCAGCTCCTTCGAATCCTGCCATCCCGACAGCGGATTGGCCGTCAATGAGCGGATCATCTGCGCGACGTTGATGCCGCGGATCGCGCCGTCCTGGAACAGCAGGAACGCCGAACCGCTCAGGTTGCTCATGAGAGCCTGCTGACTGGCGCCGCTGGAGCGCAAGGCCAGCTTGCCCTGCATCCGCGCATCGAGCTTGTCGAATCCGGCGACGCTCGAGAGCAGCGGCAGCGCGCGGATGCCGACGAGATCGCAGTGCATCGCATAGGCCGGATTGCCCGTGGAGGCGTCGATCACGACCTCGCCGCTGGCCTGCCCCTCATAGGCGCCGAGATTGGCGACGGTCGCCTTCAGCAGGCCGCCGGCCAGCGAGGCTTCGAGATCGAGCGGACCGAGGCGAGCCCCGGAGAGAACGACATCCGTCGCCGACAGCTTCACGCGCGCGTCGACGTAGTTGAGACCGCGCAAGTCGATTGCCGCCGTGCTCCATCCCGACGCGCCGGCAGAGCCCTGCCCCGCAGGCGCTCCCAAGTCGAGCCGGCGAACGTCGAGATCGACCTTCACCAGCGGCTTGCTCGCGAGATCGACCGAGGCCCAGCCGTTGAAATCGCCATCGCCAAGCGTACCGCTGAGGCCGTTGATCATCACCACCGGGCCATTCAGCCGAACGTCGGCGCGGCCAGCAAGGACTCCGCGAAATGCATTGGCCACGTCGATCTTGAAGTCGACTGGCAGCGTCTGGCGGTCAATTGGCAGTGCAGGCGCCGCCGCCGTGACGTCGAACGTCACCGGGCGGTCGCCGGCACGGGCCACGCCCGTGATCTTGACCTTGCCGTCGGACAGAGACGCCGTCGCGCCGATGCCCGCGAGACGATTCTCGACGCGGTCGCGCGGGTTCGAGAAGATGACAGCGCCGTCCCTGACGGTGACCCGTTCGATCCGGACCGCAGGCGCCGCTTCCGACTTCGCCGAGGCACGGCTGCGCGGCGCGTTGTCCCGCAGCCGTTCGCGCAGCAGCGGCAGATAAAGTGTGGGCTTGTCGATGATGATCTCGCCGATGTCGGTCCGGCCGGACCACAGGCTCGACAGCGCCACGTCGGCCTGCAGCTTGCCGATCGTCAACCGATTGTTGCCGTCCCGCTCCTTCGGATCCTGCAGGGTGATGTCCGTCAGGGTCGCATGCAGCGACGGCCACAGGCTGACGCTCGCCGAGCCGGCGATGCTCAGGCGATAGCCGGTGTCGCGCTCGACGCGGTCCTGAATGGCGACCGTGAGGAAGCTCGCCGGAAGTCCAAAAGCGAGCGCCAGAGCGAGCACGACGATGACGGCGCCAGTCAAACCGCCTGCGATCTTCAATGCCTTCATGTCGATGTCCCAAGCGCAAGGCGCGAGCGGTCTCCACGGGTTAGCGTGCGGCAACGCCGACCCGGTTCAATCCGAATTTTTCTCGGAACGAAGACCGCTCCGAGAGCGACCAACATAGTCGTGAGCGCGTGCGCCATTATGTGACTTATGACACACTTCCGCCCGGGCGGATTCTGTAACTCGGGCTTTGAACCACTGCCGAAGGTATAGTGATGAGCAAGCAGGCCGAATTTGCGGTCATTCTGAAGATGAACCCGATGTTCGCCGACCTCGGCGCGGACGAGCTGCAGCGAATCTCGAGCCTCTGCCACACCCAGCATCTGTCGTCGGGCGAGGTGCTGTTCCAGAAGGGCGATCCCGGCAATGCCCTGTTCGGGGTGCGGCGCGGCCAAATTCGCATCGAGACCGGCGCCACCGACGGCAGCCGGCTGACCCTCAACTTCATGGGACCCGGCGATCTGTTCGGCGAGGTCGCCGTGCTCGACGGGCAGGAGCGCACGGCGGACGCCACGGCCGGTGAAGCGTCCGAGCTGTTCGTGCTTCGCCGCGAGGATTTCCTCAGCTTCCTGGAGCGCGAGCCCAAGGTGGCAATCAGGATCATTCAGCTGCTGTGCCAGCGCATCCGCTGGCAGAGCGAGCGAATGGAGGAATCGGTGCTGCAGCCGCTGCCGGTCCGGCTGGCACGCCGGCTGTGCGCGCTGGCGGAGGATTTCGGCTCGGAGGTTCATATCTCGCAGGAACAGCTTGGCGTCTTCGTCGGCGCGGCGCGTGAAAGCGTGAACCGCCAGTTGCAGGCCTGGCGCAAGGACAAGATCCTGGATCTGCAACGCGGCCGCATCCTGCTGCATGACCTGACCAAGCTGAACACGATCGCACGCAACGATTAGTTGGCCGAGCGCGGCGAGCGCGCAGCGTCGCTCGCCGTGAATTTGTCGATTGCGGGTCCAGTCCATGGCGGGAACTGCCCGTCGTGCATCGTTTCGTATCAGCATCGGCCAAACATGATCGCAATTGGGCCACCACGCCTCACAATTTGCGACATGAACTCTTTTTAACAATTCTAACAGGGTTCAATCCGGCAGCGGAGAACTCCATGAGATCGCGCGCTCCGGCGCGCGGGGGTGGAGTTTTACGCGCCAGGCGAGCGTGGTTGGAAGTAAAGTCATGAGTCTTGCGTTGCCGGCGATCGCGATCGAGGCCAGTGGTTCGGTTGGCCGTTGGCGCAGAGCGCTCACGATCTGGATCGACGCCGTGGAGGATGGTTGGGCCGTTCCGGCCTTGATCGTCGGGTTCGTCGCGGTCTGGATGGTGTATTTCTCGATCGCCTATCTGGGAGGCGATCTCCACCAGGACGTGATCGAGACCTGGTCGCTCGGACGCAGCTTCGACTGGGGCTCGACCAAGCATCCGCCGCTGATGGGCTGGGCGGCGTGGGCCTGGACCACCGTGTTTCCGCTGACCAACTGGTCGTTCAACCTGCTGGCGCTGACCAACGCGGCCGTCGGCCTCTGGGCCGTCGACCTCATCACCCGGCGTTTCGCGCGCGGTGACAAACGTCTGGTCGTACTGCTGCTGCTCATGCTGCTGCCGGTCTATCAACTGCATGCGCAGCGCTTCAACGCCAACGCCGTGCTGCTGTCGAGCTGGCCGCTGGCGACGTGGTGCTTCCTGCGCTCGTTCGAGACGCGTCACGTCGGCTGGGCCGTCGCGGCCGGCCTGACCGCGGCACTCGCCATGCTCGGCAAGTACTACGCGGTCTTCCTGATCGCGGGCTTTGCGGTCGCAGCGTTGTGTCACGGCGAGCGTCGCGCCTATTTCACCTCGTCCGCGCCCTGGATCGCGGCGCTGTCCGGCCTGGCCGCGCTCGCACCTCACATCTATTGGCTGGCCACGACCGGCGCCCAGCCGTTCTCGCATGCGATCGAGCATCACGTCGGCAAGACCGCTGGGGCCGCCCTGGTCGAGGGCAGCGGTTTCCTGCTGGCGATGGCCGGCATCGCCGGTATCCCCGGCCTCATATGGCTCGCCATGACGCGGCCTCGCCCCACCCGCGTGCTGAACGATGCGCTCAGCCTCGAACCTGGGCTCCGGCTGCTGGCGACAATCAGCATCTGGACCATTGTGTTCCCCGCGCTGGTCTCGGTCGTGTTCGGCACCGACATGCCGCCGCTGTGGGGCCTGCAGGGCATCTTCCTGTTCGTCATCGTGATCGTGTGCGGCGCGAGCTATCACGCTCCCCGCGACATCACGATCAATCTCGCCGCGGCGACGATCGCGATCGCGGCATTCGCGGCCACTGTCGTGGCGCCCCTCCATGCATTGTACCGGAACTACGTTCCGTTGAACGAGGGCCGCAACTTCTATGAGCCGGCCGTGACTGAGCTCGACCGCCTGTGGCGGACGGCGTCGAACGGCATTCTTCCCGCCGTCGGCGGCGATGACGGCCTTGCTTTTGCCGCTGCGTTCTACAGTCCCGACCATCCGCGCTATGAAATGGCGCTGGTGCACCCGCACGAGCTGCAGCCTCCGTCCAAAGTGCTGACCGCGCAGGGCTGGGCGGCGCTGTGCTACGACTCCGACATCTCCTGCATCTCGGGCATGCAAGCCGCGGCGGCGCAGGCGCGACGTTCGGTGCGGGCCGATTTCACGCTCCGGACCAAGCTGTTCGGCCTGGAGGGCGCGAGCCAGGGCTTCGTTGCCCTGATCGTTCCGCCTGAGACCGCCGCGCCGCTCGAGAGCACGCCGAGCGAGGCCCACGATCTCAGCGCCCGCCGCCGTACGCCCTCGACCGCGAACTGAAACAGCTCGTTCCAAGCACGTCATCTCATTCCGCAGCCGGCGACATCGCCGACGGCGGCGGCTTTGGCTGATGCCCCGCCTCCGGCCCATGGCCAGACTGCGCCTCGTCGGCGGCATCGCCGGAGGAGACGATCAGCTTGCGGCCGAGCCGGGCGAACAACGCGCCGACATCGTCCATCACCAGGAACATCGCCGGCACGAACAACAGCGACAGCACGGTCGAGAACACCAGCCCGCCGATCACCGCCAGCGCCATCGGCGAGCGGAACTCGCCGCCGGCACCGACCGCGAGCGCGCTCGGCATCATGCCGGCGACCATCGCGATCGTGGTCATCACGATCGGACGCGCCCGCTTCATGCCGGCATCGATGATCGCCTCGTCGCGCCTGATCCCGGCATGGATCGCCTCGACCGCGAACTCCACCAGCATGATCGCGTTCTTGGTGACGATGCCCATCAGCATCATCATGCCGATATAGACCGGGATGGTCAGCTGCTTGCCCGTCAGCATCAGCGCGCCGATCGCTCCGCCGATCGACAGCGGCAGCGAGAACAGGATCGTGATCGGCTGCAGGAAGGTGCCGAACAGCAGCACCAGCACGGCGTAGACGATCATCAAGCCAGCGGTGATCGCCGTGATGAAGCCGGAGGCCAGCTCGTTCAGGCTTTCGGCATCATCGGACGGGATCAGCTTGACGCTGGCAGGCATGCTCTTTCTGACCGGCAGCTCGTCGATCTGCTTGGTGGCGTCGCCGAGCGCCGCCAGTCCGACGAGGTCGGCGGCGACGGTGGCCTGTCGCCCGCGATCGTAGCGGCTGATGCTGGTCGGCCCCTGGTCGAGCTTGATGTCGGCGACCACCGCCAGCGGCACGCCGCCCTTTTCGCCGTACTGCCCGAGCGGCACCCGCAACTGTTCGAGGATCTTCACGTCGCTGCGCGCCGCGTCCTCGAGCTGCACCCGGATCGGGACCAGCCGGCCGCCGGCGTCATACTTCGCCAGCGCAGGTCCAACATCTCCGATCGTGGCGACGCGGATGGTCTGCGATAGGCTTTCGGTCGACACGCCCAGACGTGCCGCCAGATCCGCGCGCGGCTGCACCCGCAACTCCGGCCGGTCGAGCGAAGTGTCCGACACCACGTTGGAGATGATCGGAATCCGCTTCATCTGCGAGGCGAGCTCGCTCGCAACGTTGTCGACCAGCTTGGGATCCGAGCCCGTCAGCACCAGCTTGATCGGACGCAAGCCGTTTTCGTCCGTGAACCAGAAGCGGATGTCGGGAATGGTTTCGAGATCCTTGGTGATCTCGAGCTCGAGCTCTTTCTGGGTGATCTTGCGCTCGGTCTTCGGCGTGTAGTTGACGATCATCCCGGCGCGGCGAACCTCCATCGCGCCCTGAAGCCGGCCGCCGTCGACGAACACGCTGCGGACCTCGGGCCGCTTGCGCAGGCGCGCGACGATGTCCTCGGTGACCTTCTCGGTGTAGGCGAGTTGCGCGCCTGGCGGCAGCTCGATCGCGAGCAGCGATCGCGCGGCGTCCTGGGCAGGCAGGAACCCTTGCGATAGCAGGGTCGTGCTCCAGATCGATCCTGCGAAGATGCCGATGCCCAAGAGAACCGTGACGAAGTAGTGCTTCACCGACCATGTGACGATGCGCTGATACGCACGCAGGATGAATCCGGGCGGCGGATCGTCATGGTCGTGATGCTTGAGGAAGTAGGCCGCCAGCATCGGCGTGACGAAGCGCGCCGCCAGCAGCGAGAAGAACACCTGCACCGAGACGGTGATGCCGAACTGCTTGAAGAACTGGCCGGCGATGCCGGACATGAAGCTCGCCGGTGCAAAGATCGCGATGATGGTGAGGCTGATCGCGATGACCGCGAGCCCGATCTCGTCGGCGGCATCGAGCGCGGCGCGATAGGGCGACTTCCCCATCCGCATGTGGCGCACGATGTTCTCGATCTCGACGATGGCGTCGTCGACGAGAATGCCGGTCGACAGCGTGATCGCCAGGAACGAGACCATGTTCAGCGAGAAGCCGAGGATGTCCATCGCCCAGAAGGCGGGGAAGATCGACAGCGGCAGCGAGATCGCCGCGATCACCGTGGCCCTGAAGTCGCGCAGGAACAGGAGCACGATGATGACGGCCAGGATCGCGCCCTCGAACAGGGTCGAGATCGCGGCCTCGTAGTTGCCTTTGGTGAACTCGACCGAGGTGTCGATCAGCTTCAGATCGACGTCGGGATGGGCGGCCTTCACCTGGTCGATGCGCTTTTGCACCGCGGCCGCGACGACCACGTCGCTGGCTCCCTTGGAGCGCTTGATGCCGAGCGCGACCACCGGCTCGCCGTTGAAGCGCGCAAAGGTACGGCGATCGGCGATCGTGTCGGTGACCGTCCCGAGATCGGCGAGCCGGACCTCGCCGCCGCCGAACAGGGGAATCATCGTGTTGGACAGCTCGTTCAGCGTTTTCGCGCCGGCAAGCGTGCGGATCGCCTGGTCGTTCTTGCCGATCTCGGCGCGGCCGCCGGCGACGTCGACATTGGTGCCGCGCAGGCTCTGGCTGACATTGACCGCCGTGAGGCCCATGGCCTGCAGCCGGTCGGGATCGAGCGAGACCAGGATCTCGCGCTCGACGCCGCCGATGCGCTCGACCTGGCTGACGCCGCGCACGCCCTGCAGCTCGCGCTTGACCACGTCGTCCACGAAGAACGACAGCTGCTCCGGCGTCTTGCCCGGCGAGATCGCCGCATAGGTGACGATCGGCAGGCCGATCTTGTCGACGCGCGAGATCAGCGGCTCGGTGACGTTCTGCGGCAGGTCGGAGCGCACCCGCGTCACGGCGTCCTTGACGTCGTTGATGGCGCGATCGGTGTTGGTCTCGAGCGCGAACGTAATCGTCGTCACCGACAGGCCGTCGGTGATCAGCGACTGGATGTGGCGCGCGCCCTCGACGCCGGAGACGCCGTCCTCGATGATCTTGGTGACCTGGGATTCAAGCTCCGACGGCGCCGCGCCGAATTGCGCCACCGCGACCGAGATCACCGGAATGTCGGCGTTCGGCAGCCGCGTGACCGCGAGCTTGGTGAAGCTCATCCAGCCCAGGATCAGCAGGATGATGGAGAAGAGGATCGACGGCAGTGGGTTCCGGATCGACCATGCCGAAATATTCAGTGCCATCAGCGTACCCGCGTGCGATCGATGTCTTCGGCAAACATGGTCTTGATCTGGTCGCCATCGTGCAGCGAGCTGCCGGCGTCGGCCACCACGATTTCACCCTCTGTCAGACCGTCGAGGATTTCGCTCGATGTATCCGACACCAGGCCGACCCGCACCCGGCGGGTCTCGATCGTGTTGCCCTTCACGACCTGGATGGTGAGATGATCGATTGCCGTGTTGGGCACGGCGACGCCGCAGCTCCGCCGGGCATCGATATTGGCGCGCGCGAACATGCCGGGCTTGAGCGACGGATTGCTGGTCAGCGCGATGCGGACATGGCCCAGCTGGGTGGTCCGGTCGACCTGCGGTGCCACCACGCGCAGACGGCCGACAATGTCGGGAAGGTTGTCACGGGTGATGCGCACCGGCGCGCCCGCGCCGAGCTTCAGGAGATGAATGCTCGGAACTTCGGCGTCGAGCTCCAGCTCGTTGTTGACGGCGATACGGAACATCGGACCGGCCTGCGGCGAGGCCGGCGCACCGGCGATCGTGCGGACCTCGGTGACGAGTCCTGCGGCCGGCGCACGCAGCGACACCGGCCGGTTCGCGGCCGCCGCTGGCGCTCCCGGCTGCGGCGGTGGCGGCGTCAGGCGCGCCAACTCCTGGTTCTCGGTAACGGTGTCGCCCTCCTTGACCAGAACGTCGATGACCCGCGAGCCTTCCTGATCTGCGCCGACCACCGCCTCGCGGCGGGCCATGACGAAGCCGGTGACGCGCACCAGATCGGAGAAGCAGGCCTTCACCGCCTTGGTCACCAGCACCTGGGCCTGCATCGGCGGTTCCTCGGCAGCGTGATGGGGACGATGCTCATACCAGTAATAGCCGGCGAACAGGGCCACGAAGACGACCGCGCTGGCCGCGGACTTGAGGGATTTTGGCAGCTTCATCGGCAGGGGGATCCGGTCGGCGCGAGATGCGGGTTATGGATGCTGCGAATTTGGCGCGGGGCGCTCCGACAAGGCGATGCGCCCCACAATCCTGCGGGACGCATCCGTTCACTTCGATCTCCGGCCACGCGACCCCCGACGGCGCTTGATGGACGCGGCGCTACTTGGCCGCCGCCGTCTTGCTCTGCATGTTGACGACCTGAACGCGGCGGTTCACCTCGGCGAGCGGCTGGCTCGGATCCTTCAGCTTGCTCTTGCCGTAGCCCACCGTCACCAAGTCGGCGCCGGCGATGCCGAACTTCTCGACCAGATAGCGCTTGATCGAATCGGCGCGGCGCTCGGAGAGATCCTGATTGTAGGCCTCGCCACCGGCGGCATCGGTATGACCGGCGACGACGAAGGTCGACCCCTTCAGCTCGGCGTTCGTCAGTGCCCGGCCGAGCGCCTGCACCGACGGCAGCGACTTCTGGCTGATGTTGGCGGAGTTGTAGTCGAAGGTGATCTCGAGATCGATGTTCGGCTTGGTCTTGGCGACCGCCGCGATCTCCTCGCGCTCGGCTGACGACAGCGAGCGCGTCGAGCGGCCGCGAATGCTCTGCAGGAACTTGTCCTGTTCCGGCGCGATCGCAGGCGCGGCCTCGGACGGCGGCGACATCGACAGTCCGCGGGTCAGCGGCCTCTTCGGCCCGGCCAACGCGCGGACGATCTGATCCTCGCTGACATCATCGGCGGCGAAGGCCGGCATCGCGCTCAGCGACGCGGCTGCGCTCAGAACTGTCACGGCCAGGAGAGCCGTCAGGCCGGCGGTCCTGGTCGAATTCGTTTTCGGTGCGGTCATTGCCATCCCTCCTCACGCGAACTGATCATCCCGGTCTCCGCCGCGAAGGCCCGCTCGCGACACCCGGCTGTTCGCTGTTATGTCGGTCCGGCCTGCCGCATGGTTCGAGCCGGCCGGCCGACGCGCGCAACAAATCAGCGCACGCCGTAGGCTTCGAACTCGCGGGCGATGTTGGGGTCCATCGCCTTGGCGTTGGCGATGTCGAGCGCACCCTCCTGCGCGGCGCCGTTGCGCTGCTTGGCGAGACCCCGGCCGTACAATGATGACGTCAGGCGCGGATTGATCTTCAGCGCCGCATCGAAATCGGCGAGTGCGTTCTTGACCGCGCCGCTCTTGAGGTTGACCAGCCCGCGGCTGTCGAGCGCGTCGACGAAATTCGGCCGCAGCCTCAGCGCCTCGTTGCAATCGCGCAGCGCAGGCTGCAGCTCGCCGACGACGGTGCGGGCCCAGCAGCGGTTGTTGAGCGCCTCGACGTCCTTCGGATTGATCCGGATGGTGTCGTCGAAATCGCGGATCGCCTGCGCGTAGGCGCCCTTGCTCGCATACACCTGGCCGCGCCGGTACAGCGCGCCGGCATCCTCCGGATTGGCCGCGATCTTGGCGCTCAGGCTCTTGATCGTCGGATCGTCGGCGAACGGATCCTGCGCAGGCGCTGCCGGAGCGGCGGGGGCCGCGGGCGCAGCCGGAGCGGCGGGCGCCACGTTCGCGATCACAGGAGATGGCGCCGGCGGCGCTGGAGCAACCGGCGGCGCGGGCGGCGGGGTATCCACCTTCTGCACCGGCGTCGGCTGCGGCGCGGGCGGAGCCGGCGGCAGCGGTGACGGTACCGGCGGCGCCACCACGACCTGTGTCGGGGTCGGCGCAGGTGCAGGTGCGACACTGCTCTCGGCCGGCGGCGTCGGCCTGACGCCATTGCCCGGCACGAAGGAGAAGTCCTCCGCCAGCGACGACGAGATCCACGGCACCTGCTCGCTGCGCGACGCGCGGGTGACGCCGACGCGGGTGCGGTTCAGCGTCTCCTCGGCGGTGAGGTCGGGAACGCGGATCTCCTTCAGGAGCTCCTGCACGAACAGGCTGCGATCGCGCCCGCCATCCGTCACGACAGCGGACAGCGCCGCCGAATACATCACCAAAGTACCGCTCGGTGCGATGACCGGCGCGAGGCCGGCCGAGGCGGTGCGGAACCTGCGCTCATAGGGATTGCGCCGGGACGCATCGAGCAGCGCGATCTTCACGCCGGCGCCGCGGCTGTTGATCTCCTGCAGCACCTGCTCGAGGCCGATGCCGTCGCGCCGCACGTCGGCCTCCTGCCAGATCTGCGCGTCGACCGGGATCATGTAGCTCTGCCGGCTCGACTGGATGCCGTAGCCGGAGAAGAACAGCAGCGCCACCGAGCCCGGCTTGATCTTGCCATAGAGCCGATCGAGGCCGCGGCGCATCGCGTCGCCGCCGGCATTTTCCAGCGTCTCGACGCTGAAACCGTCGCGCTTCAACTCGTCGGTGAGATCGCGGGCATCGTTGACCGGTTCCTTGAGCGGCGCCTCGGCATCCGGATATTTTGCATTGCCGATCACCAGCGCGAAACGGTCGCCGGCCGCGCGCGCGGGCCAGGAGACCACGGCCGAGAACGCGACGGAGAACATCAGGCCGAGCGGCAACAGCAGGCGGAAAGTCATCACGATGGCGGTCCAGCGGTCAGCAATCAGGCGCCGTCCAGCTTGCGCCGCGGCGACCATATCCCACGCGTCAGGCATTATCAAATCGCCGTGACGGCACGTCAACCGCTTGCAGAGGTTGAAGAATCGTCTGAGGCGGCGACCGCCCGCAGGAGCCTCTTGCGAGCTGCGGGTCATGACACGAGTGGACCATGCAACGATCCCAATGGCCTGAAATGTGAGATGCCTCACGCTGTGTCGCGGCAGCGCGCCGTCCGGTTCGACGAGCACCGCGATTGACCTCCATCCCTGCCGATGGCTCGATGGCGGCCGTGCCCAACCAACGAGAAGGCCATCATGGGGAACGCTGCCGAGATCTACGCGCTGCGCTATGCGACGATGTCGCCGCGCACGCCGCATATGAACTTCCTGCAGCCGGACCCGCACGACGCCACGGCGCAGGATCTCGACTATTTCGTGTGGCTGATCCGCCGTGACGGGCGCGACATCCTGGTCGATACCGGCTTCAACGCCGCGGAGGCCGAGATCCGCCACCGCACCCTGACGCGCGATCCGATCGACGCGCTCGCTTCCTTCGGCGTCGACGCGGGCGGCATCCGCGACATCATCGTGACCCATCTGCACTACGATCACGCCGGCAATCTCGACCGCTTCCCGAACGCGCGCTTTCATCTGCAGGAGCGCGAGATGGCCTATGCCACGGGCCGCTGCATGTGCAACGGCATGCTGCGCTACCCGTTCACCGTCGAGCACGTGACCACCATGGTGCGCCACATCTATGGCGACCGCGTCACCTTCCACAACGGCGACGGCGAGGTCGCGCCCGGCGTCACCGTGCACCGGGTCGGCGGCCATTCCGACGGGCTGCAGGTGGTGCGCGTCGAGACCGCGCGCGGCCCGGTCGTGCTCGCCTCCGACGCCGCGCACTACTACGCCAATCTGCAGCGCCGCAGCCCGTTTCCGATCGTGCTCAATATCGGCGACATGATCCAGGGCTGGGAGATCATCGAGCGCCTCGCCGGGCATCCCGACCGCTTCATTCCGGGCCACGATCCGCTGGTGACCGAACTTTATCCGCGCGTCAGCGAGGCGGCCGATGCCTATGCGCTGCATGTGGCGCCGTCGCGGTCGTTTGCGAGATAGTGGCGCCGAGCCTGTAGTTCTGATGTGATTGTCAAACAGCCCACGCGGCTGAGCGCCAGCGTTCTCGCGGCGCGTTTCGCGTCCGAGCTGTGCTCATCGGGACACCCTCTTGAAGCAGAGGGCGCAGGGAGAGCCAGGCCTCGGCTGAGGCCTGCGGTCCGCCTGCGAGAAAAAATGCAGGCGGCAGAACCACAGGTACAGCCGGAATGACCCGGCCCTCCCTGCGCGATGGCTTTACGATTTATACGCAGTCTCCTCGGTGACCGGCTTGTTTGCCACCGTGGCGACAACGCGCGCATGACGCGCGCATTGCGCGGACCTCAGCGTCGGGAGGCCAGGACCCTGCGACTTCACCGTCCGCAGCATGGCGTACGTCCGCGTGTCGAACACGCTGCGCCCGCCGCGGCCATCGCATCCCACCTCAACGCATCGTGACGTTCGCGAAGGCGCCCCTCTTCAATGAGGCGGGACGGGCGCAAATCTCCTCCTGATTTGCCCGACGGCGCAAGCTATTTCTTTTTTACCGAACATCTGGACAGCCCAGATCAAGTTGAGATGACTGGATAAATCGGCCGCTACGCGCAGATGCAGATTGACGTGCTCCGTCATTGCGAGGAGCGAAGCGACGAAGCAATCCAACCGCCCCGGAATGATTGTGAACATTCAATGCAGCTCCACCTTCGCCTTCTTCGCGAGGTGGTCACCGAGAAATCGCACGTCCCAATTGGTCAGCCGGACGCAGCCGTGTGATTCCGACTTGCCGACCTTGGACGGCTCGGCGGTGCCGTGGATGCCGTAGCCGATGCCGACCGACAGGCCGATCCAATTGGCGCCGACCGGGTTGTTCGGACCGGGCTTGATGGTGAACGGCTTGCGCGCCTTCACACCCTTGAACTTGTAGTCGGGGTTATAGCGGTAGTTCGGGTTGGCATCGATCGAGATCACCTTGAAGCTGCCGACCGGCGTCGGCTTCTCTTCGCTGCCGACCGTGGCGGGAAACACCGCCACCAGCTTGCCGTCCCGGTCGAACGCCTGCACGGTGCCGGCGTCCTTGCTGATGTCGAGCCGCGTGATCTCCGGTGCCGCCTCGTCCGGCTTGATCACATTGGCGACGGCGATCTGCTCGCCCTCCTTGTCGAAGCCGGCCTTCGGATTGAGCGCCGACAGCAGCTGTTCGCTCATGTGGAATTTCTCGGCCAGCGCCTCGCGCGGCGAGGTGTAGCCGAGCGCCGGCAGGTCCTTCATGTCCTCCATGTGCTGCGGCAGCTTCTTCAGGAACGGCCCTCTCACATCGTCGCGGGTGATCGTGTAGGAGACGATGGCAGGCCCCTGGTCGCCGCGCAGCAGCGCATCCCACAGCTCCGGCGTCAGCTTCGCATCACCGGCAAGGCCCTGATCGCCGGCAAGGCCCTTGGCGCGCGCGAATGCGGCGAGCGCCTTGCGCGCATTGTCGCCGAAGCGGCCGTCGATCTCGCCGGGCGAGACGCGCGCGCGATCGAGCAGCACCTGGGCGCGGATCGCCACCGGATCCATCTTCTCCTCGGCCGGCGGCCGCTTGCGCAACTCGGCGCCGTTGACGGCGTCGGCGGTGAGCTCGGCGGAGACCGCAGGCGCGACGACGACGGCGCAGAGCAGAAGCGGTATCCAGAGCCGAAGCATGGTCGTGAGTCCCAAGTGAAAAGACGTCTGACATTCGGCAGCGTCAACGTGGACCCGGCCGAGAAGTTCGGCACCGTCGGCTGAACGTCGCGGCACCCTGGCGCGACTACCAGGGACGCGGGTCGGCTGGCCCGGCGGCGGCGCGTCTGCTATCCCGACCGCGGCCGCTGAATGAATGGATTTTCGCGAGGATCGTTTCGCATGGGACATGCCGCAATTGCCGCCACGCTGCGCCGGATGCCGATGCTCGCCGCCGCGGGCCTGCTGGCGATGATGCAGGCTGCGGCGGCAGCCGAGGACACCGCGCCGAGGGGCGCCGCGGTCAGCGTGCTCAAGGCGACCAAGGCCTGCTTCGACAACACGGTCGAGGTGTCCGGCATGGTGCTGGCGCGCGACGAGACCGCGGTCAGGCCCGACCGTCCCGGACTGAAGGTCGCGGAGGTGCTGGTCGATGCCGGCGACACCGTCACGGCCGGACAGAACCTGGCGCGGCTGACGCCGCCGGAGGGCGGCACGATCATGATCCAGGCGCCGGTGGCGGGCACCATCCTGTCGTCGAGCGCCACCATCGGCGCGTTTGCCTCCGGTCGCGGCGAGGCGCTGTTCTCCATTCTCGCCCGCAACGAATATGATCTCGTCGGCCTGGTGCCGAGCGCGCAGCTCGCCAAGCTCGCCGTCAACCAGACGGCGCGGATCCGCATCGTCGGGGCCGGCGAGGTCGAAGGCAAGATTCGAAGGGTCGCGCCGACCGTCGAGCCGAACAGCCAGCTCGGCCAGGCCTTCATCGGCATCAACGGCACGGCGCGGCTGCTGGTGAATTCGTTCGGGCGCGCCGTGATCAAGATCGGCCAGAGCTGCGGCGTCGCGGTGCCGCTGACCGCCGTGCTGTACGACCCGGACGGCACGGTGGTGCAGGTGGTCCGCGCCCAGCGCATCGAGACCAAGCGGGTCGAGATCGGCCTGATGGCCGGCGGCCAGGTCGAGATCCGCGACGGCCTCGCCGAGGGCGACGTCGTGGTCACCCGCGCCGGCGCGCTGCTGCGCGAAGGCGACCCGGTGCGGCCTGTGATGGCGAGCAATTGACCGACGTAACGTCGCAGGGTCTGAGGGGCACGCGGCCCCACCCTCCCCTGGAGGGGGAGGGTCGTCGCGCGGCACGTCAGCGACGTGCGGCGGGGTGGGGTGGAGCCACGGATGACGGTGCAAGTGGAGAGATCACCCCACCCCGCCCCACGGTTCGCTTCGCTCGCCGAGAGGCGACCCTCCCCGTCCAGGGGAGGGTGGGAGGCCGCCGAGAGGGCGGAGCATCTCAGGAGCGGGACAGGCTAAGCTCAGCTGCCGGCGTTGGCGACGTCGGCGCTGAAGCGGATGTCCTCGACCAGCGAGGACGACACGGTCGGCACCTGCTCGCCGTCGGAGCTGCGCGCGATGGCGTTGCGGGTCTTGTTGAACACCGCCTCGGCGCTCGGGCTCTTGCCGAGCTGATTGAGCAGCTCGCCGACCAGCACGCTGTTCTGGCCCTTCGGATCGTCCAGCACCTTGCCGGGCGTCGCCGACGACAGGATCAGCGCATTGGCAGGCGCATTGATCGGCGCCAGGCCGTGCGAATAGGCGCGGAAGCGGCGCTCATAGGGATTGCGGCGCGCGGCGTCGATCACGACCAGCTTGGCGCGCGCACCCTGCTCGCGGACCGTATCGAGCAGGCCCTCGATGCTGGTGCCGTCGCGGCGCACGTCGGCCTCCTTCCAGATCTTGGCATCGACCGGGATCATGTAGCTCTCGCGTCCCGCCTGGATGGCGTAGCCGCCGAAGAACAGCATCACGACCGAGTCGGGCTTGATCCTGGCCTTGAGGCGCTCGACCGCGCGGATCATGTCGTCCTTGTTGGCATCCTCGACGACATCGACGTCGAAGCCGTCGCGGCGCAGCGCGCCGGTCAGCGCCCGGGCATCGTTGATCGGCTGGACGAGCGGCGCATTCGCATCGGGGTAATGACCATTGCCGATGACCAGCGCGAGGCGCGCGCCGTTGCCGGTCGCCACGCTGCTCTGCTCGGAGGCTGCCGCCTTGGGCGCCTCGAGCGAACGCTTGTTGAGGGCAGCATGCGCACCGATCGCGAGCGACACCGTACAGAGAAGCGCGGCGGCGATCACGGCCGATCGGCGGGAGAGAGAAGGCTGCCTTGCGGTCATCACGTCAATCCTGGTCCGAGCCTGCCCAAGCGTGGCCAAAGGGGCGCACCCTTTGGTCGCGCTGGCGCCTCTGAGGTTTGAGGGGTTGCGAGACGATGTGTCGTCGAATTGCGCGCAATTTGCGGCACCGCAACGAAGATAGGCTTAACCCGAACCCGCATCCCAAGCAACATCGGAACAGCATTGACTTTTCAAGCACTTGAAGAGAAACGCAAATTTAACCATGGCGCCGATCTCCAAAGGGCCCTGGGCGGACCGCCGGGAAGCCATAATACCGCCAGATCGGCCTCGCGCGCCGTGACCGCCGTCACGTTGTCTTTGGCCGTCCAGCGTGTCAGTTTGCCCCATGCATGCGCGTGACGCGCCGTTTGCCGGGCGTTTCGAGCAGCGCATGCCGTCCGTCCCGCCTCCGACAACCTGCGAGTCCTCGCTTGAGTTTCCAGTATTTCGCCGGCGCGGCCTGCCGCGCACTGACGGCCCGGAAGGATGGGCCCTCGCTGTACGAGGTCTGCGATCCCATCCTGCGCCGGCCCGGCAGCGGCGACCCGCATCTGTCGAAATTCTACCGGACCGCGCTGGGGAACCCCGCGCTGCGCGCATTGCTGCGCCGTGCCGGCCTGCCCGAGTTGAACGATCCCGCTGTTCTCAATGCGCTGCGCGACGCGCTGGTTCTCGCCCGCGACAATCCGACGCCGGACTGGGAGCAGGTCGGCCGCCCGATCGCCGATCTGGTCGACAGCGTCGCCTTGCATCACCCTGCCCCGCCGCGCCGGACCGCCGCGGCGGCCATGCCGCCGGAAGCCGAGATCGACCGCGTGATCCGGGCCTGTGGCGCCGACCTGCTCGGCTCGTTCAGCCGCAATGGCTTCATCCCGACCTATGCCGCCTTCAACCTGATCGGCGATCCCGACATGAAGGGCCGCGAGGTGCTGATGGCGCTGCAGGGGTTGGACGCGCGCGGCTACAAGAACTCGACGTTGCTGTTCAACCTCGCCCGCGTCTTCATCGCGCGCTCGCCGGCGGCGGCCGTCATCAATCCGCCGTGGCGCGGCATCGCCGAGCCGATGTGGGAGCCGGTGCAGATCCGCCACCGCTCGGCCTATTACGACGCGTTCTTCACCGAGGCGCTGCTGAGCTATCTGGAGACCGGCCTCGCCTCGTCGGAGCAGGCGACCGCGGCGCGCACGGCGATTTCGGCCATGGTCGAGTTCTGCCTGACCGTCAGCCGCGAGGAGGTGCGCGGCGCCGACGGCAAGAGCTACGACGTCGTCACCGCGCTGGCGCCGCCGCCGCATCCGCGCTTCTCGCGCTTCTTCACCCAGATCAAGCAGGACCTCGGCTTCGGCGTCTACGTGCCGGATTGCGACACCACGGCGTGCTCGTTCTCGGCGGCGACGCAGGCCGGCTCGGACGACCCGATGTTGAACCAGCCGCTGCTGGATTTCTATGCCGGCTACCAGGTGCGCGCCGGCGGCAACGAGCCGCGCGTGACGGTGCCGATCAACGACAACATCGACTATGAGGGCGGCGTCGCGACCTGGATCGACAGCCTGGCCGGCGAGCGGCCCTACGGCAACGATCTCGATCCGACGCTGAATCTCGACGTGCTCGAAGTGTCGTTCCGCAACCTCGCACGCTGGCAGGTCCTGGAGACACAAGCCCGGCTCGACGTCGTCAGGCGAATCGTCGGCTTCCAGCAGCGGCTGGTGCTGAGCGGCGCCTTCGCCGACCCGCGCGCGCACATCTATTATCTGCCGGAGCTGTATTGCGCCTATTTCGGCCGCTGCTACCACGCCTTCATGGCACTGCCGCCCGCCGCGCGGCGGGCGATCGATCCCGACGGCGCGTTCGAGCTCATTCGTCTGCGCGTGCTCGGCTATGTCGAGGACGAGCTGATCGGCCGCGAGATGAACCCGTTCGACGCCGCGCTGGCGCTGATCGCGCTCGGCCATCTCGGCGGCGCTGCGGCGAGCTTCGCGCCCGCGGTGCATTGCATCGTGACGTCGTTCGGCGAGGGCGGCCGGCGGCATCCGTACCGCGCCTATGAATGGAACAAGATGAAGACCCCGACCCGCATCCTGGTCGGCGGCCCCGAGGTGACATCCGCCTTCGTGCTGATGGGCCTGGCGCTGGCGCGAAGGGTCGTGATGCGGTGAGGGAGTTGATGGCGGTCGACTCCCCTCCCCCGTGCGGGGAGGGGAGCGCACTGCCGTCGAGGTGATAGCTCGAGTCGAAACATCCCCACCATCGCGCGAAGTTGAGCGGGTCAGGCAATCACGGCGCTGGAACAACCGGGCGATCCGCCGCACAATTGCCCCAGCCCTCCCCAAGGACGATCCGCGCCCGTTCATGTCGATGAAACCAGCCCTGCTCGCGCTCCTCCTGCTGCTGCCGTCCGTCGCGTCCGCGGCCGACATCGCCGGGATTCCCAAGATCCGTGAGGCCGATGGGATCACGATCGGGACCACCCGCATCCGGCTAGGCGGCATCGACGCGCCCGCCGTCGATCAGCTCTGCCTGAACAAGAACGGCGAGCGCTGGACCTGCGGCGTGGCCGCGCGTGACGAGCTGATCAAGCACGCGGACGGCAAGAGCTGGACCTGTCATCCGCGTTCGATCGATCGCCGCGGTCGCCAGGTCGCGCGCTGCGACGTCGACGGCGAGGACATCCAGAAATGGCTGGTGCGCAGCGGCTGGGCGCTGGCCTATCGCACGCTCTCGCACGACTACGAGCCCGACGAGGCGGAGGCGCGGGCCGCCAAGGCCGGCATGTGGCAGGGCGCATTCATCGCACCGTGGGACTGGCGGGTGCGCAACAAGAAGACCACGATCCTCGGCGCTACCAAGCCGCCGGAGAGCGCGCGCAACATCCTGCTCGCCTCGGCTTCGGGCCCGGTTGCGCCGTCACCGGACTGCACCATCAAGGGCAACGTCAACGGCGCCGGCGAGTGCATCTATCACACGCCGAAGAGCCGTTGGTACGCTCAGATCAAGATGCACGTCGCCAAGGGCACGCGCTGGTTCTGCTCGGTCGAGGAGGCCGAGGCCGCCGGCTGCCGCGAGACGAGGCGCTGACGGCCTGACGCGCCGGCCTGCCGGGGCATGCCAGCCCCCCGGCTTCTCCGGCTTTTCTTGATGCGCCGCGCCACGTAAAACGACCATGGGCCAGCCGTGTGCGAGAGCCCGCCACCACCCTCAACCGCCAAACCACATCGCCGAGGACACTGACAATGACCGTTCGCGCGGGCCGGGAGTTTCTGGCCATCCCGGGACCCACCACGATGCCCGACGAGGTGCTGCAGGCGATGCACCGCCCGGCGCTCGACATCTACTCCAAGCAGATGGTCGAGCTGACCGACGGCATCATGTCCGATCTCGGCCGCCTGTTCGCGACCAAGGGCAAGACCTACATCTACATCGCCAACGGCCATGGCGCCTGGGAGGCCGTGCTCTCCAACGTGCTGTCGCGCGGCGACAAGCTGCTCGTGCTGGAGAGCGGCCGCTTCGCGATCGGCTGGGGCCAAGCGGCGCGCGCGATGGGCGCCGAGGTCGAGGTTCTCAGGGGCGACTGGCGCCGCGCGGTGCGCCCGGCCGAGGTCGAGGCGCGGCTGCACGCCGACAAGGAGCACACCATCAAGGCCATCGTGGTGGCGCAGATCGACACCGCCTCGGGCGTCGTCAACGATGTCGAGGCGATCGGCCGCGCCATCAAGGCCGCGGGCCATCCGGCGCTCTATATGGTCGACACCGTCGCCTCGCTCGGCTGCATGCCGTTCGAGATGGATGCCTGGGGCATCGACGTCGCGATGTCCGGCTCGCAAAAGGGCCTGATGACACCGCCCGGTCTCGGCTTCGTCGCGGCGAACGCGCGCGCACTCGAGGCGCATAAGCGCGCCAACATGCGCACGCCCTATTGGGACTGGAGCGAGCGCGAGGGCGCCGAGCACTATCGCAAATATGGCGGCACCGCCCCGGTGCATCTGTTGTTCGCACTGCGCCAGGCGATGGACATGCTGTTCGCCGAGGGGCTACCGCACGCCTTCCGGCGCCATGCGCTGCTCGCCGAGGCCGTGCGTCGCGCCGTGGCGAAGTGGAGCGAGGGCCAGGTGATCGGCTTCAATATCGCAGACGCCGCGGAGCGTTCCAACACCGTGACCACGGTGCTGGTCGGCGGCGGCTATGATCCGGCCGTACTGCAGACCTACTGCAAGGAGCAGTGCGGCGTCGTGCTCGGTACCGGGATCGGCGACCTCCAGGGCCAGGCGTTCCGCATCGCCCATATGGGCCATGTCAACGCGCCGATGGTGCTGGGCACGCTCGGTGTGATCGAAATGGCGCTGGTGGCGTTGAAGATTCCGCATGGCCGCGGCGGCCTCGACGCCGCGATCCAATGGCTCGGCGAGAGCGTGACCCCGTAAAGGACGACATGACCGACAGCAGCACCCAGGCGCCGGTGGCGCCGCGCCGCCCTTATTCCTTCACTCGCCACGGCATCACCGTGAGCGACGATTATGCCTGGCTGAAGGATGCGCGCTGGCAGGAGGTGCTGCACGATCCGTCGCTGCTCGACGCCGACATCCGCGCCTATCTCGAGGCCGAGAACGCCTATGCGGAATCCGTGCTCGGCCACACCGCACCGCTGCAGAAGAAGCTCGTCGCGGAGATGCGCGGCCGCATCAAGGAGGACGATTCCTCGGTGCCATCGCCGGACGGGCCCTACGCCTACTTCCGAAAGTACCGCGAGGGCGGCCAGCACGAGCTGTTCTGCCGCACGCCGCGCAACGGCGGGGCGGAGACCATCGGGCTCGACGGCGATGCTCTGGCGCGCGGGCATGAGTATTTCAAGTTCGGCGGCAGCCGGCATTCGCACGACCACAAGCTGGCCGCCTGGAGCGCCGACACCAAGGGCTCGGAGTATTTCACCATCCGCGTCCGCGACTGGGACGGTGGAAACGATCTCGTCGATCTCGTCGAGGAGACCGACGGCGGCGTGGTGTGGTCGCGTGACTGCAAGAGCTTCTTCTACGTCAAGCTCGACGACAATCACCGCCCGATGCAGGTATGGCGGCACAAGCTCGGCACCAACCAATCAGACGATTTGCTGGTCTATGAGGAGAAGGACACCGGCTGGTTCACCCATGTGCACGAGTCGACCTCCGGCCGGTTCTGCGTGATTGCCGGGGGCGACCATGAGACCTCGGAGCAGCGGCTGATCGATCTCGATGATCCCGATGCGCCGCCGCGTCTGGTCGCCGCGCGCGAGAACGGCGTGCAATATTCGATCGCGGATCGCGGCGACGAGCTGTTCATTCTCACCAATGCCGACGGCGCGATCGACTTCAAAATCGTGACCGCATCGCTGACCGCGCCCGAGCGCGCCAATTGGCGCGACCTCATTCCGCATCGCGCCGGCATCTATGTGCTCGACCACGATCTCTATGCCGGCCACCTTGTGCGGCTGGAGCGCGCCAATGCGCTGCCGTCGATCGTGATCAGAGACCTGAAATCCGGCGAGGAACACGCGATCGCCTTCGACGAGGGCGCCTATTCGCTCGACGCGATGGGCTCCTACGAGTTCGACACCACCAACCTGCGCTTTGCCTATTCGTCGATGACGACGCCGTCGGAGGTGTGGGACTACGACATGGTGACGCGCGCTAGAACGCTGCGCAAGCGCCAGGAAATCCCGTCGGGGCACAATCCGGCGGACTACGTCACCACGCGCATCATGGCGAAGGCGGACGACGGCGCCGAGGTGCCGGTCTCGCTCTTGCATCGGCGCGACTTCAAGGCCGACGGCGCCGCGCCGCTGCTGCTCTACGGCTACGGGTCCTACGGCCATGCCATGCCGGCATCGTTCTCCACCAACCGGCTGTCGCTGGTCGACCGCGGCTTCGTCTATGCCATCGCCCATATCCGCGGCGGCACCGACAAGGGCTGGGGCTGGTACCTCGACGGCAAGCGCGAGAAGAAGACCAACAGCTTTGACGATTTCGCGGCGTGCGCGCGGGCCCTCATCACGGCGAACTACACCAGCGCCAAGCGCATCGTCGGCCATGGCGGCAGCGCCGGCGGCATGCTGATGGGCGCGGTCGCCAACCGCTCGGGCGAATTGTTCGCCGGCATCGTCGCCGAGGTGCCGTTCGTCGACGTGCTCAATACCATGCTCGACGACAGCCTGCCGCTGACGCCGCCGGAATGGCCCGAATGGGGCAACCCGATCGAGAGCGAGACCGATTTCCGCACCATCCTGTCCTACTCGCCCTACGACAATGTCGCCGCCAAGCCCTATCCCGCGATCCTGGCGATGGCCGGTCTCACCGACCCGCGCGTCACCTATTGGGAGCCGGCGAAGTGGATCGCCCGGCTGCGCGCGACGATGACCGGTGGCGGCCCTGTCGTGCTGCGCACCAACATGGGCGCCGGCCACGGCGGCGCCTCCGGCCGCTTCAACCGCCTCGACGAGGTCGCGATCGTCTATGCGTTCGCACTGTGGGCGGTGGGTCTAGTTGATAGAAGCGCGTGAGCGCGGCGACTGACAGCAACAGCGAGATGTGTAGCGGGATCTCGCCCGACCAACAGTGTCGTCCCTGCGAACGCAGGGACCCATAACCACCGTCCTCGGTTGTTGGGCAGGCTGGAGCCACCTTCTTCGTAGTCACATCCGCCTGTGTTTCTGGGTCCCGGCTCAAGGCCGGGACGCCAGCGGAGTGTGGGGTAAGCTAGCGGCCGTGCTTCGCGCGCCAGGCGGCAAAATCATGCGGCGTCTGCGGATCGGTCGCGGGATAGAGGCCGAGGATGGAGCGGCCGTTCGCGACCTGCTCGGCGACGAAATCCTCGAACGCGGTCATCTCGACCGTCTCCTCCGCGATCTCGTCCGCGAGATGGGCGGGGATGACGATGACGCCGTCGGCATCGCCGAGGACGACGTCGCCCGGAAACACCGGCGCATCGCCGCAGGCGATCGGGCCGTTGATCTCGATCGCATGATGCAGGGTGAGATTGGTCGGCGCGCTCGGGCGCTGATGAAACGCGGGGATGCCGAGCTTGGCGATCTCGGCCGCATCGCGAAACCCGCCATCGGTGACGACACCGGCGACGCCGCGCTGCTGCAGGCGGCTCACCAGGATGGCGCCGGCGGACGCTGCGCGCGCGTCCTTGCGGCTGTCCATCACCAGCACGGCGCCGGGCGGGCATTCCTCCACGGCCTTGCGCTGCGGATGGCCGCGATCCCGGAACACCTCGATGGTGTTGAGGTCCTCGCGCGCCGGGATGTAGCGCAGCGTGAAGGCCTCGCCGACCATGGTCGGGGCGTCCGGACTGAGCGGATGGACGTTCTGGATGCACTGGATGCGCAGGCCGCGCTTGAACAGCGCGGTGGCGACGGTCGCGGTCGAGACGGTCTTGAGCTTGTTGCGGGTGGTGGTGCTGAGTTTGGTCATGTCCTGCTCGCTGCACGCCCCTCCCCCTTGCGGGGAGGGGTTGGGGGTGGGGGTCCACATCAACGGTGTCGCTTGGGGTACCCCCCCTCCCCGACCTCCCCCGCAAGGGGGGAGGGAGCGCACCGGGAGCGCGGAAACAGCGCGGGCTAACGCGGCGCTATGAACTAATAAATTGCCGGCTCTCCCACCGGAGCGCCGAAGCCGGTCTCGAGGAAGTCGAAATCGCAGCCGTCATTGGCCTGCTTGATGTGGCGGGCGAACATCCAGCCATAGCCACGCTCGAAGCGCGGTGCCGGTGGCTGCCACTCGGTACGGCGGCGCGCCAATTCGTCCTCCGGCACATCGAGATTGATGGTGCGCGCGGCGACGTCGAGCGTGATGCGGTCGCCGTTCTTCACCAGCGCCAGGGGACCGCCGACATAGGCTTCCGGCGCGACGTGCAGGATGCAGGCGCCGTAGCTGGTGCCGCTCATGCGGGCGTCCGACAGCCGCACCATGTCGCGCACGCCCTGCTTCACGAGCTTGGTCGGGATCGGCAGCATGCCCCATTCCGGCATGCCTGGTCCGCCCTGTGGGCCGGCGTTGCGCAGGATCAGCACGTGGTCGGCGGTGACATCGAGATCGGGATCGTCGATCACCTTTTTCATCGACGGATAGTCGTCGAATACCAGCGCCGGGCCGGTGTGTTTCAGGAAGCGCGGCTCGCAGGCGGAGGGCTTGATGACGCAGCCGCCCGGCGCAAGGTTGCCCTTGAGCACGGCCAGCGCGCCCTCGCGGTAGATCGGGTTGGATTGCGGACGGATCACATCGTCATTGTAGACGCCGGCGCTCGCGATGTTGTCGCCCAGCGTGCGGCCGTTGACGGTCATGCAATCCAGATGGAGATGCTCCGGCATCCGGCTCATCAGGCCGGGCAGCCCGCCCGCGTAGTAGAAGTCCTCCATCAGATAGGTGTCGCCGCTCGGCCGGACATTGGCGAGCACCGGCACCTTGCGGCTCGCGGCCTCGAAATCGTCGAGGCCGATATCGGCGCCGGCGCGGCGTGCCTGCGCGATCACGTGGATGATCGCGTTGGTCGAGCAGCCCATCGCCATCGCGACCGCGATCGCATTCTCGAACGCTGGCCGCGTCTGAATCTTCGACGGCGTCAGGTCCTCCCACACCATCTCGACGACGCGGCGGCCGCACTCCGAGCTCATGCGGATGTGCTCGGCATCGGCGGCGGGGATCGACGAGGCGCCGGGCAAGGTCATGCCGATCGCCTCAGCAATCGCAGTCATGGTCGAGGCCGTGCCCATGGTCATGCAGGTGCCGTGGCTGCGCGCGATGCCCGCCTCCATCGCATTCCAGTCGGCGTCCGACAGTTTTCCGGCGCGGCGCTCGTCCCAGTACTTCCAGGCATCGGAGCCGGAGCCGAGCGTCTTGCCTTTCCAATTGCCGCGCAGCATCGGTCCTGCGGGGAGATAGATCGCCGGCAGGTTCATGCTGGTGGCACCGAGCAGCAGCGCCGGCGTGGTCTTGTCGCAGCCGCCCATCAGCACGGCGCCGTCGACGGGATGGCTGCGCAACAGTTCCTCGACGTCCATCGCCAGCATGTTGCGATAGAGCATCGTGGTCGGCTTCAACAGCGACTCCGACAGCGACAGCGCCGGCAGCTCGATCGGGAAGCCGCCGGCCATCAGCACGCCGCGCTTGACGTCGTCGACCCGCTGCTTGAAGTGCATGTGGCAGGGCTGCGCGTCGGACCAGGTGTTGATGATGGCGATGACCGGCCGGCCCTTCCATTCCTCCTCGGCGTAGCCCATCTGCATCACGCGCGAGCGATGGCCGAAGGAGCGGAGATCGTCGGGTGCGAACCAGCGCGCGCTGCGCAGCTGATCGGGTTGCTTGCGCTCGCTCATGATTGCGTCCCCCAGGCCAGCACGGTCCGGCGCTCGATGGTGCGGAAGATCAGGTTCTCGACCACGAGGCCGATCACGATCACGGTTAGCAGGCCGGCGAAGACGGCCGGAATCTCCAGCAAATTGCGGTTCTCGAAGATGAACCAGCCGAGGCCGCCCTGCCCCGAGGAGACGCCGAACACCAGCTCGGCCGCGATCAGGGTGCGCCACGCAAACGCCCAGCCGATCTTGAGGCCGGTGAGGATGGCGCCGAACGCCGCCGGAATCAGGATGCGAATGACATAGGAAAGGCCGCTCAGCTCGTAGTTCCGGCCGACCATGCGCAGCGTGTTGGACACGCTCTTGAAGCCGGAATGGGTGTTGAGCGCGACCGGCCACAGCACCGAATGGATCAGCACGAAAACGAGGCTACCGCTGCCGAGCCCAAACCAGATCAGCGCCAGCGGCAGCAGCGCGATCGCCGGCAGCGGGTTGAACATCGCCGTGACGGTCTCGAGGAAATCGGTGCCGATGCGGGTCGAGATCGCGAGCACGGTCAGGATGGACGCCAGCATGATGCCAGCGGCATAGCCCATGAACAGCACCTTCAGCGAGGTCCAGGCGCGCATCGGAATGGTGCCGTCGCGCACCTTTTCCCAGAGCGCGACGATGGTGTCGGAGAAGGTCGGGAACAGCAGCGGATTGTCGAGATAGCTGCCGTAGGCCTGCCAGATCGCGGCCAGCACGACGATGATCAGGGTCTTGCGCACAAAGCCGTCGTTCCACAGCAGCTCGAGCATGCTGAGCTTGCGCTCGACCTCGGCCGGGGACGCGCTCACCGCGGCCGTGTCGCGCAGGATGATCTTTGCTTCAGCCATGGGAGCGGCCCTCAATGTGCCGTTGCGGGTTCAGAAAACAGCAGGTCATGGATCTGCTTCTCCAGGCGTGCGGCGCTGCCATCCTCGGCCGACACCTTGTCGACGTCGATGACCTCGGCCTTGACCCGGCCCGGATGCGGCGACAGCAGGAGGATGCGGTTTCCGATCTTGATGGCTTCCGCGATCGAATGCGTCACGAACAGCACCGTGAACTTGGTCTCGTTCCACAACTGCAGCAGCTCGTCCTGGCAGGTGCGCCGCGTCAGCGCATCGAGCGCCGCGAATGGCTCGTCCATCAAGAGAATGTCCGGCTCCATCGCCATGCCCCTGGCAATCGCGACGCGCTGCTTCATGCCGCCCGACAGCGTATGCGGATAGGCATCGACGACGCGCGTCAGCCCGACCTTCTCGATATAGGCGCGGGCGCGGCTCTCGGCCTCCTTGCGCGGCATGCGCCGCGCCGTCAGCAGCGGGAACATCACGTTGGCGAGCACGGTCTTCCACGGCAGCAGCTGGTCGAACTCCTGGAAGATCATCATGCGGTCGGCGCCGGGACCGGTGATCTCGCGGCCGTTGATGCGCATCCGACCCTCGCTCGGCTTGATGTAGCCACCGACCGCCTTCAGCAGGGTCGACTTGCCGCAGCCGGACGGTCCGAGCAGCACGAAGCGATCGGAGCGGTCGACGGAGAAGCCGACGCGTTCGGTCGCCGTGATCACGGCGCTGGAGGTCTTGTAGCGCAAAGTGACGCCATCGACATCGAGCAGCGCAGACATCAGTTGCCCTTCAGATCATGCGCGACCGGCAGGTAGTAGTCGGTCCAGGCCTTGGGCTGGGTCTTGATGGTGCCGATCTTGGCGAGATGCGCGGCGAACTTCATCGTGCCCTGCGGCTCCAGGTTCCACTCCATCATGCCGGGCTCCTTGAGCCAGGCGAGCAGATCCTCGACCGAGGTCTTGTCGCCGGTGATCTCCTTGTAGATCTCCACCGCCGTCCGGGTATCGCTGCGGATCAGGTCTTGCGCCTCCTTGGTGGCGTCGCGCACCGCCTGGATGATCTTCGGGTTGGCGTCGGCGAACTTCGTCGTGGTGAAGAACTGCGCCTGGCTGAGCGGTCCACCCATCACGTCGGGCGAATTCATCACGACGTCCGCGCCGGGGACGTTCTTCAATTCGAGGAACGTGTAGGGCGGGATCGAGAAATGGTTGTGCACCTCGTGCTGCGGGTTCGACAGCGCCGTATAGGCGTCGGGGTGACCGAGCTGCACGGTGTTGGCGTCGAGCTTGTTCCACTGATCGGCGCCGAACGCCTCGGCGGCCGCGATCTGCAGCACGATGGCCTGGGTCGAGACCTTGACGGTCGGCACAGCGATCTTGTCGCTGGGACCGAAGTCCTTGATCGACTTGATGTTGGGATCGCGGCTGATCAGGGTCATCGGCTGTGCCGAGGTCGCGACGATACCCTTCACGCCGCCGCGGGTACGGTCCCACAACAACAGCAGATTGCCGGTGCCGGTATTGAGAATGTCGACGCTGCCCGACAGTAGCGCATCGGTCTGCGCGCCGCCGCCGGAGAAGGTCAGCCATTTGGTGGTGACGCCGGGCACGCCAAGCGCGGCAGCATGCTTCTCGATCAGCTTGTTCTTCTCGATGATGTGGCTCGGCATGTAGAAGATGCCGGGCTGGCGCGACAGCGAGACCTCGGTCTTCTGCTGGGCCTGTGCGGCGTCATTCCAGGCCGCCGCGACCAGCAGCGCGGCCAGCAGGCCGGCGGCTCGTGCGGCCGAGCGCCCGAACTTCTCGAACATGGGACATCCCTCCTCGCATGCCGGCTCCTTCTTGACGGCCGGCGGAGAGATGCACTAATGCATTAGTGCATCTCTGACAAGGGCTGTTCTGCCCTGCGACATTCGAGCCGGACGTCCGACCAATGGCATTGCCCGCGACGCCTGCTGCGGTTCTCCCGCCCGAACGGCTCGATCCGAGCCGACGCGCGGCACCGCAAGTCTTCGAGCGGTTGCGCGACCAGATCATCGCGCTGGCGCTGCCGCCGGGAGCGCCATTGTCGCGGCCGGCGCTGCAAGCCGAGTTCGGCCTCAGCTCGACACCGATCCGGGACGCGCTGATGCGGCTGGCCGAAGAGGGCCTGGTCGACATCTTCCCGCAGCATGCGACCCTGGTTAGCCGCATAGACGTGACTCGCGCGCAGCAGGCGCAGTTCCTGCGCCAGGCGCTGGAGCTAGAGATCGTGCGTCTGCTCGCACTGAAACCGGCGGCGGCCCCGATCGACGAACTACATGCCCTGATCGCCCAGCAGAGACGGTTCGCCAAGGACGGCAACTTCACCTCGTTCACGATCGTCGACAACGCATTCCACGAGCGGCTCTACACCGCCGCGGACAAGCACGAGCTGTGGAGTCTGGTCCGCAGCCGCAGCGGTCACATCGACCGGCTGCGCCGGCTGCATCTGCCTTCGCCCGGCAAGGCGCAGACCATCCTGCGCCACCACAAGCAGATCGTCGACGCGATCGCCGCGGGCCGGCCGGACGAGGCGCAGACGCATCTGCGCGAGCACCTGACCGGCACGCTGAGCGACCTCGCGACCATTCGCGGCCGCTGGCCGGACTATCTCAGCGGCTAGCGGCCCGCCCAATCGGAGGACGTAAGCGGTGTCACGCCGCATCCCGGCATGTCGCTCTGTGGCCGCTCCGTCCCGTGCAGGTCCGCATCGTCTCCCACCCGTCGCGCTGCCCGGGATCGTCGACCTTAGACATATGCTCAAATATTGTGCATTCAGCGCGACTGCCCTCGCCGGGACGAGGCGATTGTGAAGCGCTCCGCGCCATGCAACTACGGCGCGAGCGCCTCGAATGCAGGCACGGCGCCCGGACGGTCCACCCTTCGCCCGCACGGGACATCGATCACCGCGTCCCATCCTGCATGTGACTTGCGCGGCGAAGCGCTTGCGGTGCGCCGCGAATTGGGCAAAACCTTTACAACTGACCGTTGGTCTTGCTGCCAGCCAATCGGGAGATGCGGAGCGTGGCGAAGATTCTGGTCGTGGACGACGATCCGCTCATGCAGCTGACAATTCAGCGCGTGCTCGAACGGGCCGGTCACGTCGTCGGCATCGCCGGTGACGGCGAGAAGGCGCTCGTCCGCTTCAAAAGCGAGAGCTTCGACCTGGTGATCCTGGACATCTTCATGCCGGGCATGGACGGGCTGGAGGCGATGCGCATGATCCTCAAGCAAACGCCGGGTGTTCCGATCATCATGACCTCGGGACGTCCCCACACCCCGACCTCGATGTCAGAGCCCGACTATCTTGCCATGGCTACCAAGCTGGGAGCGGTTTCCGCATTGCCCAAGCCGTTCAAGCCGGCAGCCCTCCTGACGATGGTTTCCGATTGCCTGGCATCGGCAGGCGATCAGGCTACTCGACCCAGGCCAGGCCACGATGCTGTTCCGAACTCCTGACAGCCGAAGCAAAGAGCCCCTGCTGAGCGGCGCGCAGCCCGCGAGCGAGGGTCCGCGGCTCGGCGGCCGCATCACGCTGACGACGCGACTGGCTGTCGCGATGATCCTGCTGGTCGCGATCGCGGTGTTCGCCGTCGGCTGGCTCGGCTACCGCAGCCTCGAGCGGGCGCTGCTGCCGCGCGCGCTCGATCGAATCGAGTCGCATTCGCGCCTGATGGCGACCGAGCTCGAAAACTATGTCGGCGGTGCCCGCAACGACATCAACGGCTATCGCGCCTCGCCAAATCTGGCAACGTTGATACGCACGCTGAAGACGGGGGCTCCCGATCCCCGCGAAGGGCTGCCGGCGCAGTCGTGGCGCGAGCGGGTCGCAATGCGCTACTTCGCTGAGCTGCAGGCCAAGCAGACCTACGCGATGATCCGCCTTGTCGGGATCGAGAACAATTATCGCGAGCTGATCCGGGTCGACCGGCTCGGGCCGGGCAACACGGTGCGGATCGTTCCGGAGAACGAGCTGATCACGCGCGGCGAGCGCAACTACATCAAGGAGACGCTGAGCCTGCCGCCCGGCGGCATCCGGCTCTCGCCGATCATTCTCGACGGCAACACGACGGATCCCAAGACAGGCGTGCCGATGCTGTGCGTCGGCACGCCTGTGTTCGCACCGGACGGCAAGCCGTACGCGATCCTGATGATCGATCTCGACATGCGCCCGATCTTCGCGCATCTGCGCGTCGCGGCCCGGCCGGGCGCCCAGCTCTACGTGGTGAACGCCCGCGGCGACTATCTCTTCCATCCCGAATCCGACCGGGAATTCGCCTCGAAGCGCGGCCGATCGACGCGATGGCAGGACGATTTTCCGACGCTCGCCGGCGCGACGGGCAGCGCCGAAGGTTTCGCGCAGATCCTGCACGACGAGGCCGATCGTCCCGGCGGCGTCGCCTTCGCACCGGCGCTGCTCGCGGGACAGGAATGGGTGGCGGTGATCGAGACGATCCCGAACACCGCCTTCATGGCGCCCGCCCTCGCCATCCGCAAGACGGCGATCGAGGTCGGCCTGATCGCGATGCTGTGCGCAGCCGCGCTCGCCTTCGTGGTCGCGCGCTCGCTGACGCGGCCGATCAACCAGCTGACCCAGGCCGTCGAGGGCGTGGGCCGCGGCGAGGCGGTGAACATTCCGCTCGAGGCGGTCGGCGAGACCGGCGTGCTGGCGCGCGCCTTTGCCCGCGTGCTGGACGAGGTTCGCACCAAGACCGCCGAGCTCGAGCGCGAAGTCCAGGAGCATTACCTGACCGAAGCGGCGCGCGACCATTTCGCCGCCCGCGAACGCCTGTACAGTGCAGCGGTGGAATCGTCGAACGACGCGATCGTGACGCTGTCGCTGGACGGCACCATCACTGCGTGGAATCCGGCAGCCGAGGCCATGCTGGGCTACTCCGCCGAGGAGGCCGTGGGCCGCCGTGCGGATTTCCTCGTGCCGCCGGAGCGCATGGCCGAGGCCCAGGACATTCTGGCGCGCATGGCCCGCGGCGAGCGGATCCAGCACTTCGAGACGGTGCGGATCCGCAAGGACGGTGAGCTGGTCCAGGTCTCGCTCAGCGTCTCGCCGATCAAATCACCGACGGGCCAGATCGTCGGCGCCTCCAAGATCGCACGCGACGTCACCGAGAGCCGCCGGACCGAGCTGGCGCTGCGCCAGCAGACCGAGGAGCGGCGGCGCATCTTCGAGACGTCGCGGGACCTGATCCTCATCACCGACCGCAATGGCATCCTGGTCCAGGTCTCACCGAGCGTGGAGACGATTCTCGGCTATACGCCGGCTGAGATGATCGGCCACAGCGGCGCGGATTTCATCCACTCCGGCGATCTGCTCAAAGCACGCGAGGAGCTTCGTGCCTCGCGCCTCGGCCTGCGCGCACGCACCTCCGACTGCCGCTACGTCCACAAGGACGGCCGCGTGGTGACCCTGTCTTGGACCTCGAACTGGTCGGAGCCGGTGCAGCGCCACTTCTTCATCGGGCGCGACATGACCGAGAGCCGGCTGGCGCAGGAGACGCTGCGGGAGAGCGAGCAGCTCGCCCGCAACATCATCGAGACCGCGCTCGATGCCTTCGTCCAGGTCGACGACAACGGCGCCATTCTCAACTGGAACTCCCAGGCCGAGAAGATCTTCGGCTGGTCGCGCGCCGAGATCATCGGCAAGGACGTGTTCGACGTGATCACGGTCGGGGACGTCGGCGAGGAGCTGCGCGAGGCGCTCGGCCGCATCCTGATGACCGGACAAGCGAGCGCGCTCGGGGTCGGCCGTCGGCGCGAGGTCATGGTGAAGCGGCGCGACGGCCGCGAGTTCAAGGCCGAGCTCAGCGTGACCGCGCTGAAGACCCGCAACGGCTTCGTGCTGAACGGCTTCTTCCGCGACCTCACCGACAAGATCGCGACCGAGGAGCGGATCCGCCAGTCCGAGAAGATGGAGGCGATCGGCCAGCTCACCGGCGGCATCGCGCACGACTTCAACAACATCCTCACCGTGATCACCGGCACGATCGAGATTCTCGCCGCGGCCGTGGCCAAGGAGCCGCAGCTCGCCGCGATCACCAGGATGATCGACGAGGCCGCCGCGCGCGGTGCCGATCTCACCCAGCATCTGCTCGCCTTTGCGCGCCGGCAGCCGCTGCAGCCGCGCGAGGTCGACGTCAACACGCTCATGATCGACACGGCCAAGCTGCTGCGGCCGACGCTCGGAGAGCAGATCGAGATCGAGTCCGTCTTCCAGGACGAGACCTGCGTGGCGCATGTCGATCCGAACCAGCTCGCCACGGCGGTCATCAACCTCGCGCTCAATGCCCGCGACGCGATGCTGAATGGCGGCAAGCTCATCCTGGAGACCGGCTGGGCCGACCTCGACGAGAACTACGCAAGTCTCTACGACGACGTGCGGCCCGGTCGCTACGCGATGATCGCGGTGAGCGACAGTGGCAGCGGCATTCCGGCCGCCATCATCGACAAGGTGTTCAATCCGTTCTTCACCTCGAAGGGGCCGGGCAAGGGGACGGGGCTCGGATTGTCGATGGTGTACGGCTTCGTGAAGCAATCGGCCGGACACATCAGGATCTACAGCGAAGAAGGCCACGGCACCACGATCCGGATGTACCTGCCGCCGGGCAGCGAAGAGGCGGTCACGCAGCCATCGGGCGCCGCGCCGGCGATCCAGGGCGGCCAGGAGACGATCCTGGTGGTGGAGGACGATCGGCTGGTGCGCGGCTACGTTCTCGCCCAGCTCCATGCGCTGGGCTATGCGACGCTGGAGGCGGCCAATGCCGCCGAAGCGCTGGCGATCACCAATGCCGGAGAGCCGTTCGATCTGCTCTTCACCGACATCATCATGCCGGGGACGATGAACGGCCGCCAGCTCGCATCCGAGATCCAGCGGATTCGCCCGGCGCAGCGGGTCCTATTCACCTCCGGCTACACCGAAAATGCCGTGGTGCATCACGGCCGGCTCGACGAGGGAATTCTTCTGCTGCCGAAACCGTACCGCAAATCCGAGCTCGCCAAGATGATCCGCAAGGCGCTCGCCGCCACCGAGGCTTGAGCAATGCGGCTTGACCATGCGGCCTGGCGCTTGCGATTGCCGCTGCTCCAGAGCGAGGCCACCTGCGGGCGGCCCGGCCATCGGCTCAATTGGCGCGCGACGCCGTCATCACGATGCGGATCAGATCGGCCGCGTTGCGTGCGCCGAGCTTCTTCATGATGTTGGCGCGGTGATCCTCGATCGTGCGCGGGCTGATGCCCAGCGTGCGCCCCGCCTCCTTGTTCGAGGCCCCCGCCGTGAACTGTTCCAGGACCTCGCGCTCGCGCCGCGTCAGCGGCTCGCGGCCGGGGAAATGCAGCGAGCCGATCTTCGGCGAGGCGTTCTCCTTCTGCCGCCGCGCGAACGCACCGATCGCCTCGTTCAGACGGGCCACGATCTCACTGCCGCGGAACGGCTTCTCGATGAAGTCGAGCGCCCCGTTCTTGATCGCGTTCACGGCCATCGGAATGTCGCCCTGGCCCGAGATCATGAAGATCGGAGCCGGATAGTCCTCGCCGTGCAGTTCCCTGAGAATGTCGAGACCCGACTTTCCGGGGATATGCACGTCGAGCAGGATACAGGCCGGTGTCCTGCTCCGCGCCACCGCCAGGAGCGCGGCGCCGTCCGCAAAACAGATCACTTCGTACCCACCTGCCGACAAGACCATCGAGAGGGTGTCACGCACGGCTGGATCGTCATCGACGACAAAGATCTCACCGCGGGAAGCTGTTTGTTCGGCCATGGGCGATTGCTCTTGCAAAGGAGAAGAAACAATGAAAGCGCGTCTTATGATACCATACTCGTCGGGTGCTTTGGGCACCCGTATTTGTACGGTTTATGATCCTAACCCACAAGTAGTAGCTGCAGATCGGTGACCGCCTTCACGAGACCACGATCTGGACACGATCTCAAGGCAGCCGTCGTGAGCGGCATGCTGCTTTGCAAAACACATCAACGTCGACAGCGTCATGATCGACATCAAACTCTGATCGCATCGGCGTTGCCGGCTTGCACCACGCCGAACGGGCATGCTCGGTGCCAGGCCATTGCACGGCTCTTGCCACGAAAATCTGCACGGCATTTGACACAAGACGTCCAGCCGTCAGCCAGCCTTGCCCTCGTCTTGATCGGAGATCGGCGGGATTTGGACGTTGCACAGGATGTGCACTCTGGACCGCGGCTTGTTCCGATGCAGGTCTCTCAGGACCGATGCTTCGCGGCAACACTTTCGGCTGCGACGCCGCCCCAGGTGTGAACCACGGGCAGGCCGAGCGCAGTCTTGCCGAGATTGGCAAGGCAGATGCGCAGCGCCGCCAGATCGACCGGCTTCGGCAGACTCTGCAGGTCGATCCCGAGCGAGCGCGCGAACAGCCGGGCCTCAATTCGCTTCGCCGCATCCATGCCGCTGATCACGATCACGGAACCGGCGAAGCGGGTATCTGCGATGACCTTGAGGACCTCGGTCCCGTCGCCATCCTCGAACATGAGATCGAGCGTCACGCAGTCGAAGCGCTTGTTGCGCACCTCGCGGATCGCGTCGCTGCAGGTGGCCGCGACCGTCACGGCATGGCCGGCCTGCTTGGCCGCCAGCGCGATCAGCGTCCGCTGCGCAGCGTCGTCGTCGACGACCAAGAGCTGCAACGCGCGCCGTCCGCCATCGTCCGCGCGCTCCGGCCGGCTGGGTGCAAGTTCCGAACTCATGACCGGCATTGGTCGTTCCTGGACAATTTGACCGAGGTCATTGTCATACACGTCCGACCCTGCGGCGGCGTAAAGCGGTTCTCCGAAAAAAGGCTCCCGGTCTTAGGACTTGCGCAGGATCCGGGGCGGCGCGTCTCCTCGTCGCTTCGCGCGCGGAAGCTTCCCGAGCGGTGGGCGAGCAATGCGCCGCGCTGCCGGAAGGCGAATTAGTTGACGGTCGTTTCCTGGCCGCCGGAAGCGTTGCCACGCTTCTTCTTGTTCTTTCCCTTGATGAACTGGATGTCCATCTCGGAGCCGTTGACCCGGACCAACTCGCAGCGGCGGTAGGCGAGCCCCGTCGAGGACAGCAGCAGAAAGAACTCCTTCAGGTTCAATCCCTGGATCGATCCTTCGACCGTCAGCACCGCGTCGTTGTCCGAGATGGCGTTGAGCTGGCAGTCCCTGCGCCAGGTCCCGTCGATGCCCATGATGCAGACATCGTAGCCGCGGCTGAAGGTGACGCGCTCCGTACCTTTGTTCTCGTCAGACATCTTCGCGTCCTGCTCTGTTGGGCTGCGGGAACATCTAGTTGCCCGCGGCCGCGATCCTGGGCATTCCCGGAGCGGGCGCCTTCGCCGCGGAAGCGATCCCGCTCGGGCGATACAGGCCACGCCGGTCCGTGAGCGGCTTGAACACGTCGGTGAGGCCGACGACGGTCTCCGCAGCACCGAGTACGAGGAAGCCGTCCGGCTCCATCTGCTTGGCGAGCCGGCCGAAGATGTTGATCTTGGTGTCCTGATCGAAATAGATCAGCACGTTGCGGCAGAACACGACGTCGAACGTGCCGAGCTGGGAGAAGTCGTGCAGCAGATTGAGCTGCCGATGCTGGACCATGCCGCGCACGTCGGAATTGATCTGCCAGAGCTCGCCTGCCTGCTTGAAATATTTGACCAGAAGCTGGATCGGCAGCCCGCGCTGTACCTCGAACTGGCTGTAGAGACCCGCTTTCGACTTCTCGAGCACTTCCTGGGAGAGATCGGTGGCGATGATCTCGATGCGCCATCCACTGAGCGCAGATCCCATCTCCTTGAGCGACATCGCCAGCGAATACGGCTCCTGGCCGGTCGAGCACGCGGCGCACCAGATCCGGATCGACTTGCGGTTGGCGCGGGCCTTGAGGAGCTCCGGCATGATCACGTCACGGAAGTGATCGAACGGGACCTTGTCGCGGAAGAAGAACGTCTCGTTGGTCGTCATCGCTTCGACGACCTGACTGATCAGGGCGTTCGACCCGTCCTTCAGCTTCTGGACGAGATCGCTGATGCTGGCGAGACCGGCCTTGCGCGCGAGCGGAAGCAGGCGGCTCTCGATCAGATATTGCTTGTCGGCAGACAGATCGAGACCCGATTTGTCTCGAAGCAGCTTGCGCAGGAACTCATAATCAGGCTGGTTCACGGACGGCCTCTTCTGGGCAGACGAAGGGATCAGGCGGATTCGGCTGACAGCGCCTGGATGAGACCGACTTCCTGGAATTTGGCGGCGACAATCTCTTTGTCGAACGGCTTCATGATGTATTCGTTGGCGCCAGCGTTCAGCGCGCGCGAAATATGATCGATGTCGTTCTCCGTGGTGCAGAACACCACCTTCGGGCCTTCGCCGCCCGGCAGCCGGCGCAGGCGCCCGAGGAAATCATAACCGTCCATGACGGGCATGTTCCAGTCGAGCAGAATGGCGTCCGGCAGGCTCTTGGTGCAGATCTCGAGTGCCCGCTCGCCATCCTCCGCCTCGACGACGGAGAAGCCCAGCTCCTCCAGGATACGGCGTGCGATCTTGCGCACGACGCTGGAGTCATCCACGACCAGACAGCTCTTCATTGTTGTCTCCCCTATGGGACGGTTGACGGACTAGGCGGCGATTGCTGCCTTCGGCAGGAGTTCGAGCACGCGATCGACATCGAGGATGACCATCAGCTGACCGTCGAGGCGGTGCACGCCGCCGGCGAGCTTCGCCATGCGCGGGTCGAGATTGACCGGGTTCTCCTCCCGGCCCTCCTCGGGCAGCCGCAGCACCTCGCCGATCTGATCGATCAGGAGACCATAGGACTCGCCACGCAGATCGACGCCGACCGCCATCGGCGGCTTGCCGTCCTCGGCGCGGGCGAGGCCGAGCCGCGCCCGCATGTCGACGACGGTCACGATGCGGCCGCGCAGATTCAGGACGCCGGCGATCTCCGCCGACGACAGCGGCACCCGCGTCACCCGCTCCGGCATGAACACGTCCTGCACCCGCGAGATGGGCAGGCCGAACAGCTGGCCGCCGATCATCGCAGTGACGTATTCGACGGCGGCGCCTTCGGTGGTTTCGATCTTGCTGCTCATCGCACGCTACTCCTGTCCGCTTGCTGTCACGCGGCCCGCCGGTTGGCTTCGGCGCGCGCCCGTTCCTCGATCTGTTCCTTCAGCGCCGCGATCAGGCCGGGCCGGTCGAACTTGGCGATGTAGTCGTAGAGCCCGGCCTGGCGGCCGCGCTCGATCGCCGCCGGCGACACCAGCGACGACACCGCGATGACCGGCATCTGGTTCAGGTTCTGGTCGGCGCGGATCGCCTCGGTAAACTCGAAGCCGTTCATCTCCGGCATCTCGATGTCGGTGACGACGATGTCGAAGCTGTGCCCGGAACGCAGCGTGGCGAGGCCCTCGATCGCCGATGCCGCCGTGCGCACCTTGTAGCCGGCCGACTTCAACACCGGCGCCAGCATGTTGCGGAAGAACGGCGAGTCGTCGACCAAGAGCACCGACTGCGTCTGCGACTCGGTCGCCATCTCCTTGCGGATGAACCAGTCGGCGAACGCCATCGGCAGGAAGTGGCCGACGTCGATCACTTCCGTCGCCTGGCCCTTGATCACCGCCGAGCCGAGGATGCCGTCCTTGGCGCCGGAGACCTGGATGTTGAGCCGCTCCTCGACGATGTCGATGATCTCATCGACCACGAGGCCCATCGCCCGGGTCTCGTCGGCGAACACCAGGATCGGCTGCGAGCCTGACGTCTGCACCGACACGCCTTCCATCTGCACCAAGGGCATCAGCTGGTCGCGGTACTGCACCATGTAGCGGCCGTTGGAGATCTCGATCTTGTCGGCCGCGATCTCCTCCAGGCGCGTGACCAGCGCCAGCGGCACCGCCTTGGGCTGCGCCGTGCCGGCGCGGAACACCAGGAGCGAGGTGAGCTGCTCGCCGCCGATCGCGTGATGCGCGGCGTGTTCGTCGGATACCGCCTGCGAGGCCGAGCCGGCGGCGCCGAGCGCTTTCGCAATGCCGTTCGGATCGATGATCATGATCACGGCGCCGTCGCCCAGGATGGTGTTGCCCGAGAACATGTCGATGTGACGCAGCTTGGTCGACATCGGCTTGACCACGATTTCCTCGGTGTGGAACACGCAGTCCACCACGATGCCGAAGGTCTGGTTGCCGACCTGCGTCACCACGATGAAGCCGTTCTCCGGATCGGTCGACGAGCCGTCGTCGATCTTCAAGAGCTTCTTCAGATGCATCAGCGGCAGCAGCTTGTTGCGCAAGCGCAGCACCGCGGTGTCCTTGATGCGCTCGATGCGGTGCTCGGAGTTGGCGCGCGCGCGCACCAGCTCGACGACCGACAATTGCGGGATCGCGAAGCGGTCGCCACCGGCTTCGACGATCAGCGCCGAGACGATCGCGAGCGTCAGCGGGATCTTGATGGTGACCGAGGTGCCCTCGCCGAGCACCGACTTGATGTCGATGGTGCCGCCGATCTGGTCGATGTTGGTGCGCACCACGTCCATGCCGACGCCGCGGCCCGAGACCGAGGTGACGGCGGCCGCGGTCGAGAAGCCCGGCTCGAAGATGAACTTGTGGATCTGCGCTTCCGTCATCTTCTCGAGCTCGGCCTCGGTGACGAGGCCGTTCGCCAAGGCCTTGGCCTTGATGCGCTCGGTGTTGAGGCCGCGGCCGTTGTCGGCGATGCAGATGATGATGTGGCCGCCTTCATGATAGGCGGACAGCCGGATCGTGCCCTGCTCGGCCTTGCCGGCCGCGGCGCGCTCGGCCATCGTCTCCAGGCCGTGATCGGCGGAGTTGCGCACCATGTGGGTGAGCGGGTCCTTGATCAGGTCGAGCACCTGGCGGTCGAGCTCGGTGTCGGCGCCGTGCATCTCGAGTTCGATCTGCTTGCCGAGTTCGGTGGCGAGATCGCGGACGATGCGCGGCAGCTTCTGCCAGGCATTGCCGATCGGCTGCATGCGCGTCTTCATGACGCCCTCCTGCAGCTCGGCGGTGACGTTGGACAGCCGCTGCAGCGGCACCTTGAACTCGGTGTCCTCGTTGCGGCGGGCGATCTCGAGCAGCTGGTTGCGCGTCAGCACCAGCTCCGAGACCATCGTCATCAGATGTTCGAGCGTGTCGACGTTGACGCGGATCGACTGGTTGGCGACCTTGTCGTTCTCGTGCACCTCGCCATCGGCATTGGCCTTGGCGCGCGCCGCCTTCTTCGGCGCCTCGGCCTTGGCCTCTGCTTCCGCCTTGGCAGGCCCGGCCTTGGCGACCGGCGCCGGGGCAGCGGCCTTGGGCTCAGGCGCCTTCTCATGCGCGGGCGGCAACTCGATCGCGGTCTCGCGGAAGGCCCGCTCGAGCTCGTCGAGCGACACTTCGCCCGGACGCAGCGGACGCTCCAGCGTCTGGTCGATCAGCGAGCCGTGCGTGACCGCGGGCGCGGCCGGCGCTGCAGGCGCAAGCGGTGGCGCGGTCTCGCCGGCCATCGCGATCGGCTCCGCCGACGCGGCCATTGCCGCCATGCCGCGCTCGACCATGGCTTCGAGCTCGCTGATGAGGTCGCGGTCCTCGCCCTCGGGCTCGGCCTCGTTGGCCTCGAGCTGTCCCAGGATGTCCTTGATGCGGTCGATGGTGGTGAGGATCAGCGTCACGGCCTCGCCGGTGACCGGCATGCCGTCGCGGAACTTGCCCATCAGGGTCTCGGCGGCATGCGCCAGCGCTTCGAGCCGCGGCAGGCCGAGGAAGCCGCAGGTCCCCTTGATCGTGTGCACCAGCCGGAAGATGTTATCGAGGATCTTGGCGTTGTTCGGCTCCTGCTCGAACCGCACCAATTGATTATCGACGGTGTCCAGGCTCTCGCTGGTCTCCGTCAGGAACTCACGCAACAGATCGTCCATGAAACTGGCCTTCCAAGAATTGGCGCCGCGGTCACGGGGCGACCGCTGATCCCTGTCAGAGCAACGGTCGGTCCCAGCCTTCACCAGCCGCGCGGATCGATACCCGGCCCTCGCTGACTGGGCTGAACAGACTTTCGTCCGTGCCATCGTTAGGTGGGGCTTTTATCCGTCCCGTTAATTTTATTGTCCGTGCTAATACGGACGTAGCATCAACCTCTCAGGCTGCGGCGAGCCCGGCCCCTTCGGCGGCCGGAATGTCAAGGCATCGCTTCGGCCGGCGCGACTGCGCGATCCTCTCGCTCGATCAGCGCCCTGATCTCCTTCAGCGCCTTGTACAGCGCTCCTTCCGTGACATGGCGATCCACCGTCTCGGCTTGGCCGGCGGCTTCCGGAATCGCCCTACGCAACTCGTTCATGCAGGCGAGATAGGACGCGCGATAGCGGATCGCGTCGTTCTTCAGGTACATTGTCTGGACGCAGAGATAGAGGCGCTTGGCCGGCGTATCGGCGGTCTCGGCGGTGACGGTGTCACGTTCGCGGAGTATAGGCGCGTCGCCTTCGACGATGAAGCGGGCGCGCGTGTTCGAATTCACGATGACGCTGTCGCCGATCACGATGCGCTCGAAAGGCTTCAGCTCGACCCGCAAGGGCATGGCCCAACTCTCCTCTCAGAAGGCTCCTCTCGGGAGTCTCCTCTCGGGAGCGGCGTCGTCGGCAGGCTGCATTCGCGTCGACACGACGTTGCTCTCGTGCTCGCTGTCCGGCTGATCCGGCGCCGCAGACGCCGAAGCCGAGCGACGTCAATCTTCGATTATTCTAGAGCCGAAAACGGCGGGGCAAGCCCCGCCGCCTCCGATGTTCGTAGGTGCCGCCCGCGCCTTAGCGCAGGAGCTGCAGCACGCTCGCCTGCGACTGGTTGGCGAGCGACAGCGCGGACACCGCGATCGACTGGCGGGTCGACAGCGCCTGGCTGTTGGCCGCTTCCTCGTTGGTGTCGGCCAGCGTCAGGTTCGACGAGCCGGTCTGCAGCACGTTGATCAGGTTCTTGTTGAAGTCCTGACGAACCTGCACGACAGAGAGGTTCGAACCCAGCGTGGAGGCCTCGTTGCGCAGCGTGGAGCTCGCCGAGTTGAGCACGCCGATGACCTTGTTCGCCGAGCTGTTGTCGAGGAAGTCGGTGCCCGAGGTCAACGTCGAGAGGCCGAGGCCCGCCGAGTTGAACGTGACACCAGTGATCGACAGCGTCGACTTGCCGGTTTCGTTGAAGGTCAGCTTCAGCGTGTCGCCGTTCAGCAGGTTGATGCCGTTGAACGAAGCGTCAGCAGCGGTCGTGTTGATCTGCGCCAGCACGTTGTTGTACTGGGAGACCAGGCTTGCGCGCTGCGTCTGCGCGGTCGCGTCCGCCACCGGAGCCGCCGCCGTCAGACCATTGAAGGCCTGGCTGGCCGCAGCCGACGTACCACCGATCGCGCCGATCGTGGCCGAAGCCGCGTCGTTGGTCGTGGTGATCGAGATCTTGCCGGTGGACGAGTCGACCGTGGCCTGCAGGTTGTTGGCTGCGAGCTTGGCGTTGAGATCGTTCAGCGACTTGACCTGTCCTGTCCCTAGACCGAACGTGATGCTGGTCGCCGTGCCACCTCCTGTGGCGCCGACCGTCAAGGTCTGACCTGACAAGCCATCGCCGACGGCAGTCAGCCCGAGCTTGCCCAAGGTGCCGGTGCTGCCCGAGAGCGTCAATCCCGCCGCCGGAGGCGTCAGGGTGATCGCACCCGCGGTGATCGACGCGGTCACGCCGGTCTGGGTCTGGATCGCCGACAGCAGGTTGCTGACGCTGTCGCCGATGCCGATGTTGGTGCCGGACGAGGACGTGCCGGTGACGAAGGTGAAGGTGGTGCCGTTGACGACCAGCGTCTCACCGGAGGTGATGCCGGTGGCGAGGTTGTTCGACGCGGTGCCTGCCGTACCCGACAGCTTGGTCGAGCCGGTGATCGCCACCGCGCTCGAGGTATTGTCGTTGTTCACGACCGAGCCGGTCACAGCCGTCGAGCTGGAGCCGAGCAGGTCGGTGGCGGTCGCGCCGGTCAGAGCCGCCGAGGTCACGCTCGACTTGGTGGAGTAACCCACCGCGCTCTGCAGCACCTGGTTGGCGATCGACTTGGCGCTGTCGACGAGCTTCTGCAGCGAGGTGATGCCGGTGTTGGCGGCCTGCAGCACCTGCACGCCGTTGCCGATGCCGTCGAGCAGATTGGAGATGTCGGAAGCGCGGTTGTCGAGACCCTGGGCGGTGAAGAAGTTGGTCGGATTGTCGAGCGCCGAGTTGACCTTCTTGCCCGTGGAGAGGTTGTTCTGCGTGGTCGCGAGGAGCTGAGCCGTCGACTGGAGCGAGAGCAGGTTCTGGCGAACCGACGCGGAGAGGACGATACCTGACATTGTCATTCCCTTCTGGATGAACATGAGTAGACATCGCCGCACCGTTCTGTCGGCGATGGCGCAGACTGGTCCGCGGAATCCTACCCGTTCGTTAAATTGATCCCGGAACGGCCGCGCGCGGCGTCCGCCGCCGCCGTTAATCCTAATTGGCCGCTAATCAGTTCGATCAAATGCGCGCAGACCGCAGGGACTCGCGGTAAAATGGCGCGCTGACACGGTCTCGCGGTCGGCGCGCGCCGATGCGCGGTGCGACCGTTAAGGCAGCGCTAACTATGAGCTTGCGGAAGAGCGGCCGACTACGAGGGGACGCGGTCCGCGCGCGGGAGGACGATCTCGACGCCGGCGGTCCGGCCGCGCGGCTCCTTGAGCCCCAGACGTCCGTTCGAACGCCTGACGAAATCCTCGACCATGCGGATCTCCGAGAAGGCGGGATCGGCCGGAGAGGCTTCCGCCGCGCTCACTGACGCCGTCAACACGATCAGCACGTCGGAGGAAATGCCGTCGGCACCCGAGGCGTCCGCACGCATGCGCCTTGCCTCGATGTCGATGCGGCCGCCATGCTCCAATCGATGTCGGGCCCCGATCGCAAGACACAGCAGTGCCGCCATCAGTTGTCCCGGATCGGCGAAGACGGCCGGCACGTCCGCGCCCACCGATGTCGTCACCTCGACCTCGGTGCCCAATGTCGGACGAAGCAGACGAGCGACGTCGATCAGGAGCTCGTTCAACTCCACCGCACATGGCAGCGGCGGCCGGCCTCTTGCGAACGACAGAAGCTGCGAGGTCAATCGAGCGCCACGAGTCGCAGCCTCGTCGATCAGACGCGCGACGGCCGCCAGTTCGGGCTTGTCCTCGACCGCTTCGGCGAGAATATCGATGGTCCCCGTGATCACGGTGAGAATGTTGTTGAAGTCGTGCAGCAGACCGCCGGCAACCTGACCGACGATCGCCATTCCTGGGTGGATGTCCGGCGTCGCTGCGGCCGGAATGTCTACGCCCGCGCTCGGCAACGACTGGTTGGACCGCTGGTAGGTGGAAGAGGCCATGAATCCTGCATTACCTGTTGGGGGGAGGACGGCGGGGCTACCGGGACGCAAACGAACGGACGCCGCTGCAACGTTCAGCTTCGTCTTGGCGCTCAGTCTCATCGCTGACCATCGATCGCGCTCCAGCTGGATGCAGCATCAGGCGGACTCCTGCTCCTGCAATGACGACAACCTCGTCACCGCCAGTCGCAAAACACCGGCCGATGCCTCCACTCGCGACGAGGGTTGCATCCGACAGGAAAAGATCCGTCAACGAATCAGCGCGCTTATTAGCGATTTTGGCTTCAAGATGTCCGCTGTCAATTGCGGCCGCATGCTACGTGGTGTTCGTGCCCGCCGGAGCTGCGGCGGCCGGAGCAAGAAGGAGGCTCGCCGCAAGCGCGTTACGCTGCTTTCACCAGCCGAGGCGAGGCTGATGCGTGCCGACTGTATACAACAGCGCGCTATCAGATCAGCACATCGCACACATGTTGATGGCCAAATGCGCAACCGCGCATCCGCGCCCGTCTGCACGACAACGAGCACAGCAGGAACGAATGGCCTTTACTGGGAATATTACCCGTAATTCTTCTTGTCAGCGGATGGGACGCAGTTCTATGGAACCATGAGTGCATTGAGATCTGCGAGGCTCCGTTACTGCAATGCAGGAGATGGCTTTGGACCCCAGCTTGCGTTCTCCGAACGGCTTCCTGTCGTCACTGACCGACGATGACTTCGAGCTGATCCGACCCTATCTGCGGACCGTGGATCTGGTGCAAGACTCCATTCTCGCCGAGGTCGGCGAAAAGCTTTCGCGCATCTACTTTCCTCATCGCGGCGTCATCTCGCTGGTCGTGAACCTCGCGCGCGGAGAGCGCGTTCAGGTGGCGATGATCGGTCGCGATAGTCTCTTCGGAAGCATGTCCCTGCTCGCGGGCGGCGATCCGGTGGTGCTGAACAGCGCGGTGGTCCTCGTTCCCGGTGCGGCATCGGTCGTCGACATCGACAAGGTACGGGCGGCCGCCGAACAGAGCCCCTCGTTTCGCGCGCTGATGTTGCGCCACGCACTCGCCATCTACGTGCAGAGCCAGCAGACCGCCGGTTGCAACGCCGCCCACACCGTCGAGTCGCGTCTCGCCCGTTGCCTGCTGCAGACGCATGACCTTTCAGGCGGCAACAAGCTCTACATCACCCAGGAGGCCCTGGCGCAGATGATCGGCGCCCGGCGCAACAGCGTCTCGCTGGTGGCGAGCACGCTGCAGCAGGCGGACTTCATCCACTATAGCCGCGGCCATATCGAGATCATCGATCTGGACGGGCTGAAGAAGACGGCGTGCGAGTGCTACGGTGCGGTGAAGGCCCACTACGAGAATCTGGTCCGGCCACGCAGCGTGCCGTGAGCAGGCGTCGTTCCGGCCCTCGCTCGTCGCGCGCCGTTGCCTCGCCGAGCGCCCTTGCCTCCGTACAACTACGGCCCATCGCGTGATCCCCGTCGTCGGCACCGCTGGAATTAACGCGCTGTTCAACGGGCGCTGATAATTGTCGACGTGCTGACGAGCGCGAGTTCCAAGAAGCGTCGAATAATCTTCGTGCTGATATACCTCGCCCGTGTTCGGCTTTTGACCAAACGCGCGGAGTAATGACATGGCCTTTGATCTGTCGATGCCGATCCTGGTGGTCGATGACTACGCCACTATGATCCGGATCATCCGCAACCTGCTGAAGCAGCTCGGATTTGAGAACGTCGACGACGCCAGCGACGGATCGGCCGCGCTCTCGAAGATGCAGGCGAAGAAGTACGGTCTGGTGATCTCCGACTGGAACATGGAACCGATGACCGGCTACGACCTGCTGCGGGAGGTGCGCGCCAGCCCGGAGCTGTCGAAGACCCCGTTCATCATGATCACAGCCGAGTCGAAGACCGAAAACGTCATCGCCGCCAAGAAGGCCGGCGTGAGCAACTACATCGTCAAGCCGTTCAATGCGGCGACGCTCAAGACCAAGATGGAAGCCGTGTTCGGCCCGGCCGAATAGCCGAGCTCCCTGGGAATGTCCTGCGCGGCGGCCGGACCGGTGTTCGGCCGCTTTCTCTTTGGCGGGCGAACTCCGCGTGGTTGACGACGGCAGGACGCATACATCGCCGTGCCCTCCCCGTAGTCGTACGGAAACCAAAATTTACGAGGGGGTCAGAGCCGGCCGATAGACACAATCCTGCTTGCCGATGACCCCGTCAGGGTGGCAACGGGACAGGGAATTCATGCGCAACGACCTCCTCGTGATCGAAGATGCCGCCGTGCATCTGTCCATCTTGCGAAAGATCGCAGCACAGGCCGGCTTCAACACGACGGGCGTGAGCTCGGTCGACGCCGCCTCGATCGTCCTGCAGAGAGGGCACTTCGACTGCGTCACGCTGGACCTCTCGCTGGGCGACCGCTCCGGCACCGAGGTTCTCGGTCGCCTCGCACAGTTGAAGTTTCGGGGACCGGTGCTGATCGTCAGCGCCGCCGAGGAGGACGCGCTCTACGCCTCGGTTCGTGTCAGCAACGGTCTCAAGCTCAACGTATATCCTCCCTTCTCGAAGCCGATCGATCTGATGCGGCTCCGGCAGACTCTGAAGCAGATCGCGCAGGAGACCGATTGCCGGCGGCTGGTCAGAGCGGCGGGCTGGTAGCAGGCGATGAGCAACAAGAAGCGCTTTCTGGGAGCGCCTGCAGCGATCGCGCTGATCCTCATCTGCGTCATTGCCGGCAGCAACCTGTTCTTCCTCACCAACCTGCGCGAGAACGCGCTTCAGCACGCCGAGGAAGATCTCAGCCGCCATAGTCTCACGCTTGCAGAGAACGCCGACCGCTCGGTGAAATCGGTCGACCTCGTGCTCACGAGCGTGCGCGACTACCTGGTGCGCGGCGGCGCCATCGACGCTGCGACGTTTCGCAAGGTCGCGTCGGACCATCAGACCCACCTCCTGCTCAAGGAGAAAATCGCAGGACTGCCGCAGATCGATGCGGTGACGCTGATCGACGCACAAGGCGGGCTCCTGAACTTCTCGCGCTACTGGCCGATCCCGGACGTCAACATCGCCGACCGCGACTATTTCAAGGCGCTGAAGGCCGACCCTGCACTGCAGACCTTCCTCAGCACGCCGGTTCAGAATCGCGGCGACGGCACCTGGAACATCTATTTTGCCCGCCGGCTCGACGATTCCAATGGCGAGTTCATGGGCATGATGCTCGGCGCCATGTCCGTGCCCTATCTGGAGAACTTCTTCGGCTCTACCGCGCAGGGTCTCGATGCCGCGGTGTCGCTGATCCGCGAGGACGGTACGCTGCTCGCGCATTTTCCGCCCACGAGCGAGATCGGCAAGCCGACCTCCGGCTTCGGTCAGCGCGCGCTGTCGGCCGGCGGCGTGCTGCGCGAACCCTCCGCACGAACCGGCGAGATGCGCCTGCGGGCGGCAAAGATGCTGCCGAACTATCCCGCGATGATCGTGGTGTCGGTGTTCGAGCACGACGTCCTGAAGGCCTGGCGCGACATGGCGACGCTTCTGGTCATCGTGTCCCTGGTGAGCGCGATGGCCGTGTTCGCGGCCGCCGTCCTGATCTCCCGCTGGTGGGAACGCCACGAGCACCTGATCGAGGCCGCCGAGGCCGCGAACGCGGCGAAGTCCACCTTCGTCGCGATGATGAGCCACGAGATCCGCACGCCGATGAACGCGGTGCTCGGCCTCGCCACGACGCTGCTGGAGACCAATCTCGATCCCGAGCAGCGCCGCTCGGTGGTGGCGATCCACAATGCCGGCGACAATCTGCTCGAGATCCTCAACGACATTCTCGACTTCTCCAAGCTCGAATCCGGCCAGCTCTCGCTCGAGGACATCGCGTTCTCCGCCGAGGCCCTGGTCCACAACACGCTGAGCATCATCGGTCCGCGGGCTTCCGCCAAGGACCTGAAGCTGAGGAGCGTCAGCGACCCGGCCGTGCCGCCGGCGCTGGTCGGCGACGCCGGCCGCATTCGCCAGATCCTGCTCAACCTGGTGTCCAACGCGGTCAAGTTCACCTCGTCCGGCGAAGTGGTCGTCACGACGCGCGGCATCGAGAAGGATGACGAGAAGGCGACGGTGGAATGGACGGTGACCGACACCGGCATCGGCATTGCCGCCGACAAGATCGGCTCGCTGTTCGCGAACTTCGTCCAGGCCGACAATTCGATCAGCCGCCGGTTCGGCGGCTCCGGACTCGGGCTTGCGATCTGCAAGCGCCTGATCGAGCAGATGGGGGGTGACATCAAGGTCACCTCGACGCTGGGCAGCGGATCCACCTTCTCGTTCCGCCTGACGCTGCCGATTGCCGAGACCATCGCGGTGCCAGAGCAGAACGACGACGGCATCTACGCCTCGCTGCAGAACCGGATCGCGGCGTTCGGCCGGCCGCTGCGCGTCCTCGTGGTCGACGACAATCCGACCAATCGCCTGGTCGCGACCAAGATGCTCAAGGATTTCGACATCCAGACCGACACGGCCTGCGACGGCGCCGAGGCCGTCACCGCCGCCAGCCGCTTCAACTACGACCTGATCCTGATGGACGTCCGCATGCCGGAGATGGACGGCTTCCAGGCAACCCGGACCATTCGCGCGCGAGGCGAGCGCCGTTCCAACGTGCCGATCATCGCCTTCACGGCGAACGCCTTCATGGAGGATATCCGGGCCTGCCGGGAAGCCGGGATGAACGACTTCGTCGTCAAGCCGGCCCGCAAGAAAGCGCTCGTGGAGGCCATCCTGCGCGTGCTGCCCCTGCCCGTGCCGGTGCTGGACACCGTGGCGTCAGACGCCCCGCTGGTGCCGGCCCAGCCGGATGCCAGGGCCGCCGACATTGCCACCGACACCGAAATTGCTCCCGAAGCCGCGCTCGACCGCGAAGCCTATGCCGAGCTGGTCGGCGAGATCGGAGACGAGGCCGCGGAGGAGATCCGCGACGTGTTCTTCAGCGAGACGGATGCGCGGCTGAAGCAGCTCCGCCAGCTGACGCTCGACGGCGAGCGCATCAAGATCGGCCGCGAGGCGCATTCGCTCAAGAGCGCAGCCGGAACCTTCGGCTACCGTCGGCTTGCGACCTACGCGCTCGCGCTGGAGAAGAGCGCGCCACGCCTGTCCGCCAAGGAGTATGCCGAGCTGCTCGACAACATCGAGGCCGCCTACGCCGCCGCCCGCGCCCAGGAGCTGCAATATTGAAGCGGGGAGGCCGCAGGCCTCGATGGCGCAATCCGATCTGCGCGGCGTCTCGCACGCCGCACCGCCGCAACGAGGACGGGCTCGGACGATCGAGATGGCAAACGAGACGTTCACGACGCGGATTCGCCGAACCTGATCTTCATATTCCCTTACAATAGGTTGACGCCGTACTTCTACGGCTCACGATTTTCACAATCAACTAATCATGAGCTGCGAGACTCGGGGTCACATAGGAGATGTGTCCCATGTTTACTTTTGAAACCGCCGACCAGAAGGAAGTCAGGCGTTTCCGAATTGCGCAGTTCAACGGCCGGACCGCGACCGTGAAATCCGGCGGATCGACGATCACCGGCCACGTCCGTTCAGTCATGGAGAACGAAGCGAGCGTACCGCCGCGCTGGACCATTACGATCGTGCCGGCACCGCCCAAGGCGCAAGCGCCGCTGCGCCCGACCTCCCGGGTTCGCCCCTTCGCCGAGGATTATTTCTGACAGCACGGACGTCCGCGTCCCGATCAGCGCGTTCGACCGAGCCGGTCGGACGCCGATCTTCATTGCCTGCAGCGCGGGGCACCGCGGGGGTCGAAAGCGCGAGCGCGGCATTCGCGCTCGTCCGCCGTCATCCGATCTGGTTGAGAAGTGCTGCGCGAACGAGTTCGGCTGTGTTGCGCGCGCCAACCTTGCGCATGGCCTCGGCGCGATGGCTCTCGAAGGTGCGGGGACTGATGCCCATGCGCAAGGCGCCCTCCTTGTTCGAATGCCCCTCACTGATCAGCTTGAGGACCTCGTGTTCGCGCGGGGTCAGCGACTTGCTGGCCCGGCCGGGTGGTCGCGCGGACGCCGTGCCCTGCTCGTGAGCCGGCACCGTCCGCGACAGCGGTCTTAACTGCCCGTGCGCGCCGGACATCTGGTTGACCAGGGCGCAGATCCGCTCTGTCTGCAGCAACGCGTTGTCGACGACCACCTGGACATGCCGGCGCTCGCCGGGCGTCCTGGCGATCTCGTCGCTGCGCTGCTTGATTTCCTCCATGTAGAGCATCAGGGCGGTGAGCGAACCGTTCAGCTGACGCGCCAAAGCGAGCGTGGCCTGGTCGTCGTGACGTCCCATCGCGAGCGGCGCAGACGTGCCGGAACGGGTCGCCAGGAGGTCCGGGTCGTTAACCCCTTGGCCGCCCGGAGCAGGTGCGGCGTGAGCGTCGGAAAGGCTGTTGTTCAGCTGTGCCATGCCTCATTCTGACGCGGCGGCAGCTTTAACATGGTTAATTATGCCGTCCGTAGCAATACGGGATTTTTCCCGGCAACTCGCGCAACCGCCAATAATTTTCCCAAAAGTTACAATCTGAAATGGTTAAGCCGGGGCGTGATGCCGCGCTTCGGGAGACCCGTCCCCGGCGCGTGCCGCGACGCCTGTCCACGATGTCGTGCAATGCTACGATTGTTTACTGACATTAATTTCGCACCAACTGTTTCGTGCTTCGATGAGCTCCGTGCTCGTCCGTGGAGACGAGCGACCTTGACATATAGCTGACAGCCTGACGCCAATGGGACCGGTCGACCGGATCTGGGAATTCCTGCAGCGGTTGTCACCGCTGACACGAAGCTGTCTGCTCAGCGAGCTCGAACGGCTGGAGCTGAGCGGCGTCGACATGCCGGGATCCGCCGACCTCCAGGCCCGGCTGCGCGCCGAGATCCGCAACAACAATGGCGCCGGCGGCCACCGCACCATCAATCCTTCGCGCTACTTCTTCATGCCCGTCGAGCAGCTTCTCATCGACGGTTCGCCGGAGCACGCCAATGAGGGCCGCATTGCCCGCGGCTCCCTCACGCCGATCTGGGAATGGATCTCGCGCGATCTGCTGCCGACCATGGCGCGAGATTACAACGCGCAGATGAAGGAGCTGATCGCCGGGGACAAGCAGCGCGAGATCCGCCAGGTTGCGAGCGCGTTCCAGACCAAGGTGACGAAGTCGCTGGAAGGCACGTTGGCGCGCGCCGAGGGCATCGAGCAGGTCCGCAGCAAGCTGAAGGCCTATACGGCCTCGCCGTCGGTGTTCGACGACGTCGTCAAGCTGTTGAAGGCGCTGCGCGCCCGCGAGGAACTCGCAAAGTTCGCCGATTCGCTGCCGGACCGGATCGTGGAGTTCGACGATCCGCAGGTGAAGAAGATGGTGCTGCTGCTCGATGCGCTGCGCAAGAGGCAGCCGGAAGCCGTGCCCTTTGCGTTGACGCTGGTCGCCAAGCGTCTGAAGGAGCCCTGGCAGGTGTTGCGGCTGGCGACCAAGGCGGCGCGCTCGAAGAACGTCGCGGACGTCATCGCTGCGCCCTACGCCATGACCGTGCCGATGGTGCTCGATCAGCTCGAGGACAAGCGGCTCGCGCTTCGTGTCGCGTTGAAGAACAACCGCGTCGTGACCGCCAAGGAAATCCTCACCAGCATCTATGACATCGAGTATGCGATCCAGGTCCGCATCGATCGCATCGACGAGTCCGAGTGGGGCACGCGCCTGAACGCCATCATGGCCAATACCGACAGAATGGTGCAGGCCGAGGTCAAGCGCTTCCCCGCAGAAGTTGGGCACGTGCTCGGCTCCAACAGGCTGCGCAGCCATCGCTCGCTCGGCGGCCGCCTCACCTATTTCGCCTGGAAGGGCCGTGACGCGATCAAGACGGTGCTGCGGTCGGCAACCGGTTGACGGCCGCGCGTTCAGAGCGCCCTTCCGGCCATCCTAGCCCTGAGCCATGCGCTCGCGCGCCGACTTGAATCCTGCCACGAAGCGCGCCAGCGTGTCCGAGGTCTTGCCGCGCGGCAGCATCACTTCGATCAGCGAGAAGCGTCCGCGCCGATGCACCGCGCGCTCCAGCGCAGCGACGAGCTCGCTCCGGGTGGCGACGCGCTCGCCGGTGCCGCCGATGGAATTGGCGATGTCGGCATAGTGCCAGTCATCGAGATCGTTGAACCGCGACTCCGGCTGGAACACGCGCAGCATCTCCCAGCTGCAATTGTTGAACAGCACGACGATCGGATCGAGGCCGTAGCGGCGACAGTTGCCGAGCTCCCATCCGGTCATCTGGAATGCGCCATCGCCGACCAGGATCAGCGGACGAAGGCCGGTCGCGGCCACGCCGATGCCAGCCGGCACGCCGAAGCCCATCCCGGCGTAGTAGCCCGGCGCGGCCAGCGCGGTATTGTCGATCTCCATCGCGGTGAACAGGCAGTCGCCGATATCGGAGGTCATCGGCATTCGGCCATGGCGATCGAACATGTCGTTGACCGCGGTCGCGATGTCCGAAGGCGCAATCGGCGCACCATCGGCCGCGAGGCCGCGCGGATAGACCGAGCGCTGCCGCGGCAGGCCGGGAGCTGCGGCCCGCGGTGCCGCGCGCTCGTCGAGCGCATCGATCAGATCGCCGAGCGGCATGTCGCGATAGGCGTGATGGCCGATCTGAACCTCACGGCTGGCGGCCAGGATCATGCGGCGCGGGTCCGGCGCCCGGTTGGACAGCGCGAAATTGGTGTCCGACAGGATGACGCCCAGCATCAGCACGAGATCAGCATTCTCGACCAGCTCCGTGATCGCGGGATTGCCCGCGGCGCCAAGATAGGTGCCGGCGACGACATCGTCGGCCCTGTCGAGCAGGCCGCGGCCCATGAAGGTCGTCACCAGCGGCAGGCCGAGCTTGCGCGCGAGCGCCGCGATCCTGTCCTCGACGCCGTAGCGGCGGATTTCAACGTCGACGACGATCACGGGACGCTCCGCCTGCGCGATGCGGGCGAGGATCTCCTCGACGCATTCGTCGAGCGCCTCGCGGCTGGCCCGCCGCGGCGGCAGCGGCACCACCGGCTCGACCTCGGCATCGACCATGTCGCGCGGAAATTCGAGATAGACCGGCAACGACATCTCCTTCGCGCTGCGCAGCACGCGCGCAATCTGGGCCGGCGCCGTGGCCGGATCGCTCAGCACCGCCTGATCGCAGGTGATCTCCTTGAACACCGCGAGCTGCGTGTCGACGGTGCGGGCCTGGTGGTGCAGCAGAAAACCGGAGACGCGCTCACGCGCGCCGGGCGCGCCCGCGATCACCACGACCGGCGAGCGTTCGGCATAGGCGCCGGCGACCGCGTTCACGACGTTGAAGGCGCCGGCGCCGTAGGTGACGACGGCGACGCCGAGGCCGCCATGATAGCGCGCGGCCGCGTCCGCAGCGAAGCCGACCGCCGGCTCATGGCTCAGCGTGAAGCTCGGCAGGATGTTGCTCTCCTCGATGACCTTGAACAGCGGCAGCACGAAGTCGCCGGGAATGCCAAAGATCTCGCGGGCGCCATGGTCCTTCAGGGCGGCGAGCAGCGCATGGGCAAGAGCAGGCATCCGGATCCCCTGAGCGTGGCGTGACGTTCAGCCGGTGCTACACGATGAGGGGCGGACTGCCAACCGCCGGCCGTTCGGTCCGCGAGCCGTGCCGTCCGGATCGCCCCGTCCAAACTTCATGCTGGAGCGGCAAGGCCCGAGCCCACCCGCGCCACGTCAGTTCGCCGTCAGCCGCAGAGCCTGGACGGAGGGTGTAGCGCCATGCGGGACGGCAAGCGCAACCGTGAACAGGATAGCGACTGCCACGATCATGCAGAGCTTCATCACGACCGTCCTGCGATCGGTGATCGGCAGGAACAAGAAGAACAGCAGCATCGCCGCCAGCGCGAGTTCGAAAACGTAAGACATGGATGACCACCTCCCTTGCCAGGAGGATGGCGCAGGCCGGAAGCCCAGACTGTGCGTGCCGTCACATCGGTCCCATAGACCACGCGAGCCAGTATCCCGGCCGCCGCAGCGGGACCATGCAACCCAATCAATTGCCACCTCTCAGCCGTCGAACAGCGCGGCCTCGGTAAAGGCGAGATCGCCGAGACGCGGCGGATGCGGACCCTTGGCATATTTGCGTCCGCGCTTGTCCGAGTACCAGCCGGCCAGCCCGGCAACGGGCTCGTTCGCATCGAGCCGCACCAGCAGGCCGCCCCGCCGCAGCAGGAACCGGCCGATGTTGCCGGCCAGCCGCACGAGGTCGGCGACATCCCGGCAATACAGCAGGCGATACACCGGCAGCGCGTTCATCACCCGGTGCTTCTGAAACACGAACGGATACGCCGCATCGGCCTCGCGCGCGACGAGACCGAGACACCCCCATTGCGCATGCTGCCGCAACAGATCCGCCTCATCGGGAGAGAGCCCGTGCACATCGTCCTCGGAGAATTCTTCGATACGGACATCCGAGCGCGGTCGCGACAGGGCCAGCGCGGCGTAGACCTGTCCCTTGCAGTAGACCGAAAAGCCCTGAGCCTCGACCTGTGGCCAAGTGTGCGGGGCCGGCGTGATGTTGAAATAGGTCACCGTCTTGTCGCGCGTCGCCGCGCGCACCAGCATCGAGCTGAAGGCACGGAACGCCGGCTCGACATACCAGCTCGAGACATTGGCCCTGACGATCGGCTTACCGCCGCTGTGGAGCTCGGAGAACAGCAGCAGGATCACGCCGACGGGAACGCCGCCATGGTCGAGACAATAGCCGAATGCCGGAAAGCCGGCCGGCCGCGGGCGCGCCGCGTGACGTTCGAGTCCGCGCAGCCAATAGGCCTCGCTGCGGAAGGCGAATCCGCGCGTCAGCAGCGCAGCGACCGCCGGCAGATCCGCCGTGCGGATCTCTCGGATGCGAACCCCGGTCACGGCCTGCGCCGGCATCGGCTTGTCGTTCGCAATCTCGGCCTTTTTGGTCGGCTGCATTCCAGCATCACCCGAGAGAGGTCCAGCGCGTCACCCGTCGCGCGGCGGGATTGTCGTGGCTGCAATTATCGTAGAAAGGTCAGGTGGCAGTGAACCACGTCGCGCTGGCCTTACTTTTCAGTTAATGGAACACGCGAGCCGCACCCGTCATGCTTCGATCAGCGCCGACATGATCTTCGCGATCCGGGCCGCCGCTCACGGCCGCGGCACGCGAAACATGTAGGTTTCATCGGCATTGAGGCCGTCGACGAAGAAACGTCCGGGCTTTGCCTCGATCCGGCGCCGCAGCCCATCCCAGCCCCAGACCTCGAGGCTGCGCGTCCATGCGGGCAGCTCGAGCTCGACCGCGCGGCCCGGCCGGTCGGTCCAGCCGGCAATGTTCTGCCACACGATCAAATCGGCATCCGATCCGCGCAGCGTGTACAGCGCCAGCCGCCGGTCGATGGACACGATCCTCATGTGACCGGCGAGCTGCAACACCGTCTTCACCACGAGGCTGCGCGCCTCCGGGGTCCAGGGATCCTTGCCCGTCGCCATCGCATAGGCCACACCGTCGACGTCGGGCGTGTCGCCGAGATTCCAAGGAAACGCCAGCATGGACACCGGCATGCTGCCATCCTTGCCGACCACCGCAAGCTGGTCCCAGATCGCATTGAGAAACAATCTCGCCGCGTCCGTATCGCTGTCCCACGCGCCGGCGCGCGCGACGTTGAACTCGGTTGCGTAGAAGTTGACGTCACGGCTCAGCCCCATCGCCTGCTTGATGCGGTCGAAGCAGGTCTGCACCGAGAACTCGCGGCCGCGGGTCATCGGATACCATTTATCATTGTAGTAGGTATGCAGGTCGATGCCGTCGAGACGGCCGTCCTCGAGCAGATCGGCGATCGCCGGACCGTAGCCGCGCAACGTCGCATCGCCATGCGAGTTGCAGGTGGCAAAGCCGCCGGGAACGACCCGCAGCTTGGGGTCGACGCTGTGAACACCGTCCGCAAACCCGGCCAGCGCGTCGTGATAGTCCCGGCGCGGGATCGCGGCCTGCACGTCGGGCTCGTTGATCGCGGTGAAGACGGTTGCGCCCCAATCGGGAATGCCGTTCTCGCGGCCCCAATCGCCACCGGGACGGAAACGCCTCGCCATCGCCTGCCCGGCGGCGAACCAGTCCTGATAGGATCCGATCGGCTGCGGCGGATCCAACCTCTGATAGCTGCCTTCGTACTCCAGCAGGATCAGCGGTATGATACCGTTCTTGTGCGCCTCCAGCATGGCGGCATCGAAGTCGTGCGGCGTGGGCACCCGCGCCAACGTCCGCCAGCCATAGGAGTCCATTCGTCCCATCCTGGCACCGACGCCGTGCAGCGCCTGATAGATCTGCGTGCTCTTGCCGGCCAGATGCGTGACCAGATTGCCGCCGCCGATGCGCTCGTCGATCCGCAACGCCGAGGCGTTCGTTTCGCCGGCGCGAACGGCGCTCGACCATGGCGACGTGACAAACGTTAACAGGGCTGTGCTAATGACCAGCAGATTGGAACGAAGTCGCAATGTCTGATCCCTTAGATTTCCGTTATGACGTTTGAGATTGTCCAGATCGTTCAAGAGATAAGCAATGCGGGCGGCGTGGAAACCGTTGCTATCGAGCTGGCGCGCGTTTTCGGCCGGAATGGTTTATCGAACGTCGTGCTCGCGAGCGCCGTCGCGGACAATCTCGAACACACGATAAGGGTCGAGCGCGTTGCGCCATGGCTAGCGCGGATTCCGACTCGCGGACTGTTCCGGCACATCGGCCGCGCCATTGTCGTGCCGCTGTTCACGCTCGCCGCGACACGGGCGCTGGCGCGACACCCCGATGCCGTCGTCGTCAGCCACGGCGATAGTCTCAAGGGCGACGTGCTGATCGTGCATGCCGTCAATGCGCAGAGCCTGGCCGAGAAGCGCGCCGCCGGCAGCTGGCGCTGGATACTCAACCCGATGCATCTGTGGGTCGCGCTGCGCGACCGGTTCATGATCGGAGGCCTGCGGTATCGGGCGTTCGTGGCGGTGTCCTCCCGCGTCACCGCGGAGCTGCAGCGCTTCTTCCGCGTACCGGCCGCCCGCATCCATGTCATCTCCAACGGCATCGATCTCGCGCGCTTCAAGCGCGACGCCGTCGGCGGCCAGGCCATCCGGCGCGAGTTCGGTATCCCGGAGAACGCGCGCCTGCTGCTGTTCGTCGGCCACGAATTCAACCGCAAGGGACTGGCGCATGCGATCGGCGCGCTCGATCGGCTCGGCAACGACGTCTGGCTGCTGGTCGTCGGCTCGGACAATCCCGCGCCCTACCGCAGACTGACGCGTAACGCCCAGCAACGACTGATCTTCGCCGGCCCACGCTCGGACCTGCCGGCGCTGTACTCGGCGGCCGATGCCTTCGTGCTCCCCACGAGTTATGAGACCTTCTCGCTCGTCTGCATGGAGGCCATGGCCTGCGCGGTGCCGGTGTTCGCAACGCCGGTCGGCGGCATCGAGGACTATCTGCGCGACGGCGTCAACGGCTTCCGCATTTCAGCAGACGCCGACGACATCGCGGCCAAGCTCGCGGCGGTCTTCGCCGATCCCGCACTGATGCGCCGGCTGCAGGACGGCGCCCATGCGACCGCGCAGACCTATGGCTGGGACCAGATCGGGCTGCAATACATCGAGCTGCTCAAGCAGATCGATGCCGCCAAGCGACAGCCTGGCCACGCAGTGATTGCACTGCCGCTGAAGGCCTAGCTAATTCGTCTGCAGCCGCTGTGGGCGGGCGAGGCGGGATGCGGTTGTCGACTGATGGGCCGCACGGCATGCCGTTTCAATCGCCGCCGCGACCGCATCATAGGTGAAGCGCCGGAGCACGTTCGCGCGGGCCGCCTCACTGCGAACGGCGAGCTCCGCCCACTGGCCGCTGAGCTCATCGATGAGCCGACACAGACTGCCGGGATCCTGCTCCGGCACGATCCAGCCGCCGTCGCCGACGACATCCGGAATCGCTCCGCAGGTTGATCCGATCACCGGAATGGCGCAGGCCTGGGCCTCGATGATCACCCGGCCGAACTGCTCGCGCACCGCGTCCGTGGTTCGCGTCAGCAGCAGCAATGCGTCCAGGCCGCGCAGGAAGGCCGCGACCGCGGCGGGTGAAGCCCAGCCCTGGACCGTGACGCGCCCGCTCAAGCCGAGTTCGGCCACGCGCCGGCGCAGATGCGGCTCGTGCGGACCTTCGCCCATGATGCTCAGCGTCGCCGCCGACTTGCTGCGCGCGAGCGCTTCGAGCGCATCGTCGAGGCCCTTCTCGACCACCAGCCGGCCGACATAGCCGAGCCGCAGCGGCGAGCCGGCCGTCGCATTCGATCGATCATCCGCCGGCATGAAGGTCGCGAGATCGACACCATAGCCGATCGGCGTCACCGGACCCGTGTAGCCACGCGCCCTCACGACCTCAGTCGCATCGGGACTGCGCGACAGGATGTGGGCGGTGCGGCCGAGGACGAATCTGCGGATCGCCTCGAATGGTGGCGGCAGCCGTTTCAGGATGTTCTGGTCGACCTCGAGCACGAGCGCAGCACGGCCGCGCAGCATCTGCGCCTGCAGCGCGACGATGCTCCAGGGCTCTTCCCAAAGGTGAATCACGTCGGGATCGAGCTCGCGCAGCAGGCGGCGCAGCGCCGGATAGAAGTGCAGGTACCATTTCATCGGACCCGCGTCCGGGAGTCGGATCGGGAGCCGATGGATAGGAAAGGCTTCGTTGGAGTGAGCCGCGGTGATGGTGCGGCCGAATTCCTTCCACACCTCGGGCGTCACGAGATGCAGATCGACGTCGGGCCGGGACGCGAGATGGCGGTAGCGCAGCCGGCCGGCCTCGCTGCTGGTGGCCGGATGCGCAATCGAGACGATCCGCAAGCGCCCCCTGCTAGACACGGCCCATCACCTTCGCTGCAGTCCCGCTGAAGCCGGTGAGATGCAGCTCCATCGCCGCAAGCGTACGATGCGCGCCATTCATGGTGTTGCGCGGAATTGAGAACGCATCCTGCCCTGCTTTGACAAGGCCCTTGCGCGTGGTCGCGGCACTGGCGAATCCGGCCTGCCGCGCCAGCGCAAAGTCCCGCGGTCCGCAATCGGCGGCGCGCCCGTAAGGAAACGCGAAGTGCCGGACGTCGATGCCGAGCCGCTCGTTCAATCGCAGCCGCGCGCCGGCCAGTTCGCGAAGGGCGTCTTCGGAAGACAGCGACGAGATGCGCGCATGCGAGACGGTGTGGGCTCCGATCTCGATGAGCGGATCCCCCGCCAGCACTTCCAGCATGTCCCAGGAGATCGCATGTTTCCAATGCATTGCATCGATGTCGATGGCGTTGGCGGCACAGAACGCGGCGTAACGATCCGCGGCCTGCGGGCCATCCCAGCGCGAGGCGACCTGCGCAAACACCGCGCGGCGCTGCTCGGCGCTCGACAGCGCGATCCGCTCATCGTCGACCGTGACGTGGTCCCTGTGCAGCAGCACATCCTCCAGGCCAGCGGCCCACAGCGGCAAAGTGCCGTCGGGAATGCCGGTCGTCACGAACAGCGTCACCGGCACCTTGTGCCTGCGGAACACCGGCACCAGCAGCTCGCACGTATCGCGGTAGCAATCATCGATCGAGAAGTTGACGTAGCGGCCGGGCGGCTCGGCGCTTGCCGTCCGGCGCAGCGCCTCGCTGATCGTCACGACATCCCAACCCTGGTCGAGGACATAGCCGAGGAAACGATCGAGAAAGTCGGCATCGACGTAGAAGTCGCGATTGGGCAGACGCTCCCATTGCTCCGCGGGCGCGGTGCGGTGGAAGGTCAGGCAGCAGCCGCGCGGGCCGAGCACACGATCGGCGGCCTTGGCGAGCGGAAGGACGAAGGCACCGGATGCCATCATGGCCTTGGCGGCAGCGAGGGCCAACAGGGTCAACTCAGCTCTCCCTTCATCTTGAACGTACGACGAACATGGCGGAGCGCCGTGCCCACCACGGCCGGCAGCAGGATGCCGATCGCGAAGGCCAGGCAGAGCATATAGGCCAATCCGCCGGCGAACAGGCGCGGCAGCAGGCCCGGCACGGAGGTCTGAATCATCAGGCCGAGCACGGCCATCAGTGCGGTCGGCAGCAGGGCCAAGCCGATCACGAGCAGGAGCTTTCGCGCATCGCCGAGCACGAACACCACGCCCGACAGCAGCACGAGGCTGCGGATCGCTTCGCCAACTCCGAGCAACTGCATGCCGGCCGCCGGCGACGGATCGAACAGCGGCATCAGCAGGTTGAAACCCATGTTGGCGAGATAGGCAGAGACGATGATCAGCGCGGCGACGCCGTTGCGCCCCGCGCCGTTGAGCAGGCGGATCAGGATCCAGCCGAGGGTCGCGGCCCAGACGCCGCAGGCGATGCCCTTGAGCGCATGCGAGGTCAGCAGCAGGGCCTCGTCGCCGAACGCGCCGCGGAAATAGATCAGGCGGACGATGTCGGTCGAGAAGACCAGCAGGAACGCCGAGGCCGGCAAGGTCAGTGCGAGCAGCGGCCGCAGCAGCGCCTCGGTCTGCGCGCGCGGATCGTGCGGGGCGTGCTGCGACAGCACGGCCATGCCGAGCGGCTGGCTGATCAGCAGCAGCGCGCTCTCGGTCAGCGAGCGCGCGTAGTCCAGCGAGGCGACGGCGCCCGTCGTCAGCCGCGACGCCGTGAAGCGCTCGATCCAGACATTGCCCTGCTCGGCCAGCGGCAGCGCAAGCAGGACGCGCAGCCGGCGGAAGAATTCGACACCCTTGTCGACCACCATGCCGGCGGTCAGGCCGGAGACGCTCAGCGCGCCCTCGCGCCACAGCGAGACCAGGCCCCAGGCGGCGAGGCCATTGAAAGCGACGGTGAAGGCGCAGGCGAGCATGTAGGCGTCGCCGGTCAGCACCAGCAGGCCGATTCCGCCGATCACTGCGACGTTGAGCAGGCTGGCGCGGACATTGGTCAGCCGCGTGCGCCCGAGCGCGATCTCGCCGGCCGCCAGAACGTTGAGGACCGCGGACGCCGGCATGCCGAACGCCATCATGCGCACGAAATGCAAAGTGAGCTCACGCCCTTCCGCCGAGAAGCCGCCGACGACGGCGTTCACCCAGAGCTCACCGAGCAGCAGGATGATCGCGGTCACCGCGCTCGACACGATGGCAATGACGATCGTCAGCGCACCGAGGCTGCGCGCGGCATCCGGCCGCTGCAGCGCCTCGCGATGCATCGGGATCATGATCGCCGGCACGCTCTCGTTCTGCAGGAATGCGAGCGGGATGAGCACGGCCGCCATGGCGGCGCGAAAGCCGTCGGCGATGAGCGAGGCACCCAACACATGCGCCATCAGCACCTCGCGGCCGAAGCCGAGCATCTTGCTCGCCAGCGCACCGCTGATCAGCAGCGCACTGAAGCGCTTGAGCGAAGGACCGGAGGCGCTCATGCGGCATCCTCCGACACGGCCGGCCGCCCTTTCCATCGCGCAGAGACTTGTCCGTCCTCGAGCAGTTTCGGCCACGACAGCATCGGCGCGAGAATGGCGAACAGCGGGCCGAGCGGCTCGCAATCCGCGACGAGATCGACCATACGCCGCTCGGAGGACGGGGCAGGTGTGACGATCGTGCTCACACCGCCGCTCCCGCACCGACATTGCGGATCAGAAGCCCGATCGAGTCCAGCATGCGTGCAAGACTGTAATGGGTGCGCGCGCGGCGCGACGCGTAGTCGAGCTGTGGCGCGAGGATCTCGGGTTGAGCCAGCACCGCCTCCAGAGCCTCGGACAGCGCACGCGCATCACCAGGCGGCACGAGCAGGCCGGCCCGGCCATGTTCGAGGATGTCCGGCGCAGCGCCAGCATCGGTGGCGATCACCGGCACGCCGGCGAGCATGGCTTCGACGAGGGTGCGGCCGAACGGCTCGGGATCGATCGACGGATGCACCATCGCGTCCACCGCCTGCATCAGCAGCGGCACGTCGCTGCGATGCCCAAGGAAGTGAACGCGATCACCGAGGCCCAGCTCCGCGACGAGCCGTCTCAGCTCAGCCGCGTAGTCCTGCTCGCCGAACAGGGCATCTCCGACGATGATGCCGTGAACACCCGGCAGTTTGGCCAGCGCTTCGATCAGGACATGCTGGCCCTTCCACTGGGCGAGCCGGCTGAAGACGCCGACCAGAGGTGCGGACGGCAGGCCGAGTCGCTGCCGCAGCTCCTGCCGCGATGCGGGCACGGGTTCGACGGCGAGGCCATTGGGCACAACCTCGACGAGAGAGCGTCGACCTCCGGCCTCGATGAAGGCGGCTGCGGCGGCTTCGGAGGGGACGACGACCTTCGCCGCGAAGCGGTTGGCAAGAATGATCTGCATACGCCGCTGCAGCGCGCCGAAATGGGCCGGGCTGATGATGTCATGCAGATGCCAGATCAACGGCCGCCGTGCCGCGATGTTGGCGATGGCCGACAGGACGAAGGCTTTCTGCGAATTGGCATAGAGGACGTCATGCTTGCGTGCGACATGAGCGAGCTCCGCCGTGATTGCCGCGAGTCGGCCGATTAGCGGCAGCGCCTTGAGCCACGAACTGTCGCGTCTGAACTGCCCCAGGCCGCGGCCCCAGCGCGACGTGATGACCGACATGCCGCGCTCAGCCAGCGCCTTGCCGAGCGGGCCCGGCTCGAACAGGAACACCGCGGAATCCTTGCGACCCTGGACGACATCGAGCAGGATCAACTCGGCGCCGCCGATCTGCCCGGTGTGATCGACGAACAGGACACGCTCGGTCGGCATCACCCGGCTCCGGCGTAGGCTGCCACGGGCGCGGTCTGGACGACAGGCGTGCTGTGGTGCTCGACGGCGGTCATGGTGACGACGATGCCGACTTCCCGGGCTCCAAACGCTCTGCTTCTGTTCACCGTCGCGACCGCCGGCTCGATCAACGACCGGTCACTGCGTACACAGACGATCGCCCAGTCCGTACCGGCAAGGAAATCGTTCCGTTGCGACGGCAACGGCGTGTCGACGATCACGGCATCATAGCCATCGAGACCAGCGAGGAGACCGTCGAGGCTGATCGCGTCGAGAATGTCGCCGACCGGACCGGTCGTCGCACCAATCGGCAGCGCGTCGAGCGAGGGATGCGCGGTCGGTAGAATCATGTCCCGGAGCGGCGTCCCGCGCTCCAGCGCGCCGAGCCATCCGGGGCTTGCCGGCAGGGCCATGATCTCGGCAAAGGCGGGATGCGAGACGTCGCACTCGACGACCAGCACGCGCCGGCCTGCGGCCGCGAGGTGCTCTGCCAGCGCACAGGCCGTGGTCGTCTTGCCATCTCCTGCATCGGGAGAGGTCACGACGATGCGCTGCGATCGCGCGGACCGCTTCAAACCGAGTTCGTGGACGAGATCGTGCAGCGCATGCTGAAAATCAGTGTCCTCGGAGGCGAGGCGCAAGACGCGCGGGATCGCCAGCGGTTGATGGCCTTGCAGGATCGCGCCGAGCGCCGACATCTCGCGCAGGCTCTTCAGGCGCGGCAAGCAGGCCAGGATCGAAACGTCGGCGACGCTCGGGAGATGAGAGCTTCGTTCGGGCGCTGCCGGTGGCGTCGCCGTCTCCGGTGCGGTCACACTCTCGGCCAATTCAGGGACGATGGCCGGAGCTTCGTCGACAGCGGGCGCCTCGACCTGCTGGGCCGGCGCTTCCGGAGTGACGGGCACGGGCGGGCTGATCAGGCGCGCGCCGAGCTGATCGGCGAGCAGCGCAGCGCCGACGCCGAAGATCAACGCGAGCGTCATGCCGGCGGCGAGGAACGGGATCTTCTTCGGGAAAAACGGCTTGCTCGGCAGCTCGGCGAGACTGACGAGCCGCGTGCTGCCGCGCAGGACGCGCCGCTCGGTCTCGAGCTCGCTCGCCTTCTTGTAGAGCTCGGCATATTGCTGGCGCTTGATCTCGGTGTCGCGCACCATGCTCTCGATGGAGGCCTCATCCAGCGTGGCCGAGCCGGCCTCCGCCTTGGCGGTCTCCATCTGCTTCTTGAGCGAATTGACCAGCGCGGTGTTGGCATCGAACGCCTTCTGCGCGCTGGCCGCGATCGACTGCATCTCCTCGACGAGACGTTGCTGGATGCTCGCCTGCTCGCGGGTCAGCGCCAGGATCGACGGGTGTTTCGGACCGAGCACGCCGGCGGCGCTCGCGAGCTGCGCGCTCACTGTCGTGAGCTGCTGCTTGAGGTCGGCGATGGTCCGGCTCTGCAGCACCGAAGGCGCATCGGTCGGGCCGCGCTCCTGCTCCGACTTGATCTCCTGCAGCCGCGCCGCAGCCTCGGCCCGCGCGGCCTCCGCCTGCGACAATTGCTGGCCGATGCTCGTCAGCCGCTCCGAGGAGATCGGCGCGTTCGCGCCGCGCATCAGCCCCTTGGTGCGGCGGAACTTCTGGATCTTGTCATCGGCCTCGCGCAACTGCTGATCGAGTTGCTTCAGCTCCTGCCACAGCCAGGAGCTCGCGACCTCGCGGCTGTTGGCGCCTTCGGTGCGCTGATCCTCGAGAAACGTCTGCGTCAGCGCGTTGGCGAGCGTCTGCGCGACGTCGGGGAGACCAGACTGATAGGAGATGTTGATGACGCGCGAGCGGCCGGCGGAGGCGACGCTGAAACGACTCTCGACGTGGTCGATGAACGCGCCGACATCCGTCTTGAGACGCTGGCACGCATCCGTCGAGCCGAGCAGGCGGCCGCGCTCGCATTCGCTGACGACAGCGTCGGCAACACCCGGCGACGAAATGATCTGCCGCAGAAGGCGCGGCGAGCGGATCACCAGCAGCTGGCTTTCCATGTCGGCGGGGTCGCCGACCTTCTGCGCCCATGCCGCCGAGGTGTTGGCGCCGGGCTCCTGCTCGGCGATGATCACCGAGGCGGTGGCGAGATAGCGCACCGGCAATACGACGAGGGCGATCACCGCAATCGCGAGGACGGCGCCGGCCACGATGGCGAACACGCCGCGACGGCGCCAGATCCGCCCCAACGCGTCGAGGCCGGACAAGGCTTCCGTAAGACCCGCCTGCCTCATGATCTGCACCCGCACCACATCCGAACGTTACGCAATCAGCCGTGTCGCGCGGCCCTGATGGCCGGCGCGGAAATGCTCGAGCTCCTCGTTGACCGCCGCGACGAACTGGCTGCGGAAGCGCTCGGCCGAGAAGAAGCCGGCGCGCTGGCGGCAATCGAGACGCGAGATCGACTTCTCCTTGGCCACGAACGATCGCACGCAGGCCGCGATCGCCGCGGGCTCGGGCGAGCCGAAGAACATGCCGGTCGGCCGCGGCCCCGTGGTGAGGATCGACTCGCGTGCACCGCCGCGGCCGAGCGCCAGCACCGGCGCGCCTTCGGACTGCGCCTCGACCGGGATGATGCCGAAATCCTCTTCCGCCGCGAACACGAAGGCGCGGGCGGTGGTCATCAGATCGCGCAATTGCTTGTCGGGCACGAAGCCGGCGAACTTCACGTTCGGCCCCGCGATCGACTTCAGACGCGCGGCCTCCGGGCCGTCACCGGCCACGACCAGCTCGAGGTCCGGCATGGTATTGAAGGCGCGCACGATCGGCTCGATGCGCTTGTAGGGCACGAGCCGGCTGGCGGCGAGAAAGTGGTTGCCGACCGGCAGGATCGCATCGCGCTGCGCGATGGTCACCGGCGGATAGATCACCTTGGCGTCGCGGCCGTAGATCTTCTTGATGCGGCGGGCGACAAACTGCGAATTCGTGAAGATGGCGTCGGGGCCGTGGGCGGTGCGGGCGTCCCAGATCCGCATCTTGTGCAGCAACGCGCGGGCGATGAGGCCCTTGACGCCGGTCGCGTAGCCGCTCTCCTGAAGATACTGGTGCTGCAGGTCCCAGGCGTAGCGCATCGGCGAATGCACATAGGCGACGTGAACCTGCTCCGGCCCGGTCAGCACGCCCTTGGCCACCGCGCAGCTCGAGGAGATCACGAGATCATAGCTCGACAGGTCGAGCTGCTCGATCGCGAGTGGCATCAGCGGCAGGTAGGAGCGGTGATACTTCCGCAACAACGGCATCTTCTGCAGGAACGTCGTATGCGACTTTTCGAATCCCAGCTTAGCGCGGTCCTCGGGACGCAGCAGGTCGAACAGCGTGAAGACGTCGGCGCCGGGATAGCAGCGCAAGATCTCCTGCAGGACCTTCTCGGCGCCGCCGAGAACGTAAAGCCAATCGTGGACGATCGCGACGCGCATCGCACTCTCCCAATTCCCGGGGTATTTAATAAAACCCTTAAGGGAGGTATCCACGCGCACAACCACTTCCTAAACTTCTAGTTAATCGCCCTTGTCCTCCGATCCGTCGAATGAGCCATGATCAGGTAGGGATCGGTTAAGGATTTGCCAGCCGCTCGGCGTCTCATGTCGCGACAGGATCGTGCCGGACGCGAACGCCTGATGCGCGGAGGTCCCGCTTCGGCACACTTCGACACCCTAGGCCGTCTTGCTTAACAGGCCCTTGCCGCGGCGACGCTCACTCGGTCCAGCCTCGCCGCACACGATCGTGATCGCGCGCGTCCCGATCAGCCGGCGATGGCGAGCTGCTCGATCGCGTAGCCATGGCGGATGACGCGGTTCAGCACGGGATCGGCGAGCTCGAACTCGAAGCGGTCGGCGGGGCGGATGCCGCCCTTGGCGGCAAACGTGCCGCCGAACATCGCGGTGCCCTCGGGCAGGCCGGCCTCGCCGTAGCGACGCGCGATCAGTTCCAGAGGCGCCAGCATGCCGCTCAGCGCGCCCTCCTGGTACAGCACGCGCTCGCCGCCGATGGTCGCGAACGCACGCAGCGTCAGCCGGTCCCAATGCGCGGCGACGTCGTCGACCAGCCACAGCTCGGGCGCCACCGGCTTGTCGCACATCTGCTTGGAGACGGTGATGTTGTAGGTCTCGACCTTGCGGTCGGTATGATCGGAGCCGACGCCGACGAACAGCCGGCCGCGCGATTTCACCAGCACGAACTCGACCTCGCCGGAGGACTCCCCGCCGCTGACCTCGATGCTGTCGGATGTGGTCAGCCGGGTGGCCGCAGCCTCGTAATAGATCGGCGTCGTCGCCGGACGGGGAATGCCGAGCTCTTCCAATTCGGCGATGTGCTTGTCGCGGGCGACCGGATCGCGCCCGGTCCAGCCGGCGATGACGAGGCGGCTCAGCGTCACCTGCTGCCGCGTCGCCGCACCATCCGCGTGAACCAGGAATTCGATTGTCGTGCCGCTCATCGTCTCATCGCCTCTGTCCCGTCAGACCGCCGCTTAGCCGCCTCGCCGCGCGCTGGCAAGCGCCGCGCGTCACTCGTGCTCGGCCTTTTCCGCCTCGTGGTCCTCCTTCAGATGCCGCTTGCGGATCTGGTGGGTCGTGAACCAGATCAGCGCGATCGCGACCGGCACGAAGGCGGCGGTGGCCAGCGTCGGCTCGACCGGCAGGCCGCTGTCATGCGCGCCCTTGGCGAGATAGCCGAACAGGCTGACGACGTAGTAGCCGATCGCGGCCACCGACAGGCCCTCGACCGTGCTCTGCAGGCGCAGCTGCAGCTTGGTGCGCTCGTTCATCGAGCGCAGCAGATCGCGGTTCTGCTGCTCCAGCTCGACATTGACGCGGGTGCGCAGCAGATCGGCGGCGCGCGCCAGCTTGAGCGACAGGTTCGACTGCCGGCCCTCCAGCGCGTTGCAGGTGCGCATCGCCGGCGCAGTGCGCCGCGCCAGGAACGACGACCAGCTCGAATAGGGCGCGACCGGCTCGCCCTCGATCACCGACAGGCGGGCCTGCACCAGGTCGTAGTAGGCGCGGCTGGCGCCGAACCGGAACAGGCTGCCGGTGGCGCCGCGCTCCAGCAGCGCCTCGAGCTCGGTGAGCTCGCGCAGCAGGTGGTTGTTGAGCTTGAACGATTGCGCGCCCTGCATCTCCGCGAGTACCTCGACCAGCCGCCGCTCGATGCGGTCGACGTCCGGCGCCAGCGCCAGCGCGGCCGGCAGGCCGAGCAGCGCCAGGGTGCGGTAGGTCTCGAGCTCCAGCACGCGCTGCACCAGCGCGCCAAGCCGCTCCGGCGTCGGGCCATCGGCGCAGACCAGGATGCGGGTGAAGCCGTCGTCGTCGAGGCGGAAGTCGGAGGCGACCGCGCCGGCGCTGCCCTTGATCGCAACGATGGCGAGGCTGCTCTTGTCGAAGATCTCCTCGGCGCGCGCCACCGGATCGGCGGCGTTCTCGACCTCGAGCTTGACCGCCACCAGCAGCTCGCCGGCCTGCGGCAGCGCCGCGATCAACGCCTGCAGCTCGGGCGCGATGGCACCGAAGCGACGCGCTCCGGCGCCGGCCGGCGGGCTCCAGATCCAGGTCAGCGTGGCAAATTCCGAATGCTGCTCGAAGCGCAGCCTGACGGCGCCGAGATCGACCTGGTGATGCTTGACGCCCGGCTCCGGCGGCGGCGCGCCATGCTGCGCACAGAACGCCGCCAGGCTGGCGCGGTCGGCCGCCGCGCTGTCGCCCTCGACGCCTTTCCTGGCCATGAAGGCGAAGCGGATCACCAGCACCGGCTGCGTCAGCGGCGTGAACGGCCGCGCATGCACCTCGTTCAGCACGCTCTCGCGCAGGGCATGCGGCGTGAAGGCGGACTTGTCGAGCGACGTCATCGGGAAAGTCCGCGCGTGAGAGCGACACCTGACGCAGACGATCGCGCTGCGCCTGAATTGATCACCCCCGTCATGCCGTGCATCCCCCTGACTTCCATTGTCGTCCGGCCGCCAACGCGCCGGCAGCGTGTGACACCAGTGTAGCGCAATTCGATGACGGCGCCACGGCTGCGGCGATGTTGTGCGCGCTGGCGGCTCTCTCAGCACCACGGCAAGTCGATCATGATGCACGCAGACACACCAACACCTCCCGCGGCGCGATCGCGCCCGAGATCATCATCACCAAGACCCTCTTCAAATGCCGAGGGCGCAGGGAAGGCCGGACCTCGACTGAGGCCCGTGGCCCCCGTGCGGAAAAATTGCACGGGGCAGGAACCACAGGTTCAGCCGGACAGACCCGGCCCTCCCTGCGCGATGGGTTTAACGTCTGCTCCGAGCTCTCCCCGGGGACCGGGCTTGTTTGCCCCCGTCACCTGATGACACGTCAGGTCATCAAGGCTTAGCGCCAGCATCGGGGCGCCAGGACCACACGGCTTGAACGTCCGCGAGCTGCCAATCGTCCAGCGCATCAGCACCTGACAGGCCCGCGGCCACCGCTCCCCGCCTCAACGTATCGTGACGACGCGTACGCCCCTCTGCATGAGGACGGGATACGGAGATAAGATCATGAATTCGGAAAAATAGCAAGATAAATTTGCCGAGCCGCAGTGAGAGTTTTCTTCGATCTCATCCCTGTCGCCCTGCACGACCTCCACACCCTCACCCTGAGGAGCCCGCCGGAGGCGGGCGTCTCGAAGGGCGAGGCCCGTACTGTGGCCTCATGGTTCGAGACGCGTCGCAAGGGCGACGCTCCTCACCATGAGGATCAGGCGCCGAGGGTGGCGCTGGACACGGGACCATGAACACGCCGAGAGGCGTGTTCATGGAGAGGGGCGAGCTCCGTATCCGGCGCAGCGCTCACGCCGCCCACTCGCGCGACAGCTCCTCGGCCTGTTCGAGCACCGTCTGAGTCGCCTTCTCCTGCAAGTCGGGTGGGTAGCCGTATTTGCGCAGGATGCGCTTGACCAGGACCCGCAGATGGGCGCGGACATTGTCGCGCATGGTCCAGTCGATCGTGACATTGGCGCGCACCGCCTTGACCAGCTCGCGCGCGATGGTGCGCAGCGCGTCGTCGCCGAGCACCTTCACGGCGCTGTCGTTGGTCTCCAGCGCATCGTAGAATGCCACCTCGTCGTCGCTCAATCCCAACGCCTCGCCGCGCTGCGCCGCATGCCGCATGTCCTTGGCGAGCTGGATCAGTTCCTCGATGATCTTGGCTGTCTCGATGGCGCGGTTCTGATAGCGCCGCAGCGACTGCTCCAGCATCTCGGAGAAGGCGCGCGCCTGCACGACGTTGCGGCGGGAGCGCGTCTTGATCTCGCCCTTCAGGAGCTTCTGCAACAGCTCGACCGCCAGATTCCGCTGCGGCATGCCGCGCACCTCGGCCAGGAATTCATCCGAGAGAATCGAAATGTCCGGCTTCTTCAGGCCCGCAGCCGCGAAGATGTCGATCACTTCGTCGGACGCGACCGCCTTGGAGACGATCTGACGGATCGCGTGATCGATGTCCTCGCTGCTCTTGCTGCCGCCGGGCTCGTTCTTGGCGAGCACCGCGCGCACGGCCTGGAAGAAGCCGACATCGTCGCGGATGCGCAAAGCCTCGGCATGCGGCACCGCGAGCGCAAAGGCCTTCGACAACTCGATCACCGCCTGCATCAGGCGCGCCTTGCCGTTCTCCTGCGCAAGGATGTGCTCCTGCGCTGCGGGCAGCACGGTGAGACGCTGCGCCGGCGTGCCGGTCAGCCAATGCGACCAATCGAAGCCGTGGAACAGGCCGCCGCAGACCTCATATTTTTCGAGCATCACGGCGACGGCCTCGGCCTGATCCAGCGCGGTGCGGCCGGTGCCACCGGCTTCCGTGTAGGTGACGAGCGCGCGGCGCAACTCGTCGGCGAGGCCGAGGTAGTCGACCACGAGGCCGCCGGGCTTGTCCTTGAACACGCGGTTGACGCGCGCGATCGCCTGCATCAGGCCATGGCCGCGCATCGGCTTGTCCAGATACATGGTCGAGAGGCACGGCGCGTCGAAGCCGGTCAGCCACATGTCGCGGACGATGACGATCCTAAAAGGGTCCTTGGCGTCGCGGAAGCGGTCGGCCAAATCCTCGCGCTTCTTCTTGCTGCGCAGATGCGGCTGCATCGGCAGCGGATCGGAGGCCGAGCCGGTCATCACGATCTTGAGCGCGCCCTTGTCGTCGTCGGGATGGTGCCAGTTTGGCCGCAGCTTGACGATCTCGTCATAGAGCGCCACGGCAATGCGCCGGCTCATCACCACGACCATTGCCTTGCCGTCCATCGCCGACAGCCGGGTCTCGAAATGTTCGACCAGATCGCGCGCCACCAACGCGATCCGCGCCTCGGCGCCGACCACCGCTTCGAGCTGCGCCCATTTGCTCTTGAGCCGTTCCTTGCGCTCGGTCTCCTCGCCTTCGGTCGCCTCGTCGAAATCAGGATCGATGTGCGGGCGCTCGGCCTCCTTCAGCGCCAGCTGGGCGAGGCGGCTCTCGTAATAGATCGGCACTGTGGCGCCGTCGATCACGGCACGCTGGATGTCGTAGACGCTGATGTAGTCGCCGAACACGGCGCGCGTATTGGCATCGGCCTGCTCGATCGGCGTCCCGGTGAAACCGATGAAGGAGGCGTGCGGCAGCGCATCGCGCATGTGGCGCGCAAAACCGTCGATGAAATCATATTGGCTGCGATGCGCCTCGTCGGCGATGACGACGACGTTGCGCCGCTCGGACAGGATCGGATGGCGATCGCCGCGCTCCTCCGGAAAGAATTTTTGGATCGTCGTGAACACGACGCCGCCACCGGCGACCGACAGCAGGCTGCGCAGCTCGGCGCGATCGGCCGCCTGCACCGGCGGCTGCCGCAGCAGCTCGCGGCAGCGGGCGAAGGTGCCGAACAACTGATCGTCGAGATCGTTGCGGTCGGTCAGCACGACGATGGTCGGGTTCTCCATCTCAGGCGCCAGGATCACGCGCCCGGCGTAGAACGCCATGGTCAGGCTCTTGCCCGAGCCCTGGGTGTGCCAGACCACGCCGACGCGACGGTCGCCCTCCTCGCCGCCGGCCATTGGCCCGGACTCGAAGCGGCCTCCCGGCTCTGATGCATTCAGAGCCGGAGACCAGCCCTGCTTCGGGATCGCCGCCCGCAAGGTTTCCTCCAGAGCCACGTTGACGGCGTGGAACTGGTGATAGCCGGCCATCTTCTTGATCAGGCCGCCGCGCTCGGGCGCCTCGAACACGATGAAATAGCGGATCAGGTCGAGGAAGCGCCGCTGCTCGAAGACGCCCTCTAGAACCACCTGCAGCTCGGCGAGGCCCTTCGGCTCGTCCCGCCCATTGGTGGTGCGCCAGGGCTTGAACCATTCGCGGTCGGCCCCGAGCGCGCCGATCCGCGCATGCGCGCCGTCGGAGGCCACCAGCGCGGCATTGGTCGCAAACAGCGCCGGAAGCTGCGCCTGATAGGTGCGGAGCTGGTTGAACGCGGCCCAGATGTCGGCGTCCTCGTCGGCCGCGTTCTTCAGCTCGATCACCGCCAGTGGCAGGCCGTTGACGAACAGCACGATGTCCGGCCGGCGCAGATGCTGCCCCTCGGCCACCGTGAACTGGTTGACCGCGAGCCAGTCGTTCTGGCTGGGATCGTCGAAGTCGATCAGCCGCGCCTGCGCGCCGCCGATCGAACCGTCCTTGCGGCGGAATTCGACCGGGACGCCATCGACCAGCAGGCGATGCACCGCGCGATTGCGCTCGACCAGCGACGGCGCATCGAGCCGCATCAGCTTGCGATGGGCCTCCTCCAGCGCCTCATGCGGCAGGCCCGGATTGAGCCGCACCAGCGCCGCCCGCAGCCGGCCATCGAGCACCGCGTCGCGGTAGTTGGGGTCGCTGCGCTCGGCGTCCGGCTGGCCGGCCGCGATGTCAGGACCGTGCCGGACGGCATAGCCAAGCACGCCCAGCCATTCGAGCGCAGCCTCCTCGACGACCGACTCGGTGAAGGCGCTGGACATTCCGACGGGGTGGCTCCATTCTGGCTAAGCGGACTCGCCACTGCCAAGTGGGGGCTGGCTTTTTGGTACCGCTGATTGCCTCGCATCTTTCCACATTTGGTGGCCGCCCGCGAGTAGATTTCTCGTCTACGTTGCGTACGAGACTAGTCGCCGCTAGAGCTCTTGAAAACAACTACCCCCCGAATGCCCCTGGCCGATGCCCTGGCTTCCTTTAGGATCGACTCAACGTCGTATTGTGCGGGATCTCCGGCAAGTAGCTCTCTAACGTAGTTCGGAATGTCACGTCGCTGTGGCAACAACACCTTGTCTAAATCAACGTCATCGAAGCGAGGCGCGATAGTCAACGACCCAGACAAGGCTCCCCTAATCGCTGCCTCTGCGGTCTGGGCCAAATCTTTAGATTTTCCGATTTTCTGACCGCAAACCAAAAGATGCCAAGGGAGAAGATACGGGGCGAGGATGTGTAAGTCGTTACTTCCAGCCCCCTGAATACATTGCGCATGACCAATGAGACAGCCGCTAATCGGCTGGAGGTTTAGCTTGAGAGCTGACGGCCAAACTGATTCCGTGCTGCGCCTTTTGGAGGCAACGTAAAAGCAGTAGACCGGCAACAAGCCATCCTTGCCTGCATTCATGATGAGTGTCGTCATCTGGTCATGCAGATGCCCCTTGGGGTGGTAGTGAAGATGGCTAAAAATTTCACTTGATAGCTTGATTCGCTTGGCCTGCACGCGCATGCCGTAAGCACTTGATCGCCCAACAAACCACCACTCCCAATCCGCACCGATCGCCGCCTCCCTCCGTTTGGAGAAGGATGCGACTGCCACCTCGTGAGGGTGGCGCGTGCGAAGAGCGAGGAGAATGTTCTCCGTGTTCGATTCCTCGCTCCACGGCAGGCCTACCTCGTCAGCGGTGAAAATCCGCCGCCAAGTCTCCTCAGCCAATTCCTTGAACGTGCGGCAGATATCGTCCGTCATACGGTGGCCTCCAGCTCTCGCGGGCAGCATAAGGAGAAGCAGCCGGCCTGAACTTGTAAGCAATATTTACAAGTTGCCACTCAGCCCCAGGCCGTGGCGGGCAGTTGTCAAGGATTCCTTGACAACTGAACTCTCCGACAACTCCTTGTCCTTGAATATGTTTTTCAGGTACAGGCTGACGTTCTGCTTGGTCGTCTCGAACAGCCGGGCGATCTCGGCCTGGGCCAACCAAACCGTGCCGCCGACCATCCGCAACTGGATCGCGACGCGCCCGTCCTCGGTGCGGCCGAGGATCAACTCGGCGCGGGACGGACTCTCGCTCATGCCACCGCCTCGACGATCTTCTCGGCGGCCTTCACCCGCAATTCGCCGGAGATGAGCTTGGGGAGGAGAGTGTCGCGCAGGGCGGCTAAAGTTTTGGACTGCTCGCAATTGGCCAGTATGCGGCCGAACCAGGGACTTACGATCTGCTCGAAGCGGGCGATCACTGGCTCAGGAGCAAGAACAGAGCGGGCGTTCTTAAAGGTGCTGGTAGTGATCGTATCGAACACTGAGCCATGAGCGGCATGGACGAGTTCACGAACTTCCTCACTCAGTTGGCAATACAGCGCAAACGGCGCGCCAATGTCGCTCCAGAGCGCATAACATGTCTGGTTCATTGCCATCTCGCGACCGAACAAGACCATCCTGCCTGTTGTCGCTCCTCGGGCAACGACCACAGAAGCGAAACGAGGAATGAGCTGTGTAGCGCTGTTGTTCAGTCCGTTCTCGGTAATCGTTCTTTCCGTTTCAATCAAGAACGCTTCTTTGCATTGAGAGACATCCTTCGCACTCGCCCATTTGATGTTCCCATCCCAATATTGCGATCGCTCCGTTTTGGGCGTTCCGCCACTCAGGAGTGTTGCTTGGTCCAGGAGCGAAGCAATTCGCCATCCTTTAGGAATTTCCCCGCGATCAGACTCAACAAATTCACCTGAGAAAAGATCGCTCATGTCATCGGGTAGACCCACGCACCCTCCCGCCGCTTTCGCCCGCACCGGATCGAAATCCACAAACCACGACTTGAACAGCGCCCGCGCCATCGCCTCCAGCGTTTCGTTCATGCGCCGGTTCAGCTCGATCTTGTCGTCGAGCGTGCCGAGGATGTGGGCGATAGCACGCTGCTCGCCGATGGACGGCAAGAACAATGGCATGCGCTCGATTATGGCTTGATTTAAGGAAGCCATAGTTGTGCCGGTCGCATGTTGAATTAGCCAGGAACGCGCCTCAGAACTCTGGAGATGATACGCGACGAATCTTGCGTCACATGTATTCGGAAGTCGGAGCCTTATCCCATCCGAACCTAAGAACCAGCCGGCCTGGTCGGGCTTAACCAAGGCGGAACGATCGACTGCGCCCTTCCGTCCGAATACAATATCTCCCGCTTCAAGGACATACTCTGGGAGCCTCTTAACAACTTCGGTAGGTGCTCTGGGTGTCTTGGCATGAACACGCAACGTCCCATACCCTACCTCTCCCACGGAAATCAGCGGCACCCCTTCAGTCGAATATTCCTTCGCCTTCAATGCAGTGCCAAAGGGGCCAGTTTTTACGCTTCCACCTTTCGTAGCGAGTAATTCCCCGATTGTCGTTTCTGTCCACTCACCCGCCATACCCGAGCTCCCTCAGGTTGGCCGCAATCGCCGCATCCAGCTTCACCGCCTCCGCCTGTTGCTCCCGCAACGTCGACGCCAGCCGCCCCATCTTCTGCTCGAACGGCTCATCGTCCTCCTCGGCGGCCGCAGCGCCGACGTAACGGCCGGGCGTCAGCACGTGGCCGTGCTGCTTGATGTCCTCCAGCGCGGCCGACTTGCAGAAGCCCGGCACGTCCTCATACACGCCGGCATCCTTGTCGCCGCGCCATGCGTGGTAGGTGCCAGCGATCTTGGCGATGTCTGCGTCGGTCAATTCACGCCGAACGCGTTCGACCAGCGTGCCCATCTTGCGCGCGTCGATGAACAGCGTCTCGCCGCGGCGGTCGCGGAAGCGGCCATTACTCTTGCTGCGCGTAAGGACCCAGAGGCAGACCGGAATTGGCGTCGAGTAGAACAACTGCCCGGGCAGCGCCACCATGCAGTCGACGAGATCGGCCTCGACGATCGCCTTCCTGATCTCGCCTTCGCCGGACTGGTTCGACGACATCGAGCCGTTGGCGAGTACGAAGCCGGCGAGGCCTGATGGTGCGAGGTGGTGGATGAAGTGCTGCACCCAGGCGAAATTGGCGTTGCCGGCGGGCGGCACGCCATAGACCCAGCGCTTGTCGTCCTTCAGGAGGTCGCCGCGCCAGTCGGAATCGTTGAACGGCGGATTGGCCAGCACGTAGTCGGCCTTGAGGTCCGGATGGCCGTCATTGTGGAAGGTGTCGCCATGGGCGATGTGGGCGTCGATGCCGCGGATGGCGAGGTTCATCTTGGCGAGCCGCCAGGTCGTGTAGTTCGACTCTTGGCCCCAGATCGAGATGTCGTGCCGCGCCTTGCCGCCATTGCCGTTGCCGCTGGCATGGGCGTGGATGAAGTTCTCGCTCTGTACGAACATGCCGCCGGAGCCGCAGCAGGGATCGTAGACCCGGCCCTTGTAGGGGGCGAGCATCTCGACCAGCACGCGGACGACATGGGACGGCGTGTAGAACTGGCCGCCGCTCTTGCCCTCGGCGCTGGCGAAACGGTTGAGGAAATATTCGTAGACGCGGCCGAGCGTATCCTTGGCGCGATCGGCCGGTGCGCCCAACGCGATGTCGGAGACGAGATTGATGATCTGGCCGAGGCGCTGCTTGTCCAGCCCGGGGCGGGCATAGTCCTTCGGCAGCACACCCTTCAGCGATGGATTGTCGCGCTCGATCGCGGCCATGGCGTCGTCGATGAGCTGGCCGATGGTCGGCTGCGGCGCCATGCCCTTCAGATAGCTCCAGCGCGCCTCCGGCGGCACCCAGAAGATGTTTTCCGCGCGGTACTCGTCGGGATCCTCCGGATCGGCGCCATCCGTGCGCTGGGCCTCCAGCTCGGCATGCTTGGCCTCGAAGGCGTCGGAGATGTATTTCAGGAAGATCAGCCCCAGCACGACGTGCTTGTACTCGGCCGCATCCATGTTGTTGCGCAGCGCGTCCGCCGCGGCCCACAGCTTGGCCTCGAAGGCGACGCCGTCGCTGGCCTGATGGGCTTGGTCCGACGAGCTCTTTTTCTTGGAGGGGGTTCGCGCCATGTCGTCCGTTGGTTCGATGGGAGCGGGTTAACAATCCGGGAGTTTGGTGGTCGATGATTTGAGAGGGGGATGCAAGTCCCTCTTGAGGCGCTGTGGAGATTGCGCGTTGGAAGATCGCACGGTTGCGGATTGGGACCAAATCGATAGACCGCCCTCGTGGACCCCCACCCCCGACCCCTCCCCGCAAGGGGGAGGGGAGCGCTGGCAGCTCGTTGTTGGGTGGCGTCGCCTCGGTTCCGCAGCCCCCATCCGCGGCGCACGCAGTTGTCACGTTGAGCATGGTAGATCATAACGGCTCGGCCTTTTCCGCCATCCCGCGATGGCCCGTCATCCACCGTATCCGTCTTCTGCCAAGCCCCACAGGACTCCCATGACAACCCTCTCCTCCATCGTCGCGCGCGGTGTCGCGCTGGTTGGCAATGCGGCGCTGCAGTGGCGCAAGTTGCAGGGGGAGACGCCGCAGCCGGCCTGGGGCGCGCAACCGCAGATTCCCGTCGCGAAGCCGCAGGGGCTGCTGCCGACCTTGAAGATGCCGACGGCGCGCGGCTGGCAGGACGGCGAAAAGCCGGTGGCGGCGGCGGGGCTGAAGGTGAATGCGTTCGCGACCGGGCTCGATCATCCGCGCTGGATCTACGTGATGCCGGACAAGTCGGTGCTGATCGCCGAGGCCACCCAGATTCCGAGCCCGGTGCGCAACATGTTCGGCTACGCGATGCAGGCGACGATGCGCCGCGCCGCAGCCCTCGGTGTCAGCGCCAACCGCATCACCCGGCTGGTCGATGCCGACAGCGACGGCGCGGCCGAGCGCCGCAATGCCTTCATGGAAAATCTCAGCCAGCCGTTCGGCATGGCGCTGGTCGGCAGCACCTTCTATGTCGGCAACACCGACGGCATCGTCGCCTTCCCCTATTCTGCGGGCGCCGAGCGCATCACTGCGCAGGGCCAGCGGCTGACGACGTTCAAGCCGGGCGGACACTGGACGCGCAGCCTTTTGGTCAGCCCTGACGGCAGCAAGCTCTATGCCGGCGTCGGATCGCTCACCAACATCGCCGAGCAGGGCTTCGAGGTCGAGGAGGGCCGCGCCTGCATCTATGAGCTGGACATCGCCAGCGGTGCGAGCCGCATCTTCGCGGCGGGCCTGCGCAACGCGGTGGGGCTGGCGTTCGAGCCACAGACGCGGGCGCTGTGGACCGTCGTCAACGAGCGCGACGGGCTCGGCGACGAGACGCCGCCGGACTACCTGACCTCGGTGCGCGAGGGCGGCTTCTATGGCTGGCCCTATTGCTACTGGGGCAGGACGGTCGACGACCGGGTGCCGCAGGACGCGAGCCTGGTCGCGACCGCGCTGACGCCGGACTACGCGCTCGGCGGCCACACCGCCTCGCTCGGCCTGTGCTGGCTGCCGGCGGGCACCCTGCCCGGCTTCCCCGAGGGCATGGTGATCGGCCAGCACGGCTCGTGGAATCGCAGCAAGCTGTCCGGCTACAAGGTCGTGTTCATTCCGTTCGAGAACGGCCGACCGTCGGGCCCGGCGCGCGACATCCTCTCCGGCTTCCTGGCGCCGGACGAGAGCTTCTCCTATGGCCGGCCGGTCGGTGTCGTCATCGGCCCGGACGGATCGCTGCTGGTGGCCGACGACGTCGGCAACTGCATCTGGCGCGTGACCGGGGCGTGAGCCTCGCAAGCGAAGGCCGAGGCCGCGATCGGCCTCGGCCTTGCGCATGTGCCGCCATGCTCAGTCGTGGCCGTAGTATTGGCGATTGCAGTAGCGGCGGCCGGCTTCGTGCTTCGCCGCACGCTGGGCCGGCGTGGCGTTTGCCGGGATCAGGAAGTTGCCGCTCGCAAACAGCTGCAGGCAGTTGACGTAGTTCTTGTTGCCGAGCCATTCCCAGCCGGCAGACGCCGGCGATGTCGATGCTGATGCGAGCAGGCTCGCGCCCGCGACGATGGCGGCGGCGGCGAAAAGACGAATGCTGGACGTCATGACCTTGTCCCTCGTTGCTTGAGGCTGCCCCTGCAGCCCATGCGAGGATCATGACGGTCAGGGCGCGCGGCTTCCGTGATCATCCGCACAGAGAGCGATGATGCCGCATGGACGGGGCCGCGGCGCTCCGCCGCGGAACAAGCATCACGCCCGCGACGTTGTCCGACACAGCGACAGGAGAGTTCCATGGCCGACAACGTCAATCCCGATCAGAAGCAGCCGGGCGAGCATCACGAAGGCAAGTTCCACTACAATCCAGGCAACCAGGCCGGCAAGACGGTCGAGGTCGGCAAGCCCGAGAGCGAGCAGGTCAACAACAAGGACCGCATCGAGAACCGCGAGAAGCCGCAGTCGCGGTGAGGCAGCCCCCTGGACTTGATTTCTCGTCATGCCCGGGCTTGACCCGGGCATCCATCTCTACCGCGACAAGACAGCTGGATGGCGGGGATCAAGCCCGGCCATGACGGCGGAGAGAGTAGGCCCGCCCTACCCTTTCAGCAGGAACGCCAGCGCCTCGTCACAGGGCGCCGCGACCTTCAGAGACAACAAATCATCCGCACGCGTCCGGCCGAGATTGACGGCGGCGATGGGGATCGCGCGGTCGGCGGCGGCGCGGACGAAGCGGAAGCCGGAATAGACCATCAGCGACGTGCCGACCACGAGCATGGCATCGGCCTGATCGACCTGTTCGCGCGCCGTGGCGACGACCTCGCGCGGCACGGTCTCGCCGAAGAAAACGACGTCGGGCTTGAGGATGCCGCCGCAGGCGCGACAGGCCGGAACGGAGAACCCGGCGAAATCGACCCCGTCGAGATCGGCGTCGCCATCGGGCGCATCGGCGGCATCATGCGCCAGCCAACGCGGATTGGCGCCCGCCAGCTCGTCCTGAAACTGGGCCCGCAACAGCGTCGCGCCGCAACCCATGCAGCGGACGCGGTCGAGCCGGCCGTGCAGATCGATGACGTTGCTGTTGCCTGCGGCCTGGTGCAGCCGGTCGACATTCTGCGTCACCAGCAAGGCGCAGCGGCCCTGCGCCTCGAGTCGCGCCAGCGCGTGATGCGCGCCGTTCGGCCGGGCGCGGCCGAAGCGCCGCCAGCCGACCATGCTGCGCGCCCAGTAGCGGCGGCGCGTCTCGTCGCTGCCCATGAAGGCCTGATAGGTCACCGGCGGGGTGCGCTTCCACTGCCCGTCATTGTCGCGATAATCGGGGATGCCCGAATTGGTGCTGCAGCCGGCGCCGGTGAGCACGACGATGCGGCGGTGATTGTCGAGAAAGGATTTCAGCGCGGTGGGATCGACCATGGCGCAGATGTAGTCGCCGGAACCGGCCTGCGCCAGTCCGCCACGCCTGCGTCGGGATCGCATGAACCATTGCGCTCGCCCGATCTTATCCCGGCGGGAGGACCCTGCCATGACACCACGCAACGGACATGACCGCGGATTGTGGCCGCTCGACGCGGACGAACGGGATGGCGCGCCGATCGACGACGAGCGCGACCTCGACACTGGCGAGGGCGGCACCATCGAGGTGCCGCTGCGGGATGAGGACATCGCCAACGACGATTGACCGCGCTCACGATTCCGGCGGCACCGTCGCCAGCCAGTGCCGGGCGATGTCCGCGCGCGGCGCGATCCACGCCGCACCACTGCCTGTGATGTGATTGAGGATGCGGTCGAGCGCGCCGATCCGGCCGGGGCGGCCAATCATGCGCAGATGCAGCCCGATCGACAGCATCTTCGGCGCCGTCGCGCCCTCGCGGGCCAGCCAATCGAAGGCGTCGATGACGTAGTCGGCGAAATCGGCGCCGCGGAAGCGCGAGCCGTTGAAGAACTGCATGTCGTTGCTGTCGAAGGCGTAGGGCAGCACCAGATGCGGCCGGCCGGCGACGGCGACATAGTACGGCAGGTCGTCATTGTAGGCGTCGCTGTCATAGAGGAAGCCGCCCTGCTCGACCAGCAGCCGGCGCGTGTTCGCCGACGCCGCCGAGCGCGTATGCCAGCCGAGCGGACGCTTTCCGGTGACGCGCTGGATCGTCTCGACCGTGCGCGCGATCACCCGGCGCTCCTCAGTCTCGCCCATGCCGGCGTGGCTCTGCCAGCGCCAGCCATGCGCCGACACCTCGTGGCCGCGCGCCACGGCATCACGGGCGAGCTCCGGCGAGCGCTCGACGGCGCGGCCGCAGGCGCTGACCGTGACCTTGACGCCGTGGGCGTCGAACAGGTCCATGATGCGCCACCACGCCGCGCGCGTGCCGTATTCGAAATGGCTGTCGATACAGGGGTCGGGGCCGTCCAGCCGATGCACGACCTCGTAGATCGCCTCGTTGCTCGGATCGCCGTCGCACACCGAGAATTCCGAGCCCTCCTCGAAATTCACCACCAGCGACACCGCGACGCGTGCGTCGTCGCGCCAGCGCGGATGCGGCGGCCTGCCGGCATAACCCGTGAGATCGCGGCGGAAAACAGGCTGTGGGGTCATCGTGTCAATCCGCGGTTCCTGCCATGCGGTGCAGGCCGACCAGGCGGTCGCTGATCAGCAGCAGCACCAGGGTGCCAGCGAGAATGAGGGTGGACAGCGCCGCGAGCGTCGGATCGGGCGCCTCCTCGAGATATTGCAGCATGCGGATCGGCAGCGTTTTCGAGCGCACGTCGGTGAGAAAGATCGAGACGGGATAGTTGTCGAACGAGGCCAACAGGCTGAACAGGCCGGAGATCAGGAACGACGGCGCCAGCGCCGGCACCATCACGCGCAGCACGCTGCCGGAATAGGTGCAGCCGAGCGTGCGCGCGGCTTCAATGAGGGTGAAGTCGAAGCGCGAGAGGCCTGCGATCATCGTGCGGGCGACATAGGGCAAGGTCACCACGAGATGGGCCACCAGCAGCGCGCTCCAGGTCGCGGTGAAACCGATCATGCGGAAATACTGCAACAGCGCGATGCCGAGCACGAGACCCGGCATCATCAAAGGCGATACGAGCAGCGTCCCGATCGCGGTTGCACCCGGCAGTCTGCCCCGGGCGATCGCGATCGCGGCAAGCGTGCCGGCGACCAGCGAGAGCGCGGTCGACAGCAGTGCGATCTGCAGCGACAGAGATAACGACGGCCAGAAACCGTCGAGCCGCCCGATGCGGCCATACCAGCGCAGCGAGGCGCCCGACAGCGGCAGGTCGAACACGGGCGTCGGCGAGATTGACGCGGCCGCGATCACCACAAGCGGCAGCACCAGGAACAGCGCGAGGCCCATCGCGAGCAGCCAGCAGATGATGATGGCGACGCGCGTCGTCATTTCGGCTCCCGCGACGGCAGCGTGCTGAGCGCGACGACGATGACCGCAATCGCCAACAGCACGACGCCGGCGGCGGCGCCGAAGCCGGGCTCGCGCGCCAGCAGATAGGCCCTGGCGATGGTGGTGGCGAGCGTCGGATATTTCTCGCCGATCAGAAGCGTCGGCACCACATAGGCCGACACCGACAGCGAGAACACCAGCGCCACGCCAGCAATGATGCCGGGCAAGGTCAGCGGCAGGATGACGCGAAAGAACACGACGAGCGGCGAGGCGCCGAGCGTCGCCGCGGCTTCCGCGTAGCGGCCATCGAGCTGCGCGACGACGGCGTAGATCGGCAGCACCATGAACGGCAGGAAGATGTTGACGGCACCTGTTATCAGCGCGGTCTGGGTGAAGATCATGCGGATCGGATCCTCGATGATCCCGAGCGCGATCAGCACGGTGTTGATGAGGCCGTCGCTGCGCAACAGGATGGTCCAGGCGAACGCCTTGACGATAACGGAGGCTGCGAGCGGCAGGAACAGGGTTGCCAGCAGGATCGAACGCAACGCGCCGCGGGCGCGGGCCAGCGCGAAGGCGGCTGGATAAGAGATGAGGAAGGCGATCAGCGTCGTCAGCAGGCCGAGCCGCAGCGAATTCCAGATGATTCCGAGATAATAGGGCGTACCGAGCAGCCTCGTGTAGTTCGCCGACGTGATGCCGCCTTTGCCATCGAGAACACTGACGCCGAGCAGCAGCGCCAAGGGCAGCACGAACACCAGCGCGATGATCAGCGCCGATGGCGCGACGAAGCCGAACGCGGCGAACCGCTCGCGATCCGGCGCGGGCTTGACGATGGGCGCTGATAACACGGCATCGGTCATGGTCAGGCCTCGGCGGCGAAGGCGAAGGTTTCGGTCACCGGCCATGCGAAGCGGACCTCGTCGTGCACGCGCGGCAGCTCGGCCTCGCGCCCCGACAGCTCAGCGAGCAGGCTCGCGCCGGCGCCGGCATCGACATCCACGAGAGTCCGCGAGCCCTGAAACACGACGGAGCGCACCCGTCCGGCCGCGGAGTTGGCACCGTCTCCGGCGCCGAGACGCAATTGCTCCGGCCGCGTCGCGACGATCACCGAGGCGCCGGGCTGAAACGCGCCGCGCGCCGACAGACGGCCGACCGGCGTCACGACGTCCACCGTGCCGTCATGCGCGCCGACCACCTGGCCCGCGATGCGCGTCGACAGTCCGACGAAGTTGAGCGCGAACAAACTCGCAGGCCGGGCATAGAGCTCGCGCGGCTCGGCGAGCTGCTCGATGCGGCCCCTGTTCATGACCGCGACGCGGTCCGACATGGTCAGCGCCTCGTCCTGGTCGTGGGTGACGAAGATCGCGGTCGCCTTGACCTCCTGCAGCAGGCGGCGCAGCTCGACCTGCATCTCCTCGCGCAGCTTGCGATCGAGCGCCGACAGCGCCTCGTCGAACAGCAGCACGTCCGGCTCGACCGCGATCGCCCGCGCCAGCGCGACGCGCTGCTGCTGGCCGCCGGACAGCGCCGAGATGCGACGGCCGCCGAGATGGCTGAGCTTGACCAGCGCGAGCGCGCGCTCGACCGCGCGGTCGGTCTCGGCCTTGGGCGTGCCGCGCACCTTCAGTCCGAAGGCGACGTTGCCGGCGACGGTGAGATGCGGAAACAGCGCATAGCTCTGGAACACGACGCCGACATTGCGCCGGTGCGGCGGCACATGGGTGACGTCGCGCCCGGCGAGCGCGATCGTTCCGGTGTCGGGCGGCGCGAGGCCGGCGATCGCGCGCAGCAAGGTGGTCTTGCCGCAGCCGGACGGGCCGAGCAGGGTCACCAGCTCGCCGCGGCGGATGGTGAGATCGACGCGATCGAGCACGGTCGCCGCGCCAAACCGCTTCGAGACCCCGCTGATGACGAGATGCGGCGCGGCGCTCATGTCATCTCCTTGCTCCAGCGGTCGACCCAGCCGGCGCGGTTCTTCGCGATGAAGGCCCAGTCGGGCGCGAACAATGTCGCGGGATCGGGATAGCCGGCCGGCAACGGCGTGGCCTGATTGGTCGGCGCGATGAAGGCCGTCTTGGCGAGAATGCTCTGCGCCTCCGGGCTGAGATAGAAGTCGATCACGGCGTCGGCGAGATCGCCGGCCGGCGCGCCGCTCACCTTGGCGATGCCCGACGGCATCGAGAAGCCGCCATCCCTGGGAATCGCGAGATCGACCGGCGAGCCGTCCGCTTTCCGGATCAGCGTGTAGGCCGAGAACTGGCCGCCGATCATCCAGGCCTCGCCCTGCTCCAGCAGATTGATGGCCTGCGGCGCATTGGTATAGACGTTCAGAAGATTGGCCTTCAGGCTCTTGATCTTCTTGAATCCGGCATCGATCTCGTATTGCGCTTCCTTGTAGGGCTTGCCGGTCTCGAGATGCGCGGCAGCGAGCAGCGTCCAGAACCCTTCGGTGTTGGACAGCGACGGCACGACGATCTTGGAGTCGTACTTCGCATCCCACAGCTCGGCCCAACTGCTAGGTGCCGTCTTCATGCGCCTGGTGGAATAGGCGATGCCCACCCACGGCTTCTGGTAGTTGGCCCACATCCCGTCCTGGTGCACGGCGTCGTCGACCAGCTTGCCGAGATTGGGAATGGCCGACGACGACATCCTGGTGATCAGCCCTTCGGCAGCGGCCGGCAGCATCACCGGATCATCCATGATCACGACCGAGATCTTCGGGCTGGCCTTGTCGGCCTGCATCTTCTGCAGATTGGTCAGCGAGTTCGTGCCCTCATAGAGCACCTTGCAGTCGAGCTTCTTCTCCAGCACCGGAAACAGATCGGCGTTGAAATATTTGGCGGCGCCGGCGGGGCCGCCGATCACGATCTCTTTGGGGGCGGCGCGCACCAGTGCGGGCGCGGCAAGGGTGGCGGCGAAGGCCGCACCGGTTTTCAGGAGGCTGCGGCGGGAGAAGGGGTGCATGAGAGGATCCCGTGTGAGCTGTCGCGTGACGTGTCACGAGGAGTCAGCAAGCGCCGTGCCAAATGTGCACATTTTTTGATTCATCAATGAGACCATCGCTCTGAGCTATTTCTCGATCCGCTTCTCGACCGGCCCCCTCCCCGGTCGCGAGCATAATGTGCACATTTTTTGGAGGTGACCTGCCGCGGCTTTGGGCCTAGCTACGGAGCATGGCGAAGCGAGCGCAGCGAATCGGGAAGGCCAATCCCGCCGAGGACGAGGCGGTGTATCAGGCCATCCTGCGCGCGCTGCTGGAGGGCAAACTCAAGGCCGGCACCAAGCTCGCCGAGACGCCGCTGGCGGCGATCTTCGGCGTGTCGCGCGAGCGCATCCGCAAGGTGCTGCACCGCCTCGGCGCCGAGCGGCGGCTGGAGATGATCCCGAACCGCGGCGCGCGGGTGCCGCGGCCGACGCTCGATGATATCAGACGGGTCTATGAGGCGCATCGCGTGCTCGAGGCCGGCGTGCTCAGCCAGTTGGTGCTGCGGATCGACGATGGTTTGCTCGCCCGGCTCGACGCGCATCTGGCGGAGGAGCGCGCAGCGGCGCGGCGCGGCGATCGCGCGACCTCGGTGCGGCTGTCCGGCGCCTTCCACGTCCACCTCGTCGACTCCATCGGCAATCCGGAATTGTCGCGCATGCTCGGCGATCTGCTCAGCCGCTCCTCGGTGATGGTGTCGGTGTACGAGCCGGCGGCGCAGTCGATCTGCGCGGTCGACGAGCATGGCGCCATCGTCGCGGCGCTGCGCGACCGCGACCTGATGCGCGCGATCGCGGTGTCGCGCGAGCACTTCCTGCATGTCGAGGGCCGGCTGCGGCTCGACGAGTGCCCGGCGCCCGACGGCGCGGATCTCGCGGCGATCTTTGCGCCGGTCAAGCCACGCCGCAGGGTGCGATCAGGATTGTCTTGACGCTCCTGAGCGTCGGCCGTCACGTCCTCGGCGGGCTGTTCGGCGGCGCGCACCAGGGCAGCGCCATCCGTGGCATGTAGTGGCCGCTCCACGCGCAGACCTCCTCAGGCCCCCTGCGCTTGAGCGCCATCTTGACCGGCTCGGCCTGGCTGATGCCGACATGGAGCGCGAGCAGCACCGCGCCGATCGGATAGGCGAAGCGGGAAAAGCGCAGGTCCGACAGACGATCGAGCAGGACCATGCCGGCGATGATGATCAGGGGATCGGTGACGACGAAGTACTCGACCTTCAGCCCGCGGCGGACGCCGAGCGTGTCGATGCTGATGGCCGCCAGCATCAGGAGGACGGCTTGGATGGCCGCCTGCCGCTCACCGCGGCGCCAGGCCATGACGATGCCGGGGATGATCAGCCAGGTCAGGAACACGGCGGGGCGGGCCGACGATTGCAGCACGAAGGTGTAGCGCCGGATGACCCCGAGGACGCCGGACAGCAACAGGCCGATCGCACCGCCCAGGCTGCCGGCGGCCTCGGGCGCATCGACATAGGTGATCATCTTCTCGAGCGGATTGAGCACGACCACGACATCGTTGATGTCGTAGCTCAACTTCAGTGCCAGCAGGCCGAGGCTTGCGCCGGCCACCACCGCCAGCAGCGCCGCGACGGTCTCGGCCGCGCTCACGCGCCATAACCACGCGAAGGCGGCCATGCAGACCGCGACCACGCCGAGCAGCGCGAACTGATAGAGGCCGAAGCGGCCGAGCAGCATCGGCTTGAGGCCGGCAGCCGTCGCATTGACGGGGTCGAAGCCGGCGGCGACCAGCGGCCAGGCGGCGATCGCGGCGACGATCGCCGCCACGGCTGCGACCATGACGGCCGCCCACGCGCGCGAGCTTTGCCAGAACGCCACGCTTGCGCTCGTCCCCGTCCCGAACGGCAACAGCAGCACGGGAATGGCGGCGATCAGCAGGATCGCATGCACCTTGTTCTCCAGGCCGAGCATGCAGAGCAGCGCGGCGAGTCCGACGGCGAGCGGCCGCGTCAGGCTGGCGCGGCGCGCGACCGCGATCAGGATCATCAGCGCGAGGATGCAGAACGACGCCGCCATCATCTCGCTGCGCAGGATGCGCAGATGCATCTGCACGCCGCCGGAAAATACGAAGGCCGTGACGGCGAGCATGGCGATGCGCCAATCGGACACCAGCCGGCGCGCCAGCCAGGCAAAGGCCAGGATGAGGCCCGCCGCCGTCAGCAGCGCGGCGACGCGTCCGGCATGGACGGCGCCGGTCATCGCGACATCGAAGACGGCGTGATCGGCGGGGATCGCCGACAATGTCCAGGCCTCGAGCAGGCCGAGCCGATGCAGCAGCGCGAACCAGGTCTTGACTGAGAGGATGGTGAGATAGGCCGGGTGATCGAAGAAGGCCTGCGCGCCGCCATCGTTGATCGCGAGCGCGTTGTAGATCACCATGAAGTCCATGTCGGCATTGCGCCAATAGACGGTGAAATAGCCGACGGCCAGGAACGACACGAGCGACAGCAGCAGCGCGACCGCGACGCCGCCGTGCCAGCCGAAGCGCATCAGGCGATCGAAGGCGTCACGAGGCGGATTCGATGTTTTCGTAATCGTTTTCTTCGTCATGCGCGGGCTTGTCCCGCGCATCCACGTCGTCCTTCCTCGGCGAACGAAGGCGTGGAAGGCCGGGTCAAGCCCGGCCTTGACGACGTAGGTCGATTGGCGAACGATCGGCGCAGCCTCCTCTGAGGCTGGACACCGCGAACTCCCGTCATCCTCAGATCGCCTTGATCTTGAAGAACGCGAACACGACCATCTTGAGCAGCATCCAGCCGTGGCGGAAGCGGGAGATCTGGGTCTCGCCATAGCTGCGCGCGGCGTAGCGGATCGGCAGGTCGATCGATTTCAGGTTCAGCTTGGAGGCGCCGAAGATCAGGTCGAAATCGCCGAACGGATCGAAATCGCCGAAATAGGCCTTGCCGGCCTTGAGCCTGACATAGTCGCTGCGGCGGAGCACCTTGGTGCCGCACAAGGTGTCGGTGTAGCGCTGGTTCAAGAGCCACGAGAACAGATAGGAGAAGGTCTTGTTGGCGATGAGGTTGAGGAAGCGCATCGCGCCCTCGTCCATCGGATAGACCAGGCGCGAGCCGTTGATGAACTCGCCCTTGCCCGAACGCAGCGCCTCGAAGAACTTCGGCAACTGCTCCGGCGGCATGGTGAGGTCGGCGTCCAGAATCATCAGCACGTCGCCGCGCGCGGCGTCGAACGCGGTGAACACCGCGTCGGCCTTGCCCTTGCCGGGCTGCCGCATCAGCTTGATGTCGTGGTCCGGGAACGCCTGGCGCACCCGCTCCATCTCCTCATAGGTGCCGTCCCTGCTGTGGCCCTCGATGAAGATGATCTCGATGTCCGGGCAGAACGCGGCGATGCGCTGCACCGCGGGCTCGATGTTGCCGCGCTCGTTGCGCGCGGGGATCACCACGGTCGCCGAGCGGACGTCGTCGCTCACGCAGCGGAGCGAGCGCGACACCAGATAGTGCCGCAGCGACAAGGCGCGTAGAATCGGGAGCACGCTGAGGAAGCGGTTGGCGAAACGGCCGAGGCCGTAGAGCCGCAGCGGCGACAGCACGCGCTGCTCGGATTTCACCGGATCGAAATCGGCAAGCTGCGCGAGATTGCGCAGGTCGGCCGGCGACAGCACGTTCTGCTCCGGCTGCGGCATCCGTAGGCCCAGTGCCTCCGCAGCCTTCAGCAACGGATACCAGAGGTGCGAGAAGTAGCCGATGACGAGGCGCGTCTCGCGCGTGCACAAGGGGTGCAACTGCTCGATGAACTGCTGGCAGTCATCGAGCGAACCAATGGTGTCGAGCACCAGAATGACGTCGAACGGGCCGGTGGCGGCGGCGAGCGTGGCCGGATCCTCCGCGTCGCCCAGAATGAAGGTCAGCTCAGGATGCCGGCTGCGGGCGATCTTGATCTGCTTTTCGCTGAAGTCGATGCCGACGCCGTAGGACGGCGCGAGCGATGCCAGGGTGTCGCCGAGGCCGCAGCCGATCTCGAGCACGCGGCTGCCCGGCGGGATCAGGAAGCGCAGATAGCACGCGTCCTCGCTGTGAAAGAACGCCGCCTTGTCGCGCCAGCTGGCGCGCGCATCGGCGAAATCGTTGGCATGGTCGAGGATGGCTGCCTTGCGCGGTGACAGCGCCTTCGTTACCGGCGACAGGGTTGCGGCAACCTGCGACCGCTCGCGTTCGTCCTGCCGGACCTGCTCGTCCAACTCCGCCACCTGATACCACCCCTGTTAGGAACTACGTCCTTCTAGGCCAGCCCGGTTGGGCGGAGTCAAGGCGGCGGCGGAGAAGTCCTCCGCTCTGTTGGCGTCGTGGCGCCCCAGCTCTGACGCGCGACGGAAACGAGCAGACATCGGCCAGCCACAATGAGGTAGCCGCGATCGTTCGCGCCGCATACTTCCGATCTTTGCACCTCATTCGCGCTCGCAACTAAGCGGGCACGGGAAGACCGGCGACGCTGGAGTTGCCAGATTGGCGCCGGCACCAACGGCTTGAGTGCCCGCGCGCCTGCCTTCGCGGGGCACGGAAGCACCTGACGAGCCCGCCGTCGCGGCTCCCCCTCCTATCAACCCAGCGACGCACCGCGATCGAGAAATGCCGCTGCGCTCACCGCCCGCAGCAGAACTTGTATTTCTTGCCGCTACCGCACGGGCATGGATCATTGCGGCCGACCTTCGCGGTGGCAGCCGCCCGCTTCGGCTCCGTGACGACGGCTCGCGCGTCACCCTCGACGAAGCGCCATGCACCGTCGGCGTCGCGGCGGAACTGCGAGACCTCGTGGTGCTCGATGGTCTTGCCGGCCTCGCGATAGCTGGCGACGAAGCTGACGACGCCGTCGGCGTCGCCGGGCTGGCCGCGGACCGACGAGACGATGCGCAGGCCGAGCCATGTCGCGCGTGTCGCCCAATCCTTCGCGGCTACCGCATCGAACGCACCGCGCCGGTCGGCTGCGAGCGTCGCTTCAACATAGCCGATGTCGCCGCGTGTATAGGCCGTATAGCGCGAGCGCATCAGCGTCTCGGCGGTCGGCGGCTGATCGTCACCATGGAGATAGGGACCGCAGCAGCGATCATAGGGAAGACCCGATCCGCAGGGACATTGCATGAGACGACGACAGAGCTCCGATTCCGAGATTCCACCATAGCCCGTTGGCCAGCGCGCGGCACCCTGCGTTCGTCCATCGAACAAAGAACTCGTCACCTCCGGTTGTGACCACAAAGACGCAGTTCTCCGTTGCCGGCGAGCTGACATCCCGACGACGGCCCGGCGTGGTTTCGAAACCGGCGAATCCGTGTTAACCATTGGTTAAGAACAAGGGTGTTGGGCGCACGGCTGACCGGCCCGGCCCCGCGCGGACCAGAACCTTCCGGGCGCCGCCTCATTACGTGGCGCTTGTGACCGCAAGCCCTCCGCATCATCGGCGGATCAGGGCGCGTGAGACGCCAACGATTTCTTCGCGCGACGCCAGCCCGGCCGCAAGAACGAAGGCCCGCCTCGAGGCGGGCCGCTCTCGATTCCCGATCAGACGTGCACCCGATGCCGGCGCGAGACGCGCTGCGTGCAAACGCAGCGTCGCGCCCATCACCACCGATTGGAGCAGCCCCGATGGCTGATGAGTCCGTAGTCGCATCCATCATTCCCTGGCAGCAGCCGAAGACGGCCAAGCCGCGTCCGAAGCGGGCCAAGGTGGTCAAGCCGCGTCCGCGTCCCCGAGCCGACAAGGCGGAGAAGGCCAAGACGGCGGCGCTCGACGACGAGATGCTGGCCTCCGAGACGCTGATCATGCCGGACTTCCTGGAGTTCGTGAACGAGCCGGCGAAGAGCCGGGCGGCGGCCGAGCCGGCACGGACGGAGGCCGCCGCGAGCGCGGCCGCCGCGGCGATCCCCGCAGCAACCGCGCCGACGACGATGACACCGCGGGAAACGCCCGCGGTGATCGAGGGCGAGGTCGTTCCGGCCGCCGCGCCGGTCACTCCGGCCAAGGTCGCACGCGGACGCCTCACCGCCTCGTCGATCCTGCTGCAACTGGCCGCGCTGGCGCTCGCCGCGGTCGGCATGGCGATGAACGGCTGGTTCGCGCATTCGCTCGGCTCGAACAGCACGGCCGGCTGGATGTTTCTCGCGGTCGGGGTCACCGCCGACCTCGTCGCGCTGGTGATGCCGACCTGCGCCGCGAGGCTATGGCAGGGGCGCCATCGCGCCTCGGCACTGACCGGCTGGACGGTGTGGCTGATGACCTTCGTGTTCGCGGTCACCGCCGGCATCGGCTTCGCCTCGACCAACATCAGCGACGTCACCTTGGCGCGCGCCTCCCGGGTCACGCCCGCGGTGCAGGCCGCGCAGACGGCGCTTGCGGATGCCATGACCGCGCGCGACCGCGAGTGCAAGGGCGGCGTTGGCAAGTTCTGTCGGGAGCGCGAGGCCGCCGTCGCCGAACGCCGGCTGGCGCTGGACGCGGCGATATCCACGGTGAGCCAGACCGCCGACCCGCAGACCGAGGCGGCGATCAAGCTTGTGGCGTGGGTGTCGCGCGGCGTGGTGAAGCCCTCCGCCGAGGACTTCATCATGCTCCGCCTGATCCTGCTGGCGCTGCTGCCGCAGATCGGCGGCATCCTGCTGATGGTCGGGCGGAGGGTGTGAGAACCCTTTTCGCCGCCTGCGAATTTCGTTGCGGGGTCGGCTCAGCGCCTGCTGCGGCCGCGTGATCCCTGCGGACGATGCGCGGCGCGCCACGCGCTCTCGAGCACGGGGCGCAGGCAAGCGGCGTCGACATCGGCCAGCGACACGGTGGTCCAGCCCTGATCACCCCATTTGTTCGGGACCCGGCGAAACACGCCGGGCAGCAGGCCGGCATAGTGCTCCTGCTCGTCGGGCGTGAGCAGGACGTTGGCGGATGCGCCATCAGCGGCCAGGGTCGCAAATGTCCGGTGCAGCTTGAACGCGGTGCGATCGAAGTGAGGCGCCTCGGTCGTTCCGGCGAGCGACAAAGCGAGCGTACGAAATTCGTCACCGGTCATCTCGACGCGCCTCGTGCGATCATATTCGAACGATATGACTAGCACCGGCCATGGCGGTCCGCCATGCGGGGCGCACTGCCGCCCTGCACGCGAACGTGATGCCCGGCACCCCGGGGCCTTGATGCATGTCAAAACTATACGACGCCGTTTCTATATGGCTTGTCGCAGGATGGATCAGAGGAGAGCAGCCATGCCGGCACAGAGCACGATGCAGGTCTACCTGAACTGGGCCAGGGAGCGCCTCCACGAGATGGATGCCGCGCTGGAGTCGCTAGGGGTCAAGGCAGTCGAGGTCGAAGCAGCATCCAAGGTGAAGACCGAGGAGATCATGGCGGACTTGAAGAAGCGCCGCAGCGACCTCGAAGCCCTGCTCAAGACGCAGGCAGCGGCCGGCGAAGCCGCGATGGCCAGCGCGAAGACCGAGCTGGACGCGCACTGGGCCGGATTCGAGGCGCAGATGAAGGCCTATTTCGACGCCGCCGGCAAGCAGGCCGCGCAGCAGCAGGCGACCTTCAAGGACATCGCCGCTGCGCAGGCAAAGGCGTGGCGGGAGTCGGCCGACAGGTTTCGCGAGGCGGCGGCCAAGGTGACGACGGTCGGCACCACCGATCTCGACGCCGTGCTGAAGCAGCTCAAATCCGACGCGGCGGAGGCCGGCGCTCATCTCGAGAAGCTGAAGCAGACCGGCAGCGAATCCTGGTCGGTGTTCAGCGCCGCCCTGAACGAATCCCGCAAGGCGTTCGACCAGGCCAACCAGGCGGCCTGGAATGCGTTGAAGGGGCCGGGCGCGAAGAGCTGAGGGCATGCGCTACCGACGATTGCTGCAGCCAACGCTGGTGGCCTGCCCCATCAGCGGCCGATCGGGTCGGACATGCCAGCGATAAGGGCAACGACCGTTAGGGACTGAGTTCAGCTCCCTTTCGGTCCATTTCGTTGCGGCGCTCCGCTGACGCCCGGACTGATCGCGAGCGTGGTGCCCGCGGCACCTCCCGCTTCATAGGCCGCCGTCGACACCATCCGGCTCGTGCTGCGCGCCGACCGCAGCTTCAGATCGAGCTTGCCGAATTCGGCATCGACCATCGAGGTCTTGAGCACGACCAGGCCGCGGCCGCTGCTCTGGTTGACCTGGTCCCGGGCCGCCTTCATCGCCACCAGTCGGTCGGCGATCGACACCACCATGCCGAGCGCGAAGGAGGCGTTGGCGAGATGCCGGTCCTGGTGCCGGAACCGGCGGTACTCGGCCGAGGCCTTGTAGCGGCCGAGCTCGGCGCGCACGGCGTTGTCGATCAATTCCGCCAGATAATGCGCAACCTCGACATCCGCGGGGAGACCGAAGAACACATAGCTCGCCTCGCCGGCCGGGTTTTTCTCGCGCCAAACCCGGCAATCGCAGAAATGCGCGATCGCGCCGATGCAGTCGTCGAGCGGAATGCGCTTCTTGTGATGGGTCTCGTAGACCTTGCGCTCGCACGCCGACGCCCGCAGCTCGAGGTCCGACAGCGACAGGTCGTGGCGATCGAGCAGCTCGGCGACCTTGGCGGCCGCGGACAGCGCCTCGTCCTCGGTGCAGCCATTGGCGATTGTCTTCGCGCGCAAAGCCTGAATGCGGGATTTCAGCTTGTCGAGCGCAACAGGATCGGAGGCGGCAGGATCGAACGTCTGGCTCACCGATCACGGCCCATATGAAGCCCCGCTGGGAGGTGGCGGACGGGGGAACTGGCGGAGAGGGAGGGATTCGAACCCCCGATAGGCTTGCACCTATGCCGCATTTCGAGTGCGGTGCATTCAACCACTCTGCCACCTCTCCAGGCGCAAATCAGGGGCGAGCCCCCGGGTCGGGCGTCGTTCTAGGGCACGATGCAGGGGGTGACAAGGCAGCCGGCCGAATTTTTCCCCGGACCGTCGCGCGGCGCGCGCAGGCCGGTTGCGGTCGCTCGGGGAAGCGAACCGCTCGCGCGGGTCAGTCGGCTATACCGCCCGACCCGCGCGTCCCGAAGGCCCGAGACTGACGCGTGGGCCCTTCGAACACTGTCGACACTGGTGCGCTCCGGTCAGCGGAACAGGTCGAAATGGTAGTTCACGCCGGCCCGCACCGTGTGGATCTTGGCTGCCCGCCAGTCCGGCAGACCGTCGTGCTTGAGGTCGGTGTAGAGATATTCGAGCTTGGCCGACCATTTCGGCAGGAACGCCCATTCGGCACCGCCGCCCGCGGTCCATCCCATCTTCACCTTGCGGATCGGACCGTCCTTCAGCTCGCCGGCCGCGAGGCCCGCAGTGCCGTACAGAAACAGCCGCTGGTCGAGCAGCGTGACGCCGGCGCGGGCGCGGCCGGAGGTCTGCCGACCACGACGAGCGGCGAGAGCTGGTAGTTGTAGCCGGCCTGCAGACCGCCAATAACCCCGGACAGCTTGCCGCCATTGCCGCTCGCAGCATTGGCGAACCCATCATTGCCGGTGAAGGCACCGCCGAGATTGGCGCCGGCATAGAAGCCGGTCCAGGAGAACGGCGCCGCCGCATAGGCCGGCGCCTTGTACGCGGTCGCCGGCAGGTCCGCCGCCTGCGCCCCGCCGCAGGCCAGCGCGGTCACCGCCAGGGCGGCCAGCCAAGATCTCGCGCCTCTGGTCGTCATCTGCTCATATTGGGCGCGAGCGCGCCGTCAAAATCCCACCCCATTTGGGATGCCTTCTTATAAAACCGACTAGACGGTTCGTAAATATGGACTGGCACCATGCTGATGATTGTTTGGTCGTTGCAGGCCGCGATGGCTGGCGGAGGTCGAAAAGGACAAAGGACAAGCAAGAGGGTGGGACCGCCGTACGCTGACACATACCGGCGGTCCCGTGTCGCTACATCTTGGGGAAACCGACGGAAGAGACGGGGGTCAATCCGGCCGGCCTGAGCGACGCCGGCGACCCTGGGCCATCTGCGCGTGCATCGCAATGTGAACCGTTCCTTAACCTAACCAGTCAAGGTTACCGGGTTTCAGGCCATCCGATTGGTTGCACGGCGGTTTTCCGCACGTCTTGGACCGGGGAGGCACCCCCGCTGCAACGCAGCATCGCTCCCTCCCGGCCGCCGAGAGACACAGTGGTGCGGCCGCGCCGACGCTCAATCCTTCTTCTTCTTGGCCGCCTTCTTGTCGTCGCCCTTCTCGTCCTTCGACGTGTCATCCTTGTCCTTGCGACCGTTCTCCTTGCGACGGTTGGTGAAGCGGGCATTACCCAGCCCGGTGCCGATGGTCAGCACGCCCCAGCGCTCGAACTCCTGCATGAACGGCACCTCGGACAGGCCCTGGACGACGCCGTCATTGTGCATGAGCACCGCGGTGTCGTGATCGCCGATCATCGGGATCGCCTCGACCAGGCTGGCCGGAAGGTTGAACTTGCTGCTCTCCCAATTGCCCGGCAGGTTCTGCGCACCCTTCTCGATCGAGCCGTCCTCGCTGATCACGCCGGGACAGGCAATGCCGATGAACGGCGCGAGCCTGAGCCCCTCGGTATCGGCCTCCTCGATTAGGCCCTTCAGCATCTTGGCGAGCCGCTTGACGGCTCCTTCCCGCGTCGGCTCGTCGTCGGCATGGCGCCACAGATCGGACTTCCAGACCGACGCCTTGGACAGGTCCGGCGCCTTCTTCCGGGCGGTCTCGACGACGCCACAGCGGATGTTGGTGCCGCCGATGTCGACCGCGAGGATGCTGTCATGGGCCTCGAAGATCCACGACGGCGCCAGATGCAGCGCGCCGATCAGCCCGGCATCGTCGGGATGGTAGCGGATCGGCTCCAACTCGACGCCGAAGCCCTCGTCCTTGAGGATGATCTCGGTGCGCGCGATGGCGAGCTCGCCGAGCCGGGAATCCCGAAAGCCGCCGCCGACCACGATGCATTCGGTCTTGGCCCAGGCCTTGGTGCGCAGGAAGCGCCGGGTCACATAAGCGAGCTCCTGGGCGAATTCCTCGATCGCCGAATGCACCACCGCCGAAGCCTCGGTGTCGTCGCCGACCAAGATTGCGTCCAGTACCTTCTTGCTGATGGTGTCGCTGTCCTCGTCACCGAACGGGTCCTTGTCGGATTTGCGCAACGGCTTGCGCCAGCGCTCGAGGATCTTGCGGAACGCGCCCTTGGAGGCGCGATCGCCGAGGAAGCCATCTTCGTCCTTGAGTTCGATGTTGAAGCTGTCGATCTCGACCGACGGCAGCCGCGCCGCGCCGTGGCGGGCGATGCCCGTGGTGGTCATGACGTCGTCGGCCATCGGATCCCTGCCGTGCTGTGCGTTGGCCCGGACAACGGCGCAGGCGACAGTTTGGTTGCGGCGGGAGAGGCGAATGGCGAATAGGGAGAAGCGAATAGGGGTCGAGGTTAGCTGTGGTCTTCCAGGAGGTTGTCCATCCGGTCTGAACCGAGGAAGCTGAGGTTGCGAAGCTTCAGTGTTCCAAGGAGAGACCAGATGGACGTCCACAAGAATGCGCCTATGACACCGAAAGGTCGAGAGGCGATGGTGCGGAGTGTCGTTGAGGGTGGGCTGAGCTATGCTGAAGCTGCTTACCAGTACAATACGACGCCGAAGACCGTAGCCAAATGGGTGAAGCGGTTCCGCGAGGAAGGTGTCGAGGGATTGCTCGATCGCTCCTCCAGACCGCACTCATCGCCAGGCCAAACCACTGCTGCCACATGTACCGCTATCGAGGCTTTGCGCCGTCAGCGCCACACGGGCAAGCAGATTGCGGCTGAGGTTAAGGTGTCGCCGGCCACGGTCAGCCGCGTTCTGCGACGACTGGGGTTGAACCGAATCCGTGATCTGGAGCCGATCGAACCCGTGCGTCGCTATGAGCACGCTGCGCCGGGCGAGATGATCCATATCGATATCAAAAAGCTCGGCCGTTTCGCGCAAAGCGGCCATCGCGTCACCGGCAATCGGAACGGCTATAGTCATTGTCGCGGACTTGGCTGGGAGTACATGCATGTCTGCATCGATGACCACTCCCGTGTCGCCTTTTCACAGCTCAAGCCTGATCAGACCGCCGAGAGTGCTGTTGCGTTTCTCAAGGCCGCTGTCGCTCACTACAAGAGCTTGGGCGTTACCGTCACCCGCGTCATGACCGACAACGGTGGCTGCTATATCGGCTTCGATTTCGATAAGGCCTGCCGCGATATTGGTCTCAAGCATATCCGCACCAAGCCCTACACGCCCAGAACCAATGGCAAGGCTGAGCGCTTTATCCAGACAGCGCTCCGGGAGTGGGCCTATGCACACACCTATCCCACTTCCGATCAGCGCGCCGCGCAACTGCCCATCTGGCTGCACCAGTATAATTGGCACCGGCCTCACGGCGGCATAAACTCCCAGCCGCCTATCAGCAGACTCGGTTTAACCGAGGACAACCTCCTGAGGCTCCACAGTTAGCCACCACCTGCGTTCCCTACTCGCGCTACTCCCTATTCGCCCCTTTCCCTTGACTCGTCAGCCGACCCGGCTATAAGCACCCGATCGACCGGCGCGGGTGTTCTCGCGCCGTTTGTCGTTGCGCGTATCCGGCGGGTGTTGAGCCCAAGGGCGCGACGCCGGTCCCGATCGGGCCGGACTTCATGAACCATAACGACTGAACAAGAAGCCGACCCGGGGCCATGGTGCTTCGAGGCCGGGATCGAACACGAAGGATGAGAACGATGTTCGCAGTCATCAAGACCGGCGGCAAGCAATACCGCGTCGCCCCGGATGATGTGCTCGAGATTGGCAAGATCGACGGTGAGCCCGGTACGATCGTGCAGCTGAACGAAGTGCTGGTGGTCGGTGGCGACACCCCGGTGCTGGGCGTGCCCGCCGTGGCCGGCGCGTCCGTGGCCGTCGAGGTGCTCGACCACAAGCGCGGCCCCAAGGTCATCGCGTTCAAGAAGCGCCGCCGCAAGAATTCGCGCCGCAAGCGCGGCTACCGGGACGAGCTGACGCTGATCCGCGTCAGCGAAATCCTGACCGGCAACGCCAAGCCGACCAAGGGCCCGCGGCCGAAGAAGGCCAAGGCGGAAGCCCCGGCGGCCGACGCCGCCGAGTAAGCGTGCCGGCGCGATTGCCGCGCCGCATTGGCTTGAACCCTCATCGCGCGGATTTTTCGTCCGCGCCCAGCAAATGTGAATGATCCCTTGGCGGAATCGCGCTAAAGGTGATCGCGAGATCGGAGACGAGCGATGGCTCATAAAAAGGCAGGCGGTTCATCCCGCAACGGACGCGACTCCAAGGGCAAGCGCCTCGGCATCAAGGCGTTCGGCGGCGAGCGTGTAATTCCCGGCAACATCATTGCGCGTCAGCGCGGCACGACCTGGCACCCCGGCCTCAACGTCGGCATGGGCACGGACCACACCCTGTTCGCCAAGATCGAGGGCGTCGTCGAGTTCCATGACCGGGCCAACCGCACGTTCATTTCGGTGCGACCGGTAGCCGCCCAGGCTGCCGAATAGAATAACGGTGGAACAACATGCGTCCGCCGGGTCCTGATGAACCGGCGGAGCGCCAGATGGCTCCAGGGGAGGCGGGACAACCGGCCTCCCCTTTTCTTTTTCGCTGATCAGTTGATCCCGAAGCGTCGATGGAGCCCGACATGCTGCAGGACATCACGACTCCCACCTTGCGCGAGGCGAGACCTTGCGTCCTCGAGACCCCCCGGCTGACGCTGCGTGCGCCGGTGCTCGCGGACGTGACTGCCATCGCCCGGCTCGCCGACGACCGGCGCATCGCCGAGAACACCCGCCGCCTGCCGCACCCGTATTCAGAGGTCGATGCCGCCCGTTTCGTGCGCGCGCTGGCGGAGCAGGCAGGCGAGACCGCCTTCCTGATCGAACACCTGGACACGCCGATCGGCATGGTTGGCATTAACCGTCCTGCGCAAGGGCGGGCCGAGCTCGGCTACTGGCTCGGCGTCGATCATTGGGGCCGCGGCTTCGGCACCGAGGCGGCGCGCGCCACGATCGACTATTTCTTCGAGGAGGGCGATGAGGACGTGCTGATCGGGCACGCCCGCGTCAGCAATCCTGGTTCGCGCAACATCCTCGAAAAGTGCGGCTTCCAATGGACCGGCGTCGAGCTGCACCGCTTCGAGGTGCTCGGCTCGTCCGCCCCGGTCGACGCCTTCCGCCTCACCCGCGGTGTCTGGGGGTCGCTGAAGGCCTGGGCCAACGCGGGACGGCGGAACTAGGCCGGGCCACCCTCCCCTGGAGGGGGAGGGTCGATCGCACGCGAAGCGGGCGAGCGGGGTAGGGTGATCTCTCCGCGGACGCTGGCGCGTGTGGAGGGATCACCCCACCCCGCCTCACGTGTCGCTTCGCTCCGGGTGAGGCAACCCTCCCCCTCCAGGGGAGGGTGGCATCTCAGGCCGGCGGATTCACCGCACCCTGTCCCTGCCCCAGGCTTCGTTCCCGCAAGTAGATGTACAGCCCCGCGCCGATGATGATGGTGGCGCCGACGATCGTCGCGGGATGCGGCACGTCTCCGAACACGACGAAGCCGAACAGCACGGCCCAGACGATCATCGTGTACTGATAGGGCACGACCACTGAGGCCGGCGCGAGCTTCAGCGAGCGGTTGACGCAGAACAGCGCGGTCACCGAGATGATGCCGGCGGCTGCGAACATCACCAGGCTGCCGGGCGTCGGCGTCACCCAGCCGAACGAGGACATCGCCGCGCCGAGCAGGAAGGTCCCGACGAATTGCGACGACGCCATCACGATGTCCGGCGTTGCGCGCAGGCTGCGCGTGATCAGCATCAGCACCGCGAACGACAGACTGCCGCCGAGCGCAATCAGGGCCGGCAGGCTGAAGGTCTGCGCCGAGGGCCGCAGCGCGATCAGCACGCCGCAGAAGCCGATCAGGATCGCGGTCCAGCGTCGCCAGCCGACATGCTCGCGCAGCACCAGCGCCGACAGCGCGGTGACGAAGATGGGACCTGCGAGATAGTAGGTGATGACGTCGGCGAGCGGCAGATAGACGGTGGCGAGAAAGAACGCCGCGACCTCGAGCGTCGACAGGATCACGCGCACCAGCTGTAGCCAGGGACGCTCGAGCTGCAGAAAGGCGGCTCGGTTGCGCCAGATGAACGGCGCGAGCAGCAGCAGCGCCGCACAGGCGCGCAGCCACAGCAGTTGGCCGACGGCATAGGTCGACACCAGGAACTTGCCCAAGGCATCGCCGAACGAGAACATCGAAATCGACAGCAGCATCAGGCCGATGCCGGCCAGCCGCGCCGATCGTACATCGTTTTGGACGGAGATCCGGGAGAGGAGGGTCATTGCGCAATGGGCTGGTTGTTCTGGCTGAAGCCCGGGTGCGATATGGTCGCGGTATCCCGGCCTTCACTTCTTCATCGGCTCGTTTAGGAGTCGTGAGCGCGCGCGACAAGCCCTTGGCGGGAAGATGCGCAAACACAGGCGCCGATCACAAGATCACGATTAAGCGAGCCGGGGTTCCGGCGCACCACACTCGCCCGGGCCTCATACTGCAGCTTCTTTTCGATCCGGTTCTTCAACCTGCGATTTTGCTGAACCATTCGGGCGCTCGGCAAAACCCATCATATGCAGTTGCATTTGGGACGAGGCGCTCCGAATCTGACGCGCGATGGCGGCTCTAGAAGCGGTTCGAGTATCTGGTCATGCCAACGCAGCATATCCCCATACCCACATTCGTCGGCAGCAGGGCAGCGCCGGCACCGCATCGCTTGAACCCGCGCGACATCTCGGCTGGCCGCCGCGTCATGAAACAGGGCGTGCGCCCGTTTCGAGTCCGATATGAGCAGTGATGCGGAGGGCAAGAACGAGCTGGATCTCCGGGCGGAACCGCCCGCGATGGGGAATGCTGCGGCAAGTCTGGTGCTGCAGCAGACCGTGGTGCTGTTGGTCGATGTGGTCGAATCCGTGCGCCTGATGAGCGCGCATGAGGCTGCTACCGTTCAGCGCTGGACCGAACTCATCCGCCTGATCGCGTCGGAAATATTGCCCCGGCATCAGGGCACTCTTGTGAAAAGCCTTGGCGACGGCTTGCTTGCTCGTTTCGAGACCGTCAGGGATGCCGTGAATGCCGTTGCCGAGATGCATCGAGCGGCGGCTGCGCAGAACGCCGGGCTCCCGGAGGATCGACATCTTCACTTGCGTGCGGGCATCAACGCCGCAATGGCTTGGAGCGATGGCGTCGACATCTACGGGACCGGCGTCAACCTTGCGGCACGGCTGGCAACTCTGGCCGGACCCGGCGAGACGATCGCAAGCGCATCGGCGCAGGAGGAGCTGGCTGCCGCTCTGGCTAGCCTCGCCAGCCCAGGCGAGACGATCGGGAGCGCCGCCGCGCGTGACGAATTGACGCATGGCGTCGACGCGGTCTGCGAAGATCTCGGCAACTGCGTTTTGAAGCACTTTGACAGGCCGGTTCGAGCATACCGCGTCGGTCCGCCGGGGCCGCAGCCGACCATCGCCGGGAGGCGCGACTACGGAGCGGCGATGCAGCCGAGCATTGCCGTGATTCCATTCGCAGCCCGAACCGAGGCGCCTGGGCTCGTGGACGTCGGCAACCTGATCGCCGACGGCGTGATCTGGCGCCTGTCGAAGTCTGCGAATCTCAAGGTGATCTCGCGGCTTTCGACCGCCGTGTTCCGCGGTCGGACCAGCGACCTTGGCCAGGTCTCGGCGCATCTGGGTGCGGCCTACGTCCTCAGTGGAGCCTATGTGGCCAACGGCAGCCAGATCATGGTGACTGCTGAGCTCTCCGCCGCCCGCGACGATCAGGTGATCTGGACGGATCGGCTCAGTGGATCCGTCGAGGATTTGCTTCGGCCCGAAAGCGAGATGGCCGATCGCATCGCACGAGCCGTACACTTCGCCGTGTTCGACGCCGAGGTCGACCATATCCTGACCCAGCCGCTGCCGACGCTCGAGAGCTACTCGCTCCTGCTCGGCGCAATCAAGCTCATGCACAGGTCCACCAGGGAAGAGTTTCTCCAGACACGCAATATCCTCGAGGAGCTGATCAACCGGCACGGCCGTATTGCGGCCCCGCGCGCCTGGCTCGGCCACTGGTACATCCTGCGACTGACACGAGGCTGGTCCGAGGACCGCACCCGCGACGCAGCCGAGGCCCTGGCGACGACCCATGCCGCGCTTGATCGCGACCCGTCCGACGCGCTCGCGCTCGCAGCCGAGGGGTTCGTCTACTGTCATCTGTTCAAAGACCTCGACATGGCGCGCAGGCGTTGCGAGGCGGCCGTCCTCGCAAACCCCAGCCACGCGCTCGGCTGGCTGTTCCTTGGGACGGTCGACGCATTCAAGGGTGACGGTGCCGCTGCAGTGCACGAGACCCAGCGCGCCATGGAGCTCTCGCCGCTTGATCCGATGCGCTATTACTTCGAGTCGCTCAGCGCGACGGCTGCACTTTCCGCTCATGACTATGCCACCGCTGAAAGACTTGCGCGCTCATCGCTGGCACTCAACCGCATGCACCCCTCGACGTGGCGAGCCTTGACCATTGCGCTCGTGCTGCAGGGCCGAATGGAGGAGGCCCGATCGACACTAGCGAAGGTGCGGGAGGTCGACCCGACGCTGACGGTCGAAACCTATCTTGCCCGCATGCCGAACGCTCAGCTCGAAACCGGTCGGGAATGGGCGCGCTGTCTGGCGTTAGCCGGCCTGCCATCCGGTAACGGCAACTCCAAGCGGCATTGAGGACGAAAAGGATCCGGGCGTGTGAACTGGTCGACAGCTGAGTGAGTATCGCCCGGCGAACTGCAACTGAAAGGACGACCCTACCATTGTGAGCTGACTCAATCATAGGAGGCGGACATGGGCCAACTGGGCGGCGCAGGTGGTGCCGGCGGAGCGGGCGGAGCGGGTGGTGCTGGAGGCGCCGGCGGAGCAGGCGGCGCGGGTGGTGCCGGTGGCGTCGGCGGCGCGGGCGGTGCCGTACTCGGCACGCTTGGCGATGTCTATGCCAATCCGGTGATGGTCGATGCATTGATCCATGTGCGCGAGGGCAGCATCGTCACCGAAAAACCGCTCGTGCTTTATGAGCCGGCGCTCCCGGTCATCGATGACCCCGCCCAAATGGAGCGCTGGGAGGCGTGGGTTCGCGCCTATGTTGCTATCGGAGAGATGCTGCAAGGCATCACCTTCCAGGGCATCACGGCAAACTCTCAACCGTCAAGCTCTGACGCCTTCCAGATATGGTCGTCCGTATCCGGACAGAGATCGCTGATCGCCGAAATTCAGCGGCCGGCACAAACCACCTTCGAACAGCAGATCCCCCTGGTCCTCAGTTGGGCCGAACTGCGCAACGAGCGCGCCACGGAAATCCTGGCGCAGATCGATCCGCAGTTCGCTTTCTGGGCATCGATCGTCTACCTCCATGCCGAGCGGACGCGGCGCACATTCGAACTCATCAACATGGTGCTGCAATTTTGCGTCTACGTGGAGATGCGCGTCAAGCACGCGCTGGGCTGCTACCGTCCGGTCGAATACAACGCCGAGGTCCAGCCGATGATCACGACCCCGGGGCATGGAAGCTTCCCGATGGGGCACGCGACGCAGACCTATGCGGTCACCTACGTGTTGAAGCAGTTGCTGAAGCTTGATCCGACGCGGCACAAATGGGTCATCGATCAGCTCGATCGCGTGTGTGCCCGGATCACGACCAACCGCGTCATCGCCGGCGTCCACTTTCCGGCTGACAGCATGGCGGGACGCATGCTGGGCGTCGCCCTGGGCGAGTACTTTGTCGGGCGTTGCGATGGGGACGAGACGAGCCAGCCCTTCATGAAGCGGACCTTCCTTGCGGCAGGAATCGACCAATACCCGACGACGGATTTCAATCCGTTCAACACCACGATCGTCCCGGCCCAGGATCTCGACCAGGGTCCGTTCTACTTCTCGCAATCTGCCGGCGTGAACGTCACCCAGTCCCCTCTGATGCATCACGTCTGGTGTGAGGCTCAAGCGGAGTGGAAGGGCAGATTTGGCGTTCCGAGCTACCCATAATTCAGGCGGAGAGCGAGCCATGGCCGAGCCCGGGGCGCCCAAGAGCTATCCGAGATGCTTCGATCCCTATCTCCGATACGCGATCTCGACGGAATTCAAGAACTTCGAGGAAAACCTCCAGGAAAAATGGGATCGTTTCGACGATGACAAATACAGGCTCCTGCTCCTGATCGAGCTGAAAGAGGCTGGAACGGCCGCAGATTTCGCGAAAGTGGCGGGCCAGCTGGAACCAACCCAGCCCGAGTTCGCCAAGACAAAGTACGGCATCGAACTCGCGCCTTATGCGGCAGACTCGCGGTACCTGACGATGCGCTGCCGCGCGAGCGCGGTGCTGGATAGCGCATTGCACGAGTCCGTCTGGGGCAATTATGTCAACCGGGTCGCGTTATCCTTGCCGGTCAAACCGCCATCTCCCAAGTCCTTCCAAAAGAGTGCGCCCATCCGCCACCGCTTCAAGGAAGGTAAGGAGGCGCCAGGACCGCTTCTGATCGGCATGCTGGACGATGGCTGCCCGTTTTCTGCGGCGCGCTTCCTAAGAACCAGCGGCCCACTGAGCACGCGGGTCCGAGCCATCTGGGATCAGAACCAGAATAAGCAGCCGGTCGCGATCGGAACGCGCAAGTTCGGAATGGAGCTCACCGACTTTGCCTACGGTCTCGAGTACCGACGCGATTTCGCCGCCGGCATAGAGCCGCAGCAGATCGGACTCGACGATTGGATCTCGCTGCACGCGACAGCTACCGATGGCGTCGACGAGGATGGCTGTTACGCAGCCGCCGGGTTCACGACCCTCGCACGCCGGGACTCGCATGGGGGCCATGTCATGGACGTCCTGGCGGGGCCTGTTCCGATTTCCTCTCGTATCGGCCCGTCGAAACCAGGCAAGGACCGCCGCGATCCGCCGAGTTGGACACCTGGTCGCCCCTCGACTGATCCTGCGTGCGACGCTGACGTCGTGTTCGTGCAATTCTCCGATGAATGTATCCGGGATGCGACTGGCGTGTGGCTTAAGACCTATGTCGTCCAGGGCATCCAGTACATTCTGTCGTTTGCAGACCCGGTCAAGACCAGGAACGTGATCATCAACCTCAGCTACGGTCCGACCACCGGCCCGCATGACGGCACGGCAGAACTCGAGAGCGCCTTGTCGGCTCTGGTTGCTGAATACAACGGCAAGAACAACAAGCCGAAGCTCGACATCGTGCTCTCCGCCGGCAACGCCTATCTCAGCGACGGTCACGTCGTCTTCACCAGCGACAGCGAGCAGCCCGAGCACGTCGAATGGATCTGGCGTTTGCCGCCGGACAATACCGTGCTGGTCTTTGCAGAGATCTGGATGGAGGACGATGAGGCCCAGGGAGTCACCGTCACCTTGACGTCGCCGAGCGGCAAAGTTCAGCTGACATCAGGCAGTGCTGTCATCGGAACAACGCTTCCGAAGCCGGGCGGCACCACCCCTCAGCTGATCGGCCCGATCGTCTGGGGCAAAGACAGGATGTGGCTGCTCGAAGTCGGCCCGACCGTGGTGAGGCCAGAAGATCAGGCCAGCAACGAGCACGGCGACTGGACCATCAAGGTCAACGGCATTCCCGAAAACGCCGAAATGCACGCCTATGTGGCGCGCACCGATCCGAACATGGGCGCGCGCACGGGGGCCAAACGCTCGCATTTTGTCGATTCCAACTGGGAGCAAACCCGGTCGGCTGGGGCCAGTTGCACGCGCATCGACGGGGAGTTCGATCGGACCGGATCGCTGTTGGATCGTTTTGGGACGCTGAACGGGATCGCAACCGGCAAGAAGCACCGGGTCCATGTTGCAGGCGGGTACGTGGTGGCGGATGGCCGCAAGACGCCTTATTCATCGGCGGGCCGGCCCCGCGGCGGCCACCGCATCGGTCCGGATTACGTGCTGCCCTGTGACGAAGACAACGCCCTCACCGGAATCCGTGCCGGGGGTAACCGGAGCGGCGCCGTCCTGCGCCTGATCGGGACGAGCACTGCGGCTCCGCAACTCGCGCGCCAATTTGCGAGATTGCGCGGCGGCTTGGCTTTGCCTCAGCCCACCGCCGTCCCGTCCCCGAACGACATCGCGGAGATCGCAAAGAGGGGCGGCGGCGATCTCGAGCCGCCGTAGCGGCAGGTCGTCGCGGTGCTGCGCGAGCGGCCTTCGGCCCTGACCGGGGCGGGAATCTTGCGCTTTTCCGCGCGATCCGCGGCGGTTTGAGTTGCCCCGGAGGCCCGCCTCGCCTACCTAGAGCCCTATGAAATTCCTCGATGAAGCCAAGGTCTATGTGCGCTCCGGCGACGGCGGCAACGGTTGCGTTGCGTTCCGGCGCGAGAAGTTCATCGAGTTCGGCGGCCCGAACGGCGGCAATGGCGGCCGCGGCGGCGACGTCGTGATTGAGGCCGTCGACGGCCTCAACACCCTGATCGACTACCGCTACCAGCAGCATTTCAAGGCCCAGAGGGGGGGAAACGGGTCCGGTAAGGATTGTCATGGCGCAGGCGGCAAGTCGGTGGTGCTCAAGGTTCCCGTCGGCACCCAGATCTTCGACGAGGACCGGGAGACGCTGATCCACGACTTTACCGCGGTCGGCGAGCGCTTCGTGCTGGCCCAGGGCGGCAATGGCGGCTTTGGCAACGCGCATTTCAAGTCGCCGACCAACCGGGCGCCGCGCCACGCCAATCCCGGCCAGCCCGGCGAGGAGCGCTGGATCTGGCTGCGCATGAAGCTGATCGCCGACGCCGGCCTGGTCGGCCTGCCCAATGCCGGCAAGTCGACCTTCCTGTCCAAGGTCTCGGCCGCCAAGCCGAAGATCGCCGACTATCCGTTCACCACGCTCCATCCGCAGCTCGGCGTCGTGAACGCCGACGGCCGCGAGTTCGTGCTGGCCGACATTCCCGGCCTGATCGAGGGCGCGCATGAGGGCGCCGGCCTCGGCGACCGTTTCCTCGGCCATGTCGAGCGCTGCCGTGTGCTGCTGCACCTGGTCGACGCCACCTGCGAGCATGCCGGCAAGGCCTACAAGACGGTGCGGCACGAGCTGGAAGCCTATGGCGGCGAGCTGACCGACAAGGTGGAGATCGTCGCGCTGAACAAGATCGATGCGGTCGACCCGGACGAGCTGAAGAAGCAGAGGGACCGGCTGAAGCGCGCCGCCAAGAAGACGCCGCTGTTGATCTCCGGCGCCACCGGCGAGGGCGTCAAGGAAGCGCTGCGCAAGCTCGCCGACGTGGTCGGCGAACAGCCGGTGTCCCTCAAGGCCAAGAGCACGACCGAGAGCGCGGCGACCGAGGAGCCATGGGCCGCGCCGCTGCCACCGCAGGGCTGACGCTCACGCCGAACCTTGCGTCACAGGCTGCGGCCGGCGCATATGTCGCAGCAACAAATTCGTATCTCATCACCCTGAAGGGCTGCCCGGAGCAGGCATTCGATCAGATTTTCGAAAGCTCTCACCGCGCATTCGGTGCACTCCCTCCCCCCTTGTGGGGGAGGGGAGGCGACTGGCTTCGCGGCGTCGGCTCCGATGAATCCCGCAATGTGCGCTCAATGCCACCGACTCTGGCCGAACTGTCACCATGGCTTCTCCCCGTCTTGAAAATTTCCGCCGCATCGTCGTCAAGGTCGGCTCGTCGCTGCTGGTCGATTCCGACGCCGGCGAGGTGCGCGCCTCCTGGCTCACAGCGCTGGCCGCCGACATCGCCAGGCTGCACAGCCGCGGCTGCGAGCTGCTGGTCGTGTCCTCAGGCTCGATCGCGCTCGGCCGCAGCCGGTTGAAACTGCCGCGCGGACCGCTGAAGCTGGAGGAGAGCCAGGCGGCCGCCGCGGTCGGCCAGATCGCGCTGGCGCGGACCTGGTCGGAGGTGCTCGGCGCCCACGGCGTCAATGCCGGCCAGATCCTGGTGACGCTGCAGGACACCGAGGAGCGCCGGCGCTATCTCAACGCCCGTTCGACCATCGCCAAGCTGCTGGAATGGCGCGCGGTGCCGGTCATCAACGAGAACGACACGGTTGCGACGGCCGAGATCCGCTATGGCGACAATGATCGCCTCGCCGCCCGTGTCGCGACCATGGCGAGCGCCGATCTGCTGGTGCTGCTGTCCGATATCGACGGCCTCTACACCGCGCCGCCCGCGCAGGATCCGGATGCGCGGCTGATCCCCGTGGTCGAGAGCGTCACCGCCGACATCGAGGCCATGGCCGGCAGCGCCGCCTCGGAGTTTTCGCGCGGCGGCATGCGCACGAAGATCGAAGCCGCCAAGATCGCCACCACCGGCGGCACCCACATGCTGATTGCGTCCGGCAAGATCGAGCATCCGCTGCGGGCGATCGCCGATGGCGGCCGCTGCACTTGGTTCCTGACGCCAGCGAACCCGGTCACCGCGCGAAAACGCTGGATCGCGGGCTCGCTGGAGCCGAAGGGCACGCTGACGATCGATGCCGGCGCAGTGACCGCACTGCGCGCCGGAAAGAGCCTGCTGCCGGCCGGCGTCATCCGTGTCGACGGCCAGTTCGCCCGCGGCGATGCCGTCGTGGTGCGCGGCCCCGACACCCATGAGATCGGCCGCGGCCTCGTCGCCTATGACGCCGATGATGCCGAGCGGATCAAGGGCCGGTCGTCGCCGGACGTGGCCGTCATCCTCGGCATCTCCGGCCGCGCCGAGATGATTCATCGCGACGACCTGGTGATCGGGCCGGCGGGCGCCGGCCCAGCCTGAGGCCAAGGCACCGGCGTTCGCAAACGGCCTCGTTCCGTGCTACTGGAGAGCCTTAATTCAAGGTTGAAAAGCCCATGACCGCGCCTTTCAAAGCCATCGACGGCAGCGCCGATCTGCCTGCGCTGATGAACGACCTCGCCACGCGCGCCCGTGCGGCTGCGCGCGTGCTGTCGCTGGCGCCGGCCGAACAGAAGAACCGGGCGCTCGAGGCGATGGAGCGCCGAATCCGGGTCCAAGCAAACGCCATCATCGCTGCCAACGCCGAGGATGTCGCCGAGGCCAAGGCCGGCGGCATGACGTCGTCCTTCCTCGACCGCCTCACCCTGACCCCGGCCCGCGTCGCCGCGATGGCCGACGGCATCGCCGTGGTACGCGGCGTCGCCGATCCGGTTGGCGTCGTGACCGAGAGCTGGCAGCGGCCGAATGGGATGACCATCGAGCGCGTACGGGTGCCGCTCGGCGTCATTGCCGTGATCTTCGAAAGTCGTCCCAATGTGGCGGCCGATGCCGGCGTGCTCTGCCTGAAGTCCGGCAATGCGGTGATCCTGCGCGGCGGCTCGGACTCATTCCGCTCCTGCCGGGCGATCCATGAATGTATGGTCGAGGGGCTGCGCGAGGCGGGCCTGCCGGAGGCCGCGATCACGCTGGTGCCGACGCGCGATCGCGCCGCAGTCGGCCTGCTGCTGTCGGGCCTGAACGGCGGCGTCGACGTCATCGTGCCGCGCGGCGGCAAGAGCCTTGTCGCCCGCGTCGAGGCGGAGGCGCGCGTGCCGGTGTTCGCGCATCTCGAAGGCGTCAATCACGTCTATGTCGATGGCGCCGCCGATCTCGAGATGGCCAAGTCGATCGTGCTGAACGCGAAGATGCGACGCACCGGCGTGTGCGGCGCGGCGGAGACGCTGCTGGTCGACCGCGCCAGCGCCGACAAGATCAAGCCGCTGGTCGACATGCTGATTGGCGCCGGCTGCGAGGTGCGGGGCGACGATGCGGTGCGGGCGGCCGATGCGCGGGTGAAGCCGGCCAGCAACGAGGATTGGGACACCGAATATCTCGACGCGATCATCGCCGCCAAGGTCGTCGACGGCGTGGAGGGCGCGATCGCCCACATCCACGCGCACGGCTCGCACCACACCGACGCGATCGTCACCGACGATAACGCCGCGGCCGACAAGTTCCTCAACGAGGTCGACTCGGCCATCGTCTTGCACAATGCCTCGACCCAGTTCGCCGACGGCGGTGAGTTCGGTTTTGGCGCCGAGATCGGCATCGCCACGGGCAAGTTCCATGCGCGCGGGCCGGTCGGGGTCGAGCAGCTGACGAGCTTCAAATACCGCATTCACGGCACTGGTCAGACGCGGCCATGACCGCCGCATCCTGTGGTTGAGTTACACGAGCAGCAGGCGGGGGCCGCCGTGACCGACGCCACAGCCATGCGGCCTGCGATCCGCCAGGCGCTGCCGCCCTACAGCGACGGCATGCGCATCGGCCTGCTCGGCGGCTCGTTCAACCCGCCACACCAGGCGCACCGCGCGATCAGCCTGTTCGCGCTGAAGCGGCTGCAGCTCGACCGTGTCTGGTGGCTGGTGACGCCGGGCAATCCGCTCAAGAACAATGGCGGGCTGCATGCGCTGGCCGAGCGCGCCGAGGCGGCGCGCAAAGTCGCCGCCGATCCGCGCATCGAGATCAGCTGTCTCGAATCCGTCATTGGCACCCGCTACACTGCCGACACGATCGATTATCTGCGCCGGCGTGCATCGCGCTTGCGCTTCGTGTGGATCATGGGCGCCGACAATCTCGCGCAGTTCCATCGCTGGCAGAAGTGGCAGCACATCGCGGCCCAGGTTCCGATGGCCGTGGTCGATCGTCCGCCCCGCAGCTTCCGCGCCCTGAACGCACCCGCCGCACGCGCCCTGGCGCGGTATCGCATTCCCGAAGCGCAGGCTAGCCGTCTCGCCGACAGCGCCGCGCCAGCCTGGGTCTACCTCACCGGCCTCAAGCTCAGCCTGTCGTCGACGGGCCTGAGGAACCCGGACGGCAGTTGGAAGTCGTTCTGAACAGCCGCGCTCGCTGTCGCGCGGCATCGGATGTGCATGGAACTTGCCGTCCCGTTACGGTCCGAAGCGGGGCGGCCGGTCGAGAATGTCGGGCCGGGCAGTCGGGGCACTGGATTGTTGAAACCGTTAACCCCACATGCCTAGTATGGTCAGCAGGCCGGGTTGGATTCGGCCTGCGATACAGTGAAAGGAATGGTCCCTGACCACATCTGTATTGTCCCAGTCGGCCTTACCCAAGACGAAGGCAACGACGACCAAGTCGGCCACTGCCAAGTCTGCGCGTAAGACGTCGACCCGAGATGCGGCCTTGCAGGCGCAACCCGACGCCGACAAGACCCTGCGCACCATCCTCTCCCGCCTCGAAGACATGAAGGCGGAGGAGACGGTCACGATCGATCTTCACGGCAAATCGGCGTATTCCGACTACATGGTCATCACCACGGGCCGCTCGAACCGGCACGTCGGGTCGATCGCGGAAAACGTCGCCAAGGGCCTGAAGGAAGCCGGCACCAAGAAACTCCACATCGAGGGCCTGCCCAATTGCGATTGGGTGCTGATCGATTCCGGCGACGTGATCGTGCACGTGTTCAGACCCGAGGTTCGCGAGTTCTACAATCTCGAGCGATTGTGGACTCAAGGGCCGAACCCGGCGAAGACGGTCTAGGCGGTCCCACGCCGCGCCGGATGCGAATCGTGCGGCGCACGTGCTAGTCCGTGCGCATGCGCCTGATCGTGGTCGCCATCGGCCGGTTGAAGCAGGGTCCCGAGCGGGAGCTCGCGGAGCGCTACCGCGGGCGTTTTGATGACATCGGCCGCAAGCTCGGCTTTCGCGGCCTCGACATTCATGAGATTCCGGAAAGCCGCGCCCGCGACGCGGCAACGCGCATCGCCGAGGAGGCCGCCGCGATGTCGGCGGCAATCCCGGACAAGTCCGTGCTCGTGTGTCTCGACGAGCGTGGCCAGAACGTCGACAGCACAACCTTTGCGGGTTATCTCGGCCGCTGGCGGGACGAAGGCATTCCGGCCGCCGTCTTCGCAATCGGCGGCGCCGACGGACTTTCGCCCGAATTACGGCGCAGAGCCAAGCTTGGGGTTGCGTTCGGCGCTGCGACCTGGCCGCACCAGATCGTCCGCGTCCTGCTGCTCGAGCAGATTTACCGTACTGCTACGATCCTGGCCGGTCACCCCTATCACCGCGCTTGAATAGGGGACGATGGGAGCACAATAAGGACCTCGATGTTCGCTGCGCGGCCCCTCTCCCGTTCCTCAAGAACCGTCCGCAGCGGCCGGTCGTGCCGCGCGTCGCTGGTCGCGCTACTGATCGTCGTTCCCGGTCTGCCGGCGACGGCGCAGACCGGACTTCGGCCTTCCCTCGCCGGTACCGCCTCACCGACACCGGCGACACCCGAGCAGTTGAAGCAGCGCGAGCAGGAGCTCGAGGCCGCCCGCGCGGCCCAGAAGGCCGCCGCCGAGGCCCAGGAGCGCCTGAAGGCCGACATCGCCGCGCTCGGCGAGGATCGCGGCAAGCTCAATCAGCAGCTGATCGACGTCGCCGCGCAGGTGCGCAGCGTCGAGGTGCGGGTTGGCGAGGCCGAAACGCGGCTGCGCGGGCTCGACGGCCGCGAGCAGGATCTGCGCACCTCACTGGAGGCACGGCGCACCGAGATCATCGAGGTTCTGGCTGCGCTGCAGCGCGCCGGCCGCCGCACGCCGCCGGCCCTGCTCGTCCGTCCCGAGGATGCGCTGCAGTCGCTGCGGACCGCGATGCTGCTGGGCGCTGTGATCCCGGAGATGCGTGGCCGCGCCGAAAAGCTCTCGACCGATCTCGGCGAGCTCGTCGCCATCCGCAAGACGATCGCCAGCGAACGCGACAAGCTCGCCGGCGACCGCGACAGGCTGCGGACCGATCAGACCCGTCTCGCGGCCCTGGTGGAGGAACGCCAGCGCAAGCAGAGCTCGGCCGAGAAAGACATGGAAGCCGAAAGCGCGCGCGCGGCTGTGCTGGCCCAGCAGATCGACTCGCTGCAAGGGCTGATCACGACGATGGAGCTCGATCTCAAGAGCGCCGCCAAGGCCGCGTCGACGGCGAGCCTGCAGGGCGTGCCGGTCAACAGCAAGCCGGACGCGAATGCGCTGCGCAACCCGGGCCGCAAGGCGCCCGCGATCGCGTTCGCCTCGACCAAGGGCATGCTGACGTTTCCCGTCAACGGCACCAAGATTCGCGAATTTGGCGCGTCGGACGGCGCCGGAGGCTCCGATAAAGGCATTTCTTTGGCAGCCCGGCCGGGCGCCCAGGTCACAACCCCGTGTGATGGCTGGGTTGTGTATGCGGGTCCCTTCCGCAGCTACGGACAACTCTTGATCCTCAACGCCGGTGGCGGGTATCATGTCCTGATCGCCGGGATGGAGCGCATTTCCGTCAATATCGGGCAGTTTGTTCAGACGGGAGAGCCGGTCGCGACCATGGGTAACTCGTCCCAGGTCGCCTCCATTCTCGCTACCAACGCGAGTCAACCAGTGCTCTATGTCGAGTTCCGTAAGGACGGCACTCCAATCGATCCAGGCCCATGGTGGGCCGCAAATGAAGGCGAAAAGGTACGCGGATGATGCGTAAGACTTCGGTAATTCTCCTGAGCGCGGCCACCGGTGCGGCATTGACCCTGTTCGTCTCGCAACCGCGCGCGGTGTTGATGGGATCGACGGCGCGCGCCGCGACCGCCGATACCTATCGCCAGCTCAATCTGTTCGGCGACGTGTTCGAGCGCGTGCGCAGCGATTATGTCGAGAAGCCCGACGATTCGAAGCTGGTCGAGTCCGCGATCAGCGGCATGCTCTCGGGCCTTGATCCGCATTCGAGCTACATGGATGCGAAGAGCTTCCGCGACATGCAGGTGCAGACCCGCGGCGAGTTCGGCGGCCTCGGCATTGAAGTGACGATGGAAGACGGCCTGATCAAGGTGGTGTCGCCGATCGACGATACGCCGGCCTCGAAGGCGGGCATCCAGGCCAACGACATCATCACCAATCTCGACGACGAAGCCGTGCAGGGCCTGACCCTCAACCAGGCGGTCGAGAAGATGCGCGGCCCGGTCGGCACCAAGATCAAGCTGAAGGTCGTGCGCAAGGGCGCCGACAATCCGCTCGACGTGACGCTGACCCGCGACAACATCCGCGTCCGCTCGGTGCGCTCGCGCACCGAGAGCGACGACATCGCCTATGTCCGCATCACCACCTTCAACGAGCAGACCACCGAGGGCCTGAAGAAGAGCATCGCCGACCTGCAGAACCAGATCGGTGACAAGCTGAAGGGCTACATCATCGACCTGCGCAACAATCCGGGCGGCCTGCTCGAGGAGGCGGTCACCGTTTCCGACGCGTTCCTGGAGCGCGGCGAGATCGTCTCGACCCGCGGCCGCAATGCCGAGGAGACGCAGCGCCGCGCGGCGCATGCCGGCGACCTCACCAAGGGCAAGCCGGTCATCGTGCTGATCAATGGCGGCTCGGCTTCGGCGTCGGAGATCGTGGCCGGCGCGCTGCAGGACCACAAGCGCGCGACCCTGGTCGGCACCCGCTCGTTCGGCAAGGGCTCGGTGCAGACCATCATCCCGCTCGGCGCCGGCAATGGCGCGCTGCGGCTGACCACCGCGCGCTACTACACGCCGTCGGGCAAGTCGATCCAGGCCAAGGGCATCGTGCCCGACATCGAGGTGCTGCAGGACGTGCCGGATGAGCTGAAGTCGCGCACCGACACCAAGGGCGAGGCTTCGCTGCGCGGCCATCTGAAGAACGACGGCGACGAGAAGACCGGCTCGCAATCCTACGTGCCGCCGGACGCCAAGGACGACAAGGCGCTCAAAATGGCCGCCGACCTCCTCCACGGCATCAAGAACAGCGCCAACACGCCGGCGCCGACCGAGAAGGCCGCGGCCGACAAGCCAGCCAAGGCTGCGAACTGAGAGGCTGCGAACTAGGCGGCAGCCGACAGACGCGCATCGGGTTTGAAGGGCGGCCTCCGGGCCGCCCTTTTCTTTTCTCTTTGGCTTGTTGCTTTCCCGCTCCGCCGATCTACGGGCTTTGGGAGACTGGCCCTGCGTCCGAATCCCTGCCGTGGTATCGTCGACCCGATTGATTCGGGAATTTCGATGACAGAGACGGCCGACGAGCTGAGCGCCCCGCTCGGACAGACGGAAAAGCGTCGCAGGCGCCGCATTCGGCTTCCCTTCACGGCCCTGCAGGCCCTTGCGATGCTGCTCGGCCTGTTCCTGGTCGTGTTCGCCGGCTTTGCGATGTTCAACGACAATCCGCTCGGTGGCGAGCCGGTCGCCCGCGTCGCGATCAACGAAGGCGCAATGCCTGCCGACGACAAGGCCGCCAAGCCGGATGGCAAGTCTGACGCAAAGGTCGATCACGGCGCGGCCCCCGCGGCCAAGCAGGAGGGCGGCGAGCGCAAGACGGTCACCATCATCGACGGCTCCAGCGGCACCCGCCAGGAGGTCGCGATCGGTGCCGGCGGCGAGACGGCGGAGCCTGGATCGGCGGCTCCGGCGAGCCAGATGCCCGGCGTGGACCCGCGGCTGTTGGAGAAGTCGCGCTACGGCATGATCCCGGTGATGGCCGACGGGCTGAAGCCGTTCACCGCCTATGCGGCCGAGGCTGACCGCGCCAAGGCGGCGCGCATGCCGGTCGTCGCGATCGTGATCGGTGGTCTCGGCGTCGGCGCCGCGAAGACGGTGGACGCGATCATGAAGCTGCCGCCGGCGGTCACGCTGGCCTTCACGCCCTACGGCTCCGATCCGACCAAACTCGCCGAGCGCGCCCGGGCGCAGCGCCACGAGATCCTGCTCCAGGTCCCGATGGAGCCCTACGACTATCCCGACAACGATCCAGGTCCGCAGACGCTGCTCGCTACACTCGCACCGGACCAGAACATCGATCGGTTGTTCTGGCACATGAGCCGGCTGCAGGGTTACGTCGGCATCGGCAACTTCATGGGCGCGCGCTTCGTCGCAACGGAAGCGGCGATGCAGCCGATCGTGAACGAGGCCGCCAAGCGCGGTCTGGCCTTGTTCGACGATGGCGCAGCCCCGCGCAGCGTGGCGGCCTCGCTGGCCACGGGACGCGCGATGCCGTTCGCGAAGGGCGACGTCGCCGTCGACGCGGTGCCGACCCCGGTCGAGATCGATAATGCCCTCGCCAAGCTCGAGAGCCTGGCCAAGGAGCGTGGCGTCGCCGTCGGGACCGCCTCGGCGCTGCCGGTCTCGATCGACCGCATCGGCACCTGGATCAAGGGGCTCGACCGCAAGGGCATTCTGCTGGTGCCATTGACAACCGCGATGCTGAAATCAAAATCGAACTGAACGAACGTGCGCCGGCCCGACTGGCGACATGACAGCGTGAGGCCTGCGCAGCGAGGCGCAGGGTCCCGCAGGAAGGCCGAGACCGGAATGACGCGCTACGAGGACCTGCCTTACCGCACCTGCGTCGGCATCATGCTGATCAATTCGGAGGGGCTGGTTTTCATCGGTCGCCGCGCCGGCGGGATCGAGCATGTCGATGACACCCATGTCTGGCAGATGCCGCAGGGCGGCGTTGATCCCGGCGAGGATGCCTGGGAGGCGGCCAAACGCGAGCTGTACGAAGAGACCAGCGTGCGCTCCGTCGAGAAGCTGGCCGAGGTCGGCGACTGGCTGACCTACGACATCCCGCGCACGGTCGCGGGTCGCGCCTGGAAGGGCCGCTATCGCGGCCAGCGCCAGAAATGGTTCGCGCTGCGTTTCACCGGGGCCGATGCCGAGATCGACGTCGAGCGGCCCGGCGGCGGCCACCACAAGGCGGAATTCGTCAGCTGGCGCTGGGAGCCGATGAAGAACCTGCCGGGGCTGATCGTGCCGTTCAAGCGGCCGGTCTATGAGCGGGTGGTGAAGGAATTCGCCACGCTCGCTGGCGGCTGACTCGCGATCGCGGGCCGACCGCGACGCGTGGCCGAAACCGTGTCATACGCTCGCACTGCAAAGAATCTCTGCAGATCCGTCGCGACAACGCCGTCACGATGCGTTGCCATGCGAGACGAAGCCCCACGGATATGAGCATGACCGAAACCAGACCCTACCGGCCGAATGTCGGCATCGCCCTGCTCAATGCCGAAGGCCTCGTCTTCCTCGGGCGCCGCTTCCGCGACGACGGGCCGGAGATCGTCCTGCCCGGCCTCGAATGGCAGATGCCGCAAGGCGGCGTCGACCCCGGCGAGGATCTGCAGGCGGCGGCGCGGCGCGAGCTGTGGGAGGAGACGGGCATTCGCGACGCCGACATCCTCGGCGAGACCGACTGGCTGACTTACGAATTTCCCCCATTCGGGGATCCGAACCACCGGCTCGCGCGCTTTCGCGGCCAGCGCCAGAAATGGTTCGCGATGCGTTTCACCGGACGCGAGGACGACATCGATCCGGTGACGCCGCGCAACGACCAGCCGGCCGAGTTCGACGCCTGGCGCTGGGAGCGGCTCGCGCGCATTCCGGATCTGGTGGTGCCGTTCCGCCGTGAGGTCTACCGCGCGGTGGCGCAGGCCTTTGCGCATCTCGCCAAAGCTGGCGACTGATCAACGAAGAGTGAGGCTCACCGTCATTCCGGCCTCGCGCTCCGCGCGCCTCGGAAAGACGAGGTCGAGAGAGTTCGCCGGCTTAATTGTCCTCGACCGTGAACGGGCCGATCGCGATCACCCGGCAATCGCTGTCGCGCGTGGCGCAATCGGCCAGCGCGCCGCCGATCGCGGTCTCCTCGCGATCGCCGTTGAGGCCGAAGCCGGGACGGCCAGCCGTTCCGACCGCGATCGCGTTCCAGCCCGACGGCGCGGCCTCGAGGCGCCGCGCCACCTCCTCGCGCGCCTCCGGGGCGATCGCCTGATGGCTGACCGCGCGGAAGAAGCCGGTGGCTTTCATCACCGTCGGCACCGGCACCACGAAGGCATCGTCGAGCGCAACGATGATGCAGGCGGTCCCCGCCTGGGCACCGCAGGCTTCGAGATTGCGGCGAACCACGTCGTCGACGAGGTCGCCGCCGACGCTATAGAAGAACTGCCCGCCGGGCCCGAGCGCGATGGCCTTGGTCCGTCGCGCCGTGCCGTAGTTCGCTTCGAGCCGGGCTCGGCCTGCATCGCGCACCAGCGGCATCTCTGCCGCGCTGAAGGCGCGCTCGGTCATCGGGTCGTGGCGCACCCAGGGCTGCGGCGGCAACGGTGGCTTGCTGTGCACGTAGACGACGCTGTCGCCGACGGCATAGAGCTCGCATTTGCGCGGTCCGTTCGCGTTTTCCGCGCGCTGCTGGCACTGCTCCAGCGCAGCCGATTTCGCGGCCTCATCGCTCGCCTGTCCGGTGACATAGGCGCTAACGCCGTTGATCGTGGTCGCGAACGCCTTGTGATCCGGTGCCAGCACGTAGTCGCGCGCCAGCGCAATGCGGGTCCGCTCGCTCACGAACGGCACGGCTTCAGGTGCGAACTTCTCGGCGGCGACAACGGACGAAGGTTGCGGCGACGGCTGCGGCGAGGCAGCGGGCTGCACGGCGACGGATGACTGCGTCGCCGCGGGGGACGGAGATGAAGACGGGGCCGAGGAAGGCGAAGCCGGCGTGGCCGACAGCCGGGCCAGCGCTTCCGCCGCCGCCTTGGCGGCATCGCGCTGCACAGGATGCGGATCGCGGTAGTCCAGATAGAGCTCAGTCCCGACCCCGACGGCTCCGAGCGCAACCAGGGCGGCCGCAATTCGCCAGATCAGGCGGAGCCCGCCGCCGCGGGCGACTTTCTTTTGTTCCGGCGGCGCGTAGGTGCCGTCCTCGCGGCGCATCGCGACCCGATAGGCGTGCACCGGGGTCGGGATGTTCTTGACCTCCCGCGCCCCCATGTCGGCGAACTGCACCGACAGCTTATTGGCGACCTGCTCGTGCACCGCGCGCGAGATGCAGATGCCGCCGACATCGGCGAGTCCCTCCAGCCTGGCTGCGATGTTGACGCCATCACCGAGCAGATCGCCGTCGCGCTCGACGACGTCGCCGATGGTGATGCCGATGCGGTAGCTCATCTGCCGGTTCGGCGGATAGGCCATGTTGCGCGTGCGCAGGCTCTCCTGGATGTCGATCGCGCAGCGCACCGCTTCGACCGCGCTGGGAAACTCCGCGAGCACGGCATCGCCCGCGGTGTTGAAGATGCGGCCACCGGCGCGCGCGATGAAGTCGTCGACCACTTCGCGATAGGCCGCCAGACGCCGCAGCGTCTCCTCTTCATCCTCGGCGACGAGGCGGGAATAGCCGGCAATATCGGCGGCAAAAATCGCCGCGATCTTGCGCTTCAACACGATCTGCCCTGCCATGTCACCACGCCCAGTCGAACGGCCGGGAGCATGCCGTCAGATCGGCGAGCACGCAACCGGCATCCCTTGCTAGTAGTCATCCGCCGGCCCCGGACGTTCGAGCCGGAAAACGAAAATGGCCGGGCAGAGCCCGGCCATGAACGTTCATTCATACGTCGTGCTGTTGGATCAATGCAGCGCGGTCGTGTTGAGCTGCTGCTGGATCGTCTTGAAGTGATCGAGCCGCTCGATCGCGCGATCGAGCTCGTTGCCCTGCTTCTCGTTCAGCTTGGATTCCATGCCGGCGATCTCGGCCGCGAAAGCGGTCTGGTCGAGCTCCTTCAGCGACGTCGCGACGTCGGCCAGAACCGTCAGACCCTTGTCCGAGATCTCGGCGAGGCCGCCGAGCACGATGATCTTCTGCTGCGAGCCGCCAGCGGTCACCGTCAGGATACCCGGCCGCAGCGTCGCCACGAATGGCGCATGGCCGGCGAGCACGCCGAAATCACCCTCCTGGCCGGGAACGTCGACCTGGTCGACCTCGCCCGAGAAGGCGATCTTTTCCGGCGAGACGAGATCGAAATGGAAAGTAGCCATTGGGAAACCTGCGAATAGCGAATAGCGAATGGCGAGTAGTGAAGGAGGAAGCAGCGAACAGTTCGTCTATTCGCTACTCCCTATTCGCTATTCGCCCTTAGGCCGCCTCGGCGGCCAGCTTCTTGCCCTTCTCGACCGCCTCGTCGATGTTGCCGACCATGTAGAAGGCGGCCTCCGGCAGGTGGTCGTACTTGCCTTCACACAGGCCCTTGAAGCCCTTGATGGTGTCGGCGAGGTCGACGAACTTGCCCGGCGATCCCGTGAAGATTTCGGCGACGTGGAACGGCTGCGACAGGAAGCGCTCGATCTTGCGGGCGCGGGCCACAGTCAGCTTGTCCTCTTCCGACAGCTCGTCCATGCCCAGGATGGCGATGATGTCCTGCAGCGACTTGTAGCGCTGCAGGATCTGCTGGACCTGACGCGCGGTCTGATAGTGCTCCTCGCCGACGACCAGCGGGGAGAGCATGCGCGAGGTCGAGTCGAGCGGGTCCACGGCCGGGTAGATGCCCTTTTCCGAGATCGCGCGGTTGAGCACGGTGGTGGCGTCCAAGTGGGCGAACGATGTGGCCGGCGCCGGGTCGGTCAAGTCGTCGGCCGGCACGTAGATCGCCTGCACCGAGGTGATCGAGCCCTTGTTGGTGGTGGTGATGCGCTCCTGCAGCGCGCCCATGTCGGTGGCGAGCGTCGGCTGATAGCCCACCGCCGAGGGGATGCGGCCGAGCAGCGCCGACACTTCCGAGCCGGCCTGGGTGAAGCGGAAGATGTTGTCGACGAAGAACAGCACGTCCTGGCCCTGGTCACGGAAGTGCTCGGCGACGGTCAGGCCGGTCAGGCCGACGCGGGCGCGGGCGCCCGGCGGCTCGTTCATCTGGCCGAACACCAGCGCGCACTTCGACTTGACGCTCGGATCGGGATTGTGCGGATCGGCGTTGACCTTGGATTCGATGAACTCGTGATAGAGGTCGTTGCCTTCACGGGTACGCTCGCCGACGCCGGCGAACACCGAATAACCACCGTGCGCCTTGGCGACGTTGTTGATCAGCTCCTGGATCAGCACGGTCTTTCCGACGCCGGCGCCGCCGAACAGGCCGATCTTGCCGCCCTTGGCGTAGGGAGCCAGGAGGTCGACGACCTTGATGCCGGTGACGAGGATTTCCGCTTCGGTCGACTGATCGGTGTAGCTCGGCGCGTCCGCGTGGATCGGGCGCAGGCCCTCGGCCTCGACCGGACCGGCCTCGTCGATCGGCTCGCCGATCACGTTCATGATGCGGCCGAGCGTGCCGACGCCGACCGGCACCCGGATCGGCGACCCCGTGTCGCTGACTTCCTGGCCGCGAACCAGGCCCTCGGTGGTGTCCATCGCGATGGTGCGCACAGTGGACTCGCCGAGATGCTGGGCGACCTCAAGCACGAGGCGGTTGCCGCCGTTCTTGGTTTCGAGCGAGTTGAGAATGGCCGGCAGGTGACCTTCGAACTGCACGTCGACGACGGCGCCGATGACCTGGGTGATGCGACCGATCTGGTTGGCTGCGGTAGCCATTGAGTGTCTCTCCTTACGATCCGTATACGAAACCACGGTCGGCTCGACCGGGATATGACCTTGGGTTGCGCTTCAACGAGGCGCGACGCGATCCGGTTAGACCGCCTCGGCGCCCGAAATGATTTCGATCAGTTCCTTGGTGATCATCGCCTGACGCGTGCGGTTGTAGATCAGCGTCTGCTTGCGGATCATCTCGCCGGCGTTGCGGGTGGCGTTGTCCATGGCCGACATCTGCGCACCATAGAACGAGGCGTTGTTTTCCAGCAGCGCGCGGAAGATCTGCACGGCGAGATTGCGCGGCAGCAGTCCGGCCAGGATCTCGTCCTCTTCCGGCTCGTATTCGTAAGGCGCCAGCGGCGCCGCATTCGCCGGGCGCGCCTCGACCACCAGCGGAATGATCTGCTGGGCGGTCGGGATCTGCGCGATCACCGAGCGGAAGCGCGAATAGAACAGCGTGCATACGTCGAAATCGCCGGCATCGAAACGGGCGATGACCTTCTTGGCGATCTCGTCGGCATTGGCGAAGCCGATCTGGCGCACCGAGCGCAGGTCCATGTGCTCGACGATCTGCTTGTCGAACTGGCGGCGAAGCTGCTCATAACCTTTGCGGCCGACGCAGAAGAACTTCACCTCCTTGCCCTGGTTCATCAGGGCGAGCGCACGCTCGCGCGCCAGGCGGACGATCGAGGAGTTGAACGCGCCGGACAGGCCGCGCTCGCCGGTGCAGACCAGCAGCAGGTGCACCTGGTCGCGACCGGTACCCGCGAGCAGCTTCGGCCCGCCGGCGGAGGCGATGGTGGCGCTCGCGATGTTGGAGATCACAGCGTCCATCTTCTCGGCATAGGGACGCGCCGCCTCGGCCGCGAGCTGCGCACGGCGCAGCTTGGAGGCCGCGACCATCTGCATGGCCTTGGTGATCTTCTGCGTCGCCTTGGTCGAGGCGATGCGGACCCGCATGTCTTTCAGTGACGCCATTGTTCGTCGATCTCACCCCGGCGGCCGGATCCCCTTGGGACCTTGCCGTTCAACCCTCGAGATTGGTCATGCCCGGCCTGGTGCCGGACATGAGATGTCTTGTTGTCCCACGTCGACGACGTTGATGGCCGGGCGAAGTCCGGCCATCCTTTGCCGTCAGGCGAAGGTCCTGGCGAAGCCTTCGACCACCGCCTTCAGCTTGGCGGCGCTGTCGTCGGACAGATCCTTGCTGTCACGGATCGCGTTCAGCAGGTCGGCATTCTTGCCGCGCAGCAGCGACAGCAGGCCGTCCTCGAACGCGCGCACCTTGTTGAGCGGGAGCGGATCGAGATAGCCGTTGGTGCCGGCCCAGATCACGCAGACCTGCTCTTCCATCTTCAGCGGCGAGAACTGCGGCTGCTTCAGGAGCTCGGTCAGGCGCGCGCCGCGGTTGAGCAGGCGCTGGGTCGAGGCGTCCAAGTCGGAGCCGAACTGCGCGAACGCCGCCATTTCGCGGTACTGCGCCAGCTCGCCCTTGATCTTGCCGGCGACCTTCTTCATCGCCTTGGTCTGGGCCGAGGAGCCGACGCGCGACACCGACAGACCGACGTTCACGGCAGGACGGATGCCCTGGAAGAACAGATCGGTCTCCAGGAAGATCTGGCCGTCAGTGATCGAAATGACGTTGGTCGGAATGTAGGCCGACACGTCGTTGGCCTGGGTCTCGATGACGGGCAGCGCGGTGAGCGACCCCAGACCATGGTCCTTGCTGAGCTTGGCGGCCCGCTCGAGCAGGCGCGAGTGCAGATAGAACACGTCGCCCGGATAGGCCTCGCGGCCCGGCGGACGGCGCAGCAGCAGCGACATCTGGCGATAGGCGACGGCCTGCTTCGACAGATCGTCATAGATGATGACCGCGTGCATGCCGTTGTCGCGGAAGTACTCGCCCATGGTGCAGCCGGTGAACGGGGCGAGATACTGCATCGGGGCCGGATCGGACGCGGTTGCGGCGATGACGATCGAATACTCCAGCGCGCCCTGCTCTTCGAGCACCTTGACGAACTGAGCGACGGTGGAGCGCTTCTGGCCGATCGCGACATAGACGCAATACAGCTTCTGGCTCTCGGGGGCGCCAGCGACGTTCAGCGGCTTCTGGTTCAGGATGGTGTCGAGCGCGATCGCGGTCTTGCCGGTCTGACGGTCACCAATGATCAGCTCGCGCTGGCCACGGCCGACCGGGATCAGGGCGTCGATCGCCTTGAGGCCGGTCGACATCGGCTCGTTCACCGACTTGCGCGGAATGATGCCGGGGGCCTTGACGTCGACGCGCTTGCGCTCGGTCGCCTGGATCGGGCCCTTGCCGTCGATCGGATTGCCGAGCGCGTCGACGACGCGGCCGAGCAGACCCTTGCCGACCGGAGCGTCAACGATGGCGCGGGTGCGCTTGACGGTCTGGCCTTCCTTGATCTCGCGGTCGGCGCCGAAGATGACGACGCCGACGTTGTCGGTCTCGAGGTTCAGCGCCATGCCGCGGGTGCCGTTCTCGAACTCGACCATCTCACCGGCCTGGACGTTGTCGAGACCGTAGACGCGGGCGATACCGTCACCGACGGACAGCACCTGTCCGACTTCGGTGACTTCGGCTTCCTGCCCGAAATTCTTGATCTGGTCCTTGAGGATCGCGGAAATTTCCGCGGCGCGGATGTCCATCAGCCTGCCTCTTTCATCGCGTGCTTGATCGAGTTGAGTTTGGTGCGAAGCGAACTATCGATCATGCGGCTGCCGAGCTTGACGACGAGCCCGCCGATAATCGCTGGATCGACTTTCACGTTGAGCGCGACGTCCTTGCCGGTCACCGTTTTCAGTGAGGCCTTCAAGGCGTCGAGATTCTTCTCCGAGAGCGGCTCGGCGACGGTGACGTCGGCCGTGGCCTCTCCCTTGTATTTGGCGACCAGCGCATTGAAGGCGCGGATCACGTCGGTCACCGCGAACAGGCGGCGGTTGGCGGTCAGCACGCGCAGCACGTTGGCGGCGACGCCGGCGATGCCGGCCTTGTCCAGCACCGCATTGAGCGCCTTGAGCTGCACGTCCGCACCGAACACCGGACTGCGGACAAGGCGCTTGAGATCGGCGCTCTCATCGAGGAGGGCATTGAACCTGTCGAGATCGGCCTTGACCGCATCGACGGACTTTTCGTCACGGGCCAGTTCAAACAGGGCCGTCGCGTAACGACCGGACACACCGGATACGGAGGGATCTTCAGCAGCCACAGACGTGCTCTTTTTATATGTGCCCAACCCACAAGAGGGACACCGGCGCGCCGCTGCGGCGCAAACCAGTTAAGCCCTTGGAATTCAAGCAGGACTTTGATTTTCGATCGCCGCGGGAGCAGCTTGATCACGAAAAGCGGCGCTTTGCTAACATAGCGTACGCGCAGCCGCAACAAGCGGTGGCCCGCTATTCGGCACCTTGTTGCCGCGCCGCGGTCGGAGCGTAAGCGCCCGTCCAACGGCCACGCTGATCGCGCCCAACACGCGACCCGACCCCAATACCAATCACTTTGGACAAGGTTCCAGCTGTTGCTGCATGGCCGCCATGCGGGTTTGGCCTTGACTCCCGTCGGCGGTGCCCGGCGGCCGCCGGCCGGCCCGCATCGACATTACTTGCTGACATCTTGGCGTCCTAAGCGAGAACTTAACTCAACAGTATTTGAAAGTATTTGATTGTTAAGGAAACGTTAAAGCAACGGATTACGGAATTTTCCGTGATGAGTAGACCGCGATGCAAGATGTTTCGATCAGAGCGAAACAATTTCTACTGCCCCATTCACGCCTCATTGCCCCACCAAACGGCGCCCGCCTCAACACCTGACGGGGGTTCACTGGCCGCAGAACGCGGCAATACTGTTCGAGGGACACAGATGCTGAAACTGAAGAACATCTCGGCTGGCAAGATCGCCGGCTCGCGCACCGCGCTCGCTGTTGCCGTGACGCTGATCGTCGGCGGCAGCGCCACCGAAGCCTCGGCCCGGTCCAGGCACCACCAGCACCACGCTCGCCACCACCATCACCACATGTCGCGCCATGCTGCTCAGCCCGCGGCCGACTCGTTCTCGAACGGATGGTCGTCCAACGGCTCCTCGTGGATGAACTCCAACGCAGCGGTCACGCCGTCGTCCGGTACCGGCCGCAGCTTCTCCGGCATGGCGTCGTACTACGGCAACGAGTCCGGCAGCCGCACTGCTTCCGGCCAGCGCATGAACGCCAACGCCATGACCTGCGCGCACCGCTCGCTGCCGTTCGGCACCAAGCTGCGCGTGACCCATGGCGGCAACAGCGTCATCGTCACCGTCAACGACCGCGGTCCGTTCATCCGTGGCCGTGTGCTCGACCTCTCGACCGGCGCCGCCCGCGCCATCGGCCTGACCCGCGCCGGCGTCGGCCGCGTCACCGCTGAGGTCGTGTCGTAAGGCACCAGAATCTATTTACGCGTCATTGCGAGCGCAGCGGCGCAGCGAAGCAATCCAGGGCCGGGTCTGGACTCTGGATTGCTTCGTCGCGTCGCTCCTCGCGATGACGGTGGAGAGCGCGCCGAGCGCTACAGGAAGCTCTGCGGGTCGACGTCGACCTCGAGCTTGAGATTGCCCTTGGGCTTCTCGGCATGCGCCAGCCAGTGGCGCAGATAATCCGACAGGTCGAAATTGCGTGCCGACTTGAGCAGCAGCCGAAAGCGGTAGCGGCCCTTTATCACCGCGAGCGGCGCCTCGGCCGGGCCGAGCAGCAGCACACCCTCCTCGCGCGGCGCCGACGCGACCAGCCGGCGGGCAAAGCCTTCTGCGGTGGGCCGGTCTCCGGCCGAGATGATCAGGCTCGCGAGCCGCCCGAACGGCGGATAGCCGGTGCGCTCGCGGACGTCGATCTCGCTGGTGTAGAAGGCCTCGCGGTCGCAGGCGACCAGCGCCTTCATGACGGGATGCTCGGGCTGGTGGGTCTGCAGGTAGCCTCGGCCTCGCCCCTGCTCACGGCCGGCGCGGCCGATCACCTGGTTTAGGAGCTGCCAGGTGCGCTCGGCGGCGCGCGGATCGCCATTGCCGAGGCCGAGATCGGCATCGACCACACCGACGAGATTGAGCCGCGGAAAGTTATGCCCCTTGGCGACGAGCTGGGTGCCGATGATGAGATCGACGCGGCCTTCCGCGATCTCCGTCAGCTCGGCGCGCATGGTCTCGATCGAGGTGATCAGATCACTCGACAGCACCATGCTGCGCGCCTCCGGAAACAGCGCCGCCGCCTCCTCCTGCAGCCGCTCCACGCCGGGCCCCACCGCGACCAGCGATTCCTCGGCCGCGCAGTGCGGACAGGTCGGCGGACGCGGCATCGAGAAGCCGCAATGGTGGCAGACCAGCCGCTGGCGAAAGCGGTGATCGACCAGCCAGGCGTCGCAGATGGTGCAGGCGAAGCGATGCCCGCAAGCGCGGCACAAGGTCAGCGGCGCATAGCCGCGGCGGTTCAGGAACAGCAGCGCCTGCTCGCCGCGCTCGATCGCGGTGCGGATCTCGCCCGCCAGCCGCGGCGAGACGTAGCGGCCGCGCGGCGGCGGCTCGCGCCGGAGATCGATGGCCTCGATATGCGGCATATGCTGGCCGCCGAACCGCGACGGCAGCGCCACGCGCTGGTAGCGGCCCTTGCGGGCATTGACCTCGGTTTCGACCGAGGGTGTCGCGGACGCCAGCACCACCGGGAATTTGGCGATATGACCGCGCACCACGGCCATGTCGCGGGCGTGGTAATGCGCGCCCTCGTCCTGCTTGTAAGCCTGGTCGTGCTCCTCATCGACGATGATGAGGCCGAGATCGGCATAGGGCAGGAACAGCGCCGAGCGCGCGCCGACCACCACCGGCGCCTCGCCGGCGGCGATCGAAGCCCAGTTGCGCTGGCGGTTGCGCGGGGTGAGCTCAGAGTGCCATTCCAGCGGTCGCACGCCGAAGCGGCGCGCGAAACGGTCAAGAAACTGGCCGGTCAGGGCAATCTCGGGCATCAGGATCAGCGACTGCCGGCCGCGGCGCACCGTCTCGGCCACCGCTTCGAAATACACTTCGGTCTTGCCGGAGCCGGTGACGCCGTCGAGCAGCGCAACCTGGAAGCCGCCTTTGGCGGCAAGCGCCCGCATCGCCTCGGCGCCGGCCAGCTGCGCGTCGAAGAACTCGGGCTGCACGAAGGACGGGTCGGGCGCCGGCGGCGCCAGCGCACGCGGCATCGCCTCGACCGTGAGGGTCCGCTCATCGACCAGGCCGTCGATCACGCTGCTGGAGACGCCGATCTCGCGGACGAGGTCGGACTTTCCATGCAGCAGGCCGTCCGACACCGCCTCGATCACCCGCCTCCGCGCCGGTGTCAGCCGCTTCGGCGGCTCGCCGACCAGCCGGACGCCGAGGCGAACGCGCTCCGGGCCGAGATGCTCGCCCATGCGCAGGGACATCCGCAGCACCATGCCGCGCGGCGACAGCGTGTAATTGGCGACCCAGTCGATCAGGGACCGCAGCTCGGGCTTGAGCGGCGGCACCTCGAGCTTCTCGCTGACATCCTTGAGCCGGTTGTGCAGGCGCGGATCGGGATTGGCATTCTCGGCCCACACCACCGCCAGCACCTCGCGCGGGCCCAGCGGCACGCCGACGACATCGCCAGGCTTCAGATCCATGCCGCGCGGCACACGGTAGGAATAAGTGTGGTCCAGCGCGACCGGAACCAGCACGTCGACCACGCCGGTCGCGCTGGCTGCACCTGGAAAGAGATCGGTCGGGCGGTCCATGAGGCCGGAGATAGCCTTGCTCTGGCTGAAGCGAAAGCCGCCCGGCAAAGTTAGCGAACGATAAAGGACGACAGTGCGATATACATGACTCGACGAGACGAGATCGAGCTGTTCGCGATGGCTGCGACCACGACATCAGCGGCGGAGAAGCCCGAGCAAACCGACCTCATCGGCGCCGACGAGGGCGTGGTACGGGTCATGATGCAGTGGCTGGCGCATCTGCGCAGCGAGCGCCGGCTGTCGCCGAAGACGGTCGAGGCCTATGCCCGTGACCTGCGGCAGTGCCTGCAATTCCTCTGCACCCATTGGGGCGAGCCGGTGACGCTGGCGCGCTTCGCCGGGCTGGAGGCGGCCGACATCCGCGCTTTCATGGCGATGCGCCGCGCCGACGACATCGCCGGACGCTCCCTGATGCGAACCTTGGCGGGCCTGCGCTCGTTCGGCCGCTTCCTCGAGCGCGAGGGCAAGGGCAAGGTCGGCGCACTCTCCGGAATCCGCGCGCCAAAGATCGCCAAGAGCCTGCCCAAGCCCCTGCCGATGGATGCCGCCAAGCGGCTCGCCGATGCCGACGAGCGCGCCGGCGAGACCCGGGAGACCTGGGTGCTGGCGCGCGACGCCGCTGTGATGGCCCTGCTCTACGGCTCCGGCCTACGCATCTCCGAAGCGCTCGGCCTCAAGCGCCGCGAGGTGCCACGGCCGGGCGAAGGCGACGTGCTGGTCGTGACCGGCAAGGGCAACAAGACCCGCATGGTGCCGGTGCTGCAGAATGTGCTGCAGCTGATCGACGAGTACGCCAAGCTTTGTCCTTATCCGCTGTCTGCGGACGGGCCGATGTTCCTCGGCGCCAAGGGCGGCCCGTTGAGCCCGCGCATCATCCAGCTGACGATGGAGCGGCTGCGCGGCGCGCTCGGCCTGCCCGACAGCGCCACGCCGCACGCGCTGCGCCATTCCTTCGCGACGCATCTGCTGTCGCGCGGCGGCGACCTGCGTGCGATCCAGGAGTTGCTCGGCCACGCCTCGCTGTCGACGACCCAGGTCTATACCGGCATCGATTCGGAGCGCCTGCTGCAGGTGTATGCGTCAGCGCATCCGCGGCGGTGACATCTTTCGTTCATATCGTTTCGCTTGCGCTGTCCGCCCGGTTCCGGCAATCGTCTTGGTTGCTTGATCCGGAGGGGAACAGATGAGCGCACATGAGAGCATGGAGCATGCGGAGCATGCCGAGCATGCGTCGGGCGAAAACAAGAAGATCGCGCTGCTGATCGCCGTCATAGCCCTGTTCCTGGCGCTCTCGGAGACGCTCGGCAAGGGCGCGCAGACCGAATCGATCAGCAAGAACGTCGAGGCCTCGAACCTCTGGGCCTTCTTCCAGGCCAAGACAGTTCGCCGCACCGTGGTGCAGACCGCCGCCGAGCAGGGCAAGCTGAGCTTGCCGGCGCTGCCTGACGAGGCAGCCAAGGCGGCGTTGCAGAAGCAGATCGACGATTGGCAGAAGAATGCCGCGCGCTATCGCTCCGAGCCCGAGACCGGCGAAGGCAGCGAGCAACTCGCCGAGCGCGCCAAGCATGCCGAGCACGAACGCGACGAGGCGACGGCGAAATATCACCACTATGAGCTGGCGTCGGCCGCCTTCCAGATCGGCATCGTGCTGGCGTCAGCGACGATCATCACGGGCATGCTCGTGCTGGCCTGGGCGTCCGGAGGGCTCGCGCTGATCGGTATTGCCATGACGTTGCTCGGCCTGTTCCAGCCGCATCTGCTGCATCTGCATTAGTCAGGAAAGCCGTCATTCCGGGGCAAGGCCGCAGGCCTTGAACCCGGAATCTCGAGCTTGGCTTGCGTTCGTTCTCTTTCATCTCGAGCTTCCGGGTTCAATCGTCAGCGCGCAGCCGCGTTGCGACTGCACGCAGCCGATTGCCCCGGAATGACGAAGAATGTGGCCCGGTCGAACGAAGCCGCGTGATGACGTCCGAGGTCAGCGCGCCTGCTGCACGCTCCTGCGGAAGCGCATGATCACGCGCAGCACGCGCGATGACCAGCCATCGGCATTGCCGCGGATGATCTCGCGGATGCGCTGCTTGATCGGATCGACCAGCGCCGCGGCTTTCCTGCGCAGCGCGAGCACGGCCTCGTAGAGCCACGCGAACCAGGACATCTGCAGCAGCTTGCTGCGCGTCACATCGAAGATGAAGGCGGTGACGCCGACACCGACGATCTTGCCGAACACGATCGTGGCCAGCGCAAACTTCCACTGCTGGTGCATCAGCAGCCACATGCCGATCAGCTTGAGCGGAAACAGCAGCACGACCGGCACGACGAAGACGATCAGGGTCAGCGCCGGCGACAACGTCTCGATGCGCGCGGCCAGCCAGTGCTTGAAGCTACGCAGTGGTATCGCGGCGACGATGCGCGCCACGATCGGCTCGAGATGGTCCCACAACCAAGCTTCGATCAGGAAGATGATCGCAAGCAGAACCCAGAACGGCTGAAGCAGGCGGCGCAGCATCGGACTCCATCTCCGCCAGGCCCCGCGGGTTGAGGCCGCTATGACGATACGACCTCGCGCCTTGCCGTTCGGTTCAGCGTCACCAGCGGGCGTTTTGTCGCACCCACCGAAGGCGTCTCCGGGCGTCCATCACATATGGATGGCCCGCTTGCCCACCGCAAGCGCGGCTTCCTTGACGGCCTCCGACCGCGTCGGATGCGCGTGGCAGGTGCGCGCGAGATCCTCGGCAGAGCCACCGAACTCCATCAATACGGCGGCCTCGTGAATGATTTCCCCGGCCTCGCGGCCGATGATATGGGCGCCAAGCACGCGATCCGTCTTCGCATCCGCAAGGATCTTCACGAAGCCGTCAGTGGTCTGATTGACCTTGGAGCGACCGTTCGCGGTAAACGGAAACTTGCCGACGGTATAGGCGACGCCCGCCTGCTTCAGCTCGTCCTCGGTCTTGCCGACGGACGCGACTTCCGGCGTCGTGTAGACCACGCCGGGAATGACGTCGTAGTTCACATGGCCGGCCTGTCCGGCGATGATCTCGGCGACCGCAACACCCTCGTCCTCGGCCTTGTGCGCGAGCATGGGCCCGGCGACGACGTCGCCGATGGCATAGACGCCCGGCACGCTGGTCGCGAAATGGTGATCGATCTGGACGCGGCCGCGATTGTCGAGCACCACGCCGGCCTCCTGCAGGCCAAGACCGTCGGTGTAGGGCACGCGCCCGATCGCCACCAGCACGACATCGGCTTCGATCTTTTCAGCCGCTCCGCCCGCGGCGGGCTCGATGGTCGCCGAGAGCGTAGCCCCGGACGTATCGACGCCGGTGACCTTGGCGCCGAGCTTGAACGCAAAGCCCTGCTTCTCGAGGATGCGCTGAAACTGTTTCGCGATCTCGCCATCCATGCCGGGCAGGATGCGGTCGAGGAATTCGACCACGGTGACCTTGGCGCCGAGGCGGCGCCACACCGAGCCGAGCTCGAGCCCGATCACGCCGGCGCCGACCACCAGCAGCCTCGAAGGCACTTTCTCCAGCGACAGCGCGCCGGTCGACGAGACGATGCGCTTTTCGTCGATCTCGATGCCCTTCAGGCGCGCAATGTCCGAGCCGGTCGCGATCACGATGTTCTTGGTCTCGACGGTCTGCACCGCGCCGTCATTGCCGGTCACCTGCAGCTTGCCGGTGCCGAGGATCTTGCCCTTGCCCACGAGCACGTCGATCTTGTTCTTCTTCATCAGGAACTCGACGCCCTTGACGTTGCCGTCGATGCCCTGCTGCTTGAAGTTCATCATCGCCGGCAGATCGAGCTCGGGCTGCGACACCTTGACGCCCATCTTGGCGAAGGAGTGCCCGGCCTCCTCGAACAGCTCGGAGGCATGCAGCAGCGCCTTCGAGGGCATGCAGCCGACGTTGAGGCAGGTGCCGCCGAGGGTGGCGTTCTTCTCGACTACGGCCACCTTCATGCCGAGCTGCGCCGCGCGGATGGCGCAGACATACCCACCGGGTCCGGTGCCGATGACGACGAGATCGTAAGATGCCATGATCGAATGTTCCGTAAGCTTGCAGTCAAAGATGACGACGGTCGTCAGCGTCCGCCCGACACGTCGAGAATGGCCGAAGTGACATAGGAGGCCTCGTCCGACAGCAGCCAGACGATGGCATTGGCGATTTCCTCCGCGGTGCCGACGCGCTTCATCGGCACCATGGGGGCAAGGCGGTGGGCGCGATCGGGCTCGCCGCCGGAGGCATGGATCTCGGTGTCGATCAGGCCCGGGCGGATCGCCGCGACGCGGATGCCTTCGTTCGCGACCTCGTGACCGAGGCCGACGGTGAAGGAATCGATCGCGCCTTTCGAGGCGGCGTAGTCGACATAGGTGTTGGGCGAGCCGAGCTTGGCCGCGACCGACGACAAATTGATGATGACGCCGCCCTGACCACCATGCCGCGTCGACATCCGCTTCACGGCCTCACGTGCGCACAGGATGCTGCCGGTGACGTTGACCGCCATCAACCGCTCGATGCGCTCCGCGCTCATCTCGTCGACGCGCGTGGTGGGGCCGACGATGCCGGCGTTGTTGATGAGAGCGCCGAGGGTGCCGAACTTGTCGGCCGCCTTGAACAGAGCGAGGATGTCGTGCTCGCGGCCGACGTCGCATTTGACCGCGATGGCCTTGCCGTTCTTGGCCTCGATCGCGGCCACCGTGCTCTGCGCCGCCGCCTCGTTGGAGGCGTAGCCGACCACGATCTTGAAGCCGCGCGATGCGGCCGCAATAGCGGTCGCACGGCCGATGCCGCGGCTGCCGCCGGTGATCACTGCAACTCGATCGGTCATGATGGCCCCCGTTAGGTTTGAGGCGCGCTTTCGGCGCGCCTCTCGAGCATCAGATATGACGTTGCTCAGAGATCCAGCACGAGCCGCGCCGGATCCTCCAGGCTCTCCTTGACGCGCACCAGGAAGGTCACCGCCTCCTTGCCGTCGATGACACGATGGTCGTAGGACAGCGCCAGATACATCATCGGCCGCACCTCGATCTTGCCGCCGACCACCACCGGCCGCTCTTGGATCTTGTGCATGCCAAGAATGCCGGACTGCGGCGCGTTCAGGATCGGGGTCGACATCAGCGAGCCGTAGATGCCGCCATTGGTGATCGTGAAGGTGCCGCCCTGCATCTCGTCGATCTTGAGCTGGCCGTCACGGGCGCGGCGGCCGAAATCGGCGATGCCCTTCTCGATGTCGGCGATCGACTTGTGGTCACAGTCGCGCACGACCGGCACGACCAGGCCCTTGTCGGTGCCGACGGCGACGCCGATGTGATAGTAGTTCTTGTAGATCAGGTCCGAGCCGTCGATCTCGGCGTTGACCGCCGGAATGTCCTTCAGCGCCTGCACCACCGCCTTGGTGAAGAAGCCCATGAAGCCGAGCTTCGAGCCGTGCTTCTTCTCGAACACGTCCTTGTACTGGCTGCGCAGCGCCATCACGTTGGTCATGTCGACCTCGTTGAAGGTCGTGAGCATGGCCGCGGTGTTCTGGACGTCCTTGAGGCGGCGCGCGATGGTCTGGCGCAGCCGGGTCATCTTCACGCGCTCCTCGCGCGCCGCATCGTCAGCGGGCGACGGCGCACGCACCTGCACGGCGGCGGCCGGCTGATTGACCGGAGTCGGCGCCGAGGCGGCGCGCTCGATCGCGGCCAGCATGTCGCCCTTGGTGACGCGGCCGTCCTTGCCCGAGCCGGGCACGGTGGTGGCATCGACGCCGCTCTCGGCCGAGAGCTTGCGCACCGACGGGGCCTGCGGCGTATCGGCTGGCAGCGCCTTGGCCGGCGCAGGTGCCGCAGCCGGCGGCGCGGAGGCAGCGGGCTTTGCCGGAGCCGGAGCAGCAGCGGCCGGCTTGGCAGCCGCGGCGCCATCGGTGATCTGGCCGAGCAGCGCTCCGACGGCGACCGTCTCACCATCCTTGGCGATGATCTCGCCCAAGGTGCCGGCCGACGGCGCGGGCACCTCGATCGTGACCTTGTCGGTCTCGAGTTCGACGAGGGGCTCGTCGACGGCAACCGCGTCGCCAGCCTTCTTGAACCAGCGGCCGATGGTAGCTTCGGTGACGGATTCACCCAGCGTCGGAACGCGAATTTCAGTCATGGTCTTTTATCCTCAATAACCCGTGCGGCCATAAAGTCCGTCCGCCATCGCCTTGCAGCGAGCAAGCGATGCGGGACGGACGATCAACGCGATGTACTTGCGCCCCGCATGGCTTGCGGGGCGCCTCTATAGGCAGGTTCAGTTCAGGGCTTCGTCGAGCAGCGCCTTCAGTTGCGCAAGATGCTTCGACATCAGGCCCGTGGCGGTGGCCGCCGACGCGGCGCGGCCGGCATAGCGCGGACGCTTGCTCTTGCCGCCGGTCTGGTTCAGCACCCACTCGATATACGGCTCGATGAAATGCCAGGCGCCCATGTTGCGCGGCTCTTCCTGGCACCAGACGACTTCGGCGTTTTTGAAGCGGCCGAGCTCGGCGACGAGCGCCTTGAGCGGTACCGGGTAAAGCTGCTCGACGCGCATCAGATAGACGTCGTTGAGCCCGCGCTTCTCGCGCTCGTCGTACAGGTCGTAATAGACCTTGCCCGAGCACAGCACGATGCGGCGGATCTGATCGTCCGGCACCAGCTTGGTCTTGTCGTCCGCCTGCATCTGGGCGTCATCGTACAGGATGCGGTGGAAGGTCGTTCCCTTGGCCAGCTCCTCGAGCCGCGACACCGCGCGCTTGTGGCGCAGCAGCGACTTCGGCGTCATCACGATCAGCGGCTTGCGGATCTCGCGATGCAGCTGCCGACGCATGACATGGAAGTAGTTCGCCGGCGTGGTCGGATAGACCACCTGCATGTTGTCCTCAGCGCACATCTGCAGATAGCGCTCAAGGCGGGCGGACGAATGTTCGGGGCCCTGGCCCTCATAGCCATGCGGCAGCAGGCAGACGAGGCCGGACATGCGCAGCCATTTGCGCTCACCCGACGAGATGAACTGGTCGAACAGCACCTGGGCGCCGTTGGCGAAATCGCCGAACTGCGCCTCCCACAGCGTCAGCGCAGTGGGCTCGGCAAGCGAGTAGCCGTATTCGAACCCGAGCACGGCTTCTTCCGAGAGCAGCGAGTTGATGACCTCGAAATGGCCCTGCTCCGGCGCCAGATGGTTGAACGGCGTGTAGCGGCTCTCGTCCTCCTGGTCGATCAAGACCGAGTGACGTTGCGAGAAGGTGCCGCGTTCGCTGTCCTGGCCGGACAGACGAACCTTGTGGCCTTCCAGGAGCAGCGAGCAGAACGCCAGCGCCTCGCCGGTCGCCCAGTCGATCCCGATGCCGCTGTCGATCGCCTTGGCGCGGTTCTCGAGGAAGCGCTGGATCGTGCGGTGCAGGCGGAAGCCGTCCGGCACCTTGGTGATCTTGCGGCCGATCTCCTTGAGACGGCCGAGCTCGACGCCGGTCACGCCGCGGCGCGCTTCTTCTTCCTGGTCGGCAGACTTGAACCCTGCCCACTTGCCGTCGAGCCAGTCGGCCTTGTTGGGACGATAGGAGGTGCCGGCCTCGAACTCGGCGTCGAGACGGGCGCGCCAGTCGGCCTTGGCCTTATCGACCTCGCCCTCGGTCATCACGCCTTCGGCGACCAGGCGCTTGGAGTAGATCTCCAGGGTCGACGGATGACCGGCGATCTTCTTGTACATCACCGGCTGGGTGAAAGCCGGCTCGTCACCCTCGTTGTGGCCATGCCTGCGGTAGCAGAACATGTCGATGACGACCGGCTTGTGGAACTTCTGCCGGAACTCGGTGGCGACCTTGGCCGCGAACACCACCGCCTCCGGATCGTCGCCGTTCACATGGAAGATCGGCGCGTCGATCATCTTGGCGACGTCGGACGGATAGGGCGACGAGCGCGAATAGCGCGGATAGGTCGTGAAGCCGATCTGGTTGTTGACGATGAAATGAATCGAGCCACCGGTCCGGTAGCCCTTCAGGTCGGACAGCGCGAAGCACTCCGCAACGACGCCCTGGCCGGCGAACGCCGCGTCGCCATGCATCAGCAGCGGCAGCACCGAGATGCGCATGTCCGGCGGATCGCCGTGCTGATCCTGCTTGGCGCGGACCTTGCCGAGCACCACGGGGTCGACGATCTCGAGATGCGACGGGTTGGCAGTCAGCGACAGATGGATCCGGTTGCCGTCGAACTCGCGGTCCGAGGAGGCGCCAAGGTGATACTTGACGTCGCCGGAGCCTTCGACCGCGTCGGGATTGGCCGAGCCGCCCTTGAATTCGTGGAACAACGCCCGGTGCGCCTTACCCATGACCTGGGTCAGCACGTTCAGGCGGCCGCGATGCGGCATGCCGAGCACGATCTCCTTCACGCCGAGATTGCCGCCGCGCTTGATGATCTGCTCCAGCGCCGGGATCAGCGACTCGCCGCCGTCGAGACCGAAGCGCTTGGTGCCGGTGAACTTGACGTCGCAGAACTTCTCGAAGCCTTCGGATTCGATCAGCTTCTGAAGGATGGCGCGGCGTCCCTCGCGGGTGAACGAGATCTCCTTGTCCGGCCCCTCGATGCGCTCCTGGATCCAGGCCTTCTGCGCCGCATTCGTGATGTGCATGAACTCGACGCCGAGCGTCTGGCAATAGGTGCGCTCGCAGATCGCGACGATCTCGCGCAGGGAGCCGTATTCGAGGCCCAGCACGTGATCGAGGAAGATCTTGCGGTCGAAATCGGCCTCGGTGAAGCCGTAGGAGCGCGGGTCGAGCTCTTCGCGGTTGCGCGGCGCCTCGATGCCGAGCGGATCGAGCTTGGCGTGGAAGTGGCCGCGCATGCGGTAGGCGCGGATCAGCATCAACGCGCGGACGGAGTCGCGGGTGGCCTGGTTGACGTCGGCCAGCGACAGTTCGACGCCCTTGGTCTGCGCCTTCTGCGCAATCTTCTCGCCGACCTTCTTCTCGACCACCGCCCAGTTGCCGTCGAGCGCCGAGGTCAGCTCGTCGCGCGGGGCGACCGGCCAGTTGCTGCGCGCCCAGGAGGGACCCGACGCATTCTTCTGCACGTCGGTCGGCGCATCCTTCAGGCTCTTGAAGAATTCCTGCCACTCGGGATCGACCGAGGCGGGATCCTTCTCGTAGCGGGCGTAGATCTCATCGATGTAGGTGGCATTGGTGCCCTGCAGAAAAGACGACAGGGCGAAGGCGGCGTTCGCGTCTTGGCGAGACATGATGGCGTCCTGGTAATTTCGATGCGCCCAATCAAAACGGCGCAATGCCTGACCCGCTGACAAAGCGGATCAGGCTCCGGTTAGGACCGTTTACCTTATTTATTGTAAATATTCGCGCCGAAAAGCACTAAGTCCTGAATCAGGATTTCAACTTTTCGACAAGCGTCTTGCCGAGCCGTGCGGGCGACGGAGACACTGTAATACCAGCCGCTTCCATCGCGGCCGTCTTCGAGCCGGCATCGCCCTTGCCGCCCGAGATGATCGCGCCGGCATGACCCATGCGACGGCCGGGAGGGGCGGTGACACCGGCAATGAATCCCACCATCGGTTTCTTGCGGCCGCGCTTGGCTTCGTCCTTGATGAACTGCGCCGCGTCCTCCTCGGCCGAGCCGCCGATCTCACCGATCATGATGATCGAGGTCGTCTTCGGGTCAGCCAGGAACATCTCCAGCATGTCGATGAACTCGGTGCCCTTGACCGGGTCGCCGCCGATGCCGACCGCGGTGGTCTGGCCGAGACCTTCCGACGTGGTCTGGAACACCGCCTCGTAGGTCAGCGTGCCCGAACGCGACACGATGCCGACCGAACCCGGCTTGAAGATGTTGGCCGGCATGATGCCGATCTTGCACTCGCCGGCGGTCATGACACCCGGGCAGTTCGGCCCGATCAGGCGCGACTTGGAACCCTGCAGCGAGCGCTTCACCCGGACCATGTCGAGCACCGGGATGCCTTCGGTGATGCAGACGATCAGCGGGACCTCGGCGTCGATCGCTTCGCAGATCGCGTCGGCGGCGCCCGGCGGCGGCACGTAGATCACCGAGGCGTCGGCGCCGGTGGCCTCGCGGGCCTCCTTGACGGTGTCGAACACCGGCAGGCCGAGATGGGTCGAGCCGCCTTTGCCCGGCGAGGTACCGCCGACCATCTTGGTGCCATAGGCGATCGCCGCCTCGGAGTGGAAGGTGCCGTTCTTGCCAGTGAAGCCCTGGCAGATGACCTTGGTGTTCTTGTCGATGAGGATGGACATCGTGCTTTCTCTAAAAGCGTTGCGGTGAGGAATGAGCGAGCGCCTGGACCGGCGCTCAGCCTCCCTTGACGGCCTTGACGATCTTCTGCGCGGCGTCGTCGAGATTGTCGGCGGGCAGCACGTTCAGACCGGACTCACTGATGATCTTCTTGCCGAGATCGACATTGGTGCCTTCGAGGCGCACCACCAGCGGCACCTTCAGACCCACTTCCTTGACCGCGGCCACGACGCCCTCGGCGATGACATCGCACTTCATGATGCCGCCGAAGATGTTGACCAGGATGCCCTTCACGTTCGGGTCGGCGGTGATGATCTTGAACGCCGCCGCGACCTTCTCCTTGCTGGCGCCGCCGCCGACGTCGAGGAAGTTGGCGGGCTCCATGCCGTAGAGCTTGATGATGTCCATCGTCGCCATGGCAAGGCCGGCGCCGTTGACCATGCAGCCGATGGTGCCGTCGAGCGCGACGTAGTTGAGGTCGTACTTCGAGGCCTCGATCTCCTTGGCGTCCTCCTCGGTCTCGTCGCGCAGCGCGACGACCTCGGGATGCTTGAACAGCGCGTTGGAGTCGAACGACACCTTGGCGTCGAGCACGCGGAGCTGGCCCTGCTTGGTGACGACCAGCGGGTTGATCTCGAGCATCGCCATGTCCTTGGCGACGAACGCATTGTAGAGCTGGGTGGTGAGCTTCTCCGCCTGCTTGGCGAGATCGCCGGAGAGCTTCAGCGCCTTGGCGACGGCACGGCCGTGATGCGGCATGACGCCGGTGGCCGGGTCGACCGAGAAGGTGACGATCTTTTCAGGGGTCTCGTGAGCGACGTCCTCGATGTTGACGCCGCCTTCGGTCGACACGACGAAGGCGACCTTCGAGGTCTCGCGGTCGACCAGCAGCGACAGATAGAACTCCTTGTCGATATCCGAGCCGTCCTCGATGTAGAGGCGATTGACCTGCTTGCCGTCGGGGCCGGTCTGCACCGTCACCAGCGTCGCGCCCAGCATCTGCTTGGCGAAAGTGTTGACCTCGTCGATCGACTTGGCGAGGCGGACGCCGCCCTTGTCGCCGGCCGAGGCCTCCTTGAACTTGCCCTTGCCGCGGCCACCGGCGTGGATCTGGCTCTTCACGACCCAGACCGGGCCGCCGAGCGTCCTCGCCGCCGCATCCGCGTCCTCCGGACGGAGAACCGGCACGCCCTTGGAAATCGGCACGCCGAACTCGTGCAGCAGTGCCTTGGCCTGATATTCGTGAATGTTCATAAGCGCTTGCTCCCCGAACCCGCGATGGGGTGACGACCAGAATTGTTGTTAGGATGCCTGGTATACCATATACCAAACATCCTGCAACTCGATGTGGGCGAGATTACGCCCCGTGAATGACCCCTGATCAGCGGCCGAGCAGGTCGGGCGCGATCTTCTTGCAGGCGTCGACCAGGCCCTGGACTGCGGCAACCGACTTGTCGAACGCCTCGCGGTCCTTGCCCGCGAGCTCGATCTCGACGATGCGCTCGACACCCTTGGAGCCGATCACGACGGGCACGCCGACATACATGTCCTTGACGCCGAACTCGCCGTTGAGATGCGCCGCGCAGGGCAGCACGCGCTTCTTGTCGCGCAGGTAGCTCTCGGCCATTGCGATCGCCGACGCCGCCGGGGCGTAATAGGCCGAGCCGGTCTTCAGCAGGTTGACGATCTCGGCGCCGCCGTTGCGGGTGCGGTCGACGATCTCGTCGATGCGGGCCTGCGACGTCCAGCCCATCTTGACGAGGTCGGGCAGCGGAATGCCGGCAACGGTCGAGTACTTGGTCAGCGGCACCATGGTGTCGCCATGACCGCCGAGCACGAAGGCGGTGACGTCCTCGACCGAGACGTTGAACTCATCGGCCAGGAAGTAGCGGAAACGCGCCGAGTCGAGCACGCCGGCCATGCCGACGACCTTCTTGGCCGGGAGACCGGAGGCCTTCTGCAGCGCCCAGACCATCGCGTCGAGCGGGTTGGTGATGCAGATGACGAAGGCGTCCGGGGCGTACTTCTTGATGCCGGCGCCGACCTGCTCCATCACCTTGAGGTTGATCGACAGCAGATCGTCGCGGCTCATGCCGGGCTTGCGCGGCACGCCGGCGGTAACGATGCACACCTTGGCGTTGTCGAGCGCCTCATAGGAGTTGGCCCCGGTATAGTGCGCGTCGAAGCCGTCGACCGGCGACGACTGGGCGATGTCGAGCGCCTTGCCCTGCGGAACGCCTTCGGCAATGTCGAACATCACGACGTCGCCGAGCTCCTTGAGGCCAACGAGGTGAGCCAGCGTTCCGCCGATCTGACCGGAGCCAATCAAAGCAATCTTGTCGCGCGCCATGGCAAATTTTCCTTTGAACCCGAAGGAGTGAGGGAGGTTGAAAAGTCGAGTGGTGGTTATCCCTTTCGCCCGGGCCGTTCAAGTCACGCTATGGCCAATTGGCGGGCGTGCCTTGATTTCGATCAGGACCGGGCGACGGGCGCTGATGATCCTTTCAGCATGATTGACGTGGCCTTTTCGCGGCTGTGTGCCCGGCGGCAGGCGCTCGCCAAAGCTCCGGTGGTTGTCAGGTTTCGACCAACCCCGTGGAAGTCCCAGATGCCGCCGAGTCCTTCCGCCCGTGCGGCAGGGCCAGATAGGAGTCCGAGCCCATCTCGATCAGGCGCGAGGTGGTCCGCTTGAACTCCATGGCCTCCACGCCCTCGGTCGCGATGTAGAGCGAAACCGGGTCAGCCTCGGCGGAGGCGATCAGCTTCACGGCGTTGTCGTAGAGCGTATCGATCAGGGTGATGAAGCGCTTGGCGGCATTGCGCTCGGCCAGATCCATGACCGGAACATGATCGATCAGGATCGTATGATAGTCGTGCGCGAGCCGCAGATAGTCCGAGGCTGCCAGCGGCTTTCCGCACAGATCGGCAAAGCCGAAGCGGGCGACGCCGTTGGCGGAGCACGGGACATGCAGGATGCGCCCCTTGATCGTCATGTCGCGCGGCTTGCACTTGGCATGACCCGTGAGCCGCGCCCAGGCCTTGTCGAGCGCCGCCCGCGCGTCGACATCGGCCGGCACCAGCCACATCTTCACGCCGGCCAGCTTCTCCAGCCGGAAATCGGTGCGCGCGTCCAGCCGCATCACGTCCATGTGGTCGGCGATCTGCTTGATGAAGGGCAGGAACAGCGAGCGGTTGAGGCCGCCTTTGTAGAGGTCTTCAGGCGCGACGTTGGAGGTCGCCACCACCACCGTGCCGAGCTCGAACAGCCTGGCGAACAGACGGCCCAGGATCATCGCGTCGGCGATGTCGGTGACATGGAATTCATCGAAACAGAGCAGCCAGGCCTGGTCGAAGATCGCCTGCGCCGTGAGCCCGATCACATCGGCATCGGCGAGCTCGCCGCGCGCGATGTTCTGGCGGTAGCCGTAGATGCGCTCATGCACCTCGGCCATGAATTCGTGGAAATGCGCGCGGCGCTTGAGCTCAACCGGACAGTTCTGGAAGAACAGGTCCATCAGCATGGTCTTGCCGCGGCCGACCTCGCCATGGACATAGAGGCCATTCGGCGGCTCGCTCTTGTCGGCAAAAAGGCGACCGAACAAGCCTTGCTTGCGCGAGGGCTTGTAGGTGGAGAGCCGGCGCTCCAGCGCCGCCAGCGCGTCGGCGACCTCGGCCTGGGCGGGGTCGGGCTCGATCGCACCGGTATCGACCAAAGACTGATATTGCGCGCGGAACGCGTCTGACGGAGTGGACAGCATGAGTCCACTCTAGGTCATGAGACTTACGGAAAATGCAATCCGCAAATGGTGGAAGCCGCCATGCGTCGGAGCCGTGATGTCTTGGTATATGGCACGCAAACGCCGCCGTGATCGTTAGCCCGGGGCTAACGACGCTCGTCTTCGCTCTTGGCCTCAGCGAACGGCCGGCTTGAACGACCGCGCTGCAGACCTCATCCCGGGGAGAGATCGTAGGCGTCCTCGACCACATAGGGCCCGCCGCCGGTCGAGGCACGCGACGAGAACAGCACGAAGCGCTCGGCCATGAACACGCGGCTCGGGAAATAGCCGCGGACGGAGAGATAGTCGGCGACGTCCTGGCTCGACGCATCGTGCAGCCGCGCCAGCGTGACGTGCGGCACGAATTTGCGTCCCTCGGGATCGAGCCCGATCCGCTGCATGAGCCGCTCCAGCTCGGCCTGCAGCTCGATCAGCGGCCGGCTCGGCGCGATGTTGGCGACGACCGCCCGCGGCTTGCGGCCGCCGAAGCTGGAGAGACCTTGCACCGTCACTTCGAACGGCTTGCGGTTCACCCGCCACAGCATCGAGGCGATCTCGTTGGCGGAGGCGCCGTCGATGTCACCGATGAAACGCAACGTCACATGGTAATTTTCGGGATCGATCCAGCGGGCGCCGGGGAGGCCACCCCGCAAACCGGAAAGCGTGTGGCCAACCTCGGCCGGGATTTCCAGTCCAGTAAACAGACGCGGCATCGTTTCAGGACTCCCGATGCTGGAGGCTGATCTCGAAAATTGACGAGATCATGCCTTCGAGAAATGATCGACGACGAATCGCCAATGCATAATTCCTACCGAACTTATATGACTCCGCGACGGAAGGTGGGTTAACGCCGGTAAAAGCTGCGGAAAACCCGGCCCTTAAGGCTATCGCAAATGATCGGCGCAGGGCTCCGTTCCGTCATTGCCCACGAAGCGGACGCAGGAATGCTTCCGCCGTAGGCAACAGCCTGGACACGATGATGTCGACGCCCGCTGCGGTGGGGTGAATGCCGTCCGCCTGGTTCAGCTTGGGGTCGGCGGCGACACCGTCGAGCAAGAACGGATACAGCGGCACGCCGAATTCCTTGGCGAGCTCGGGATAGATCGCGTTGAATTTCGCGGCATAGTCGCTGCCGTAGTTCGGCGGCGCCAGCATGCCGCAGAGCATGACGGCGATGCCCCTGGCTTTCAGCCGGGTCACGATCTCGCTCAAAGCCTTGCGCGTCACGGCGGGATCGATGCCGCGCAGCGCGTCATTGGCGCCGAGTTCGACGATGACCGCTTCGGTCCCCTCCGGCACCGACCAGTCGAGCCGGTCGCGGCCGCCGGACGAGGTGTCCCCGGATACGCCGGCGTTGGTGAGGTCGATCGGCAGCCCCTGGGCCTGCAAGGCCCTCTGCAGCTTGGCTGGAAAAGCATCTGAGGCAGACAGGCCGAGTCCCGCGCTCAAGGAATCGCCGAGAACGACCAGCTTGATCGGCTTGACAGCCTCGGCAGCCGCGAACGCGGACCCGACTGTCATCAAGGCGAGCATCAACACGAGTATGTGCACGAAGATGTGTCCGCGCCTCTCGACCCGGCTTGCGGAGTTGCCATATGACCGAGCCATGGACAGTCTCATCGAAACCTCGCGTTTGGCCGGCCTCGCGCCGGACACCATTACCATCTCGAACGTCAACCTCTCGCTCGGCACCGGCGCGGCGCGGGTCCATATCCTCAAGGACGTCAGCCTGCGGGTCGGACAGGGCGAGACGATCGGTCTGATCGGACCGTCGGGCTCTGGCAAGTCCACATTGCTGATGGTGATGGCGGGGTTGGAACGTCCTGACAGCGGTGAGGTGGTGGTCAACGGGACCGCTTTCAATGTCTTGGACGAGGACGCCCTGGCCCGGTTCCGCGGCCGCCAGGTCGGCATTGTCTTCCAGTCCTTTCATTTGATCCCGACCATGACGGCGCTGGAGAACGTCGCGGTGCCGCTCGAGCTGGCCGGCCACGCCGGCGCCGCCGAGCGCGCGGCCCGCGAGCTCGACTCGGTCGGGCTGGGCCACCGGCTGCATCACTATCCGACCCAGCTGTCGGGTGGCGAGCAGCAGCGCGTGGCGCTGGCCCGCGCCCTCGCTCCCGATCCTGCAATTCTCGTGGCCGACGAGCCGACCGGCAATCTCGACGAGACCACCGGACGGCAGATCGTCGATCTGTTGTTCACCAAGCACGCCGAGCGCGGCATGACCTTGGTGCTGGTGACCCACGACAGCAGCCTCGCGCACCGGTGCGACCGCGTCGTGCGGCTGCGCTCGGGGCGGATCGAAAGCGAGAGCGACGCCCGCGAGCCGGCTGACGCATGAGCGCCATGTCAGAACCGGTCGCGAGCGGCCGGATCGCCCTCCTGCCCGTTCGTTACGCGTTGCGCGAGCTGCGCGGCGGCTTGCGCGGCTTCTATGTCTTCATCGCCTGCATCGCGCTCGGCGTCCTCGCCATCGCTGGCGTCGGCTCGGTGGCGGCGAGCCTCAATGACGGCCTGGTTCGCGAAGGCCGCACGTTGCTCGGCGGCGACGTTGCCTTTTCGCTGTTTCAGCGCGAGGCCAAGCCGGAGGAGATCGACTTCCTGCGCTCGCGTGGACAGCTGTCGCTGGCGGCAACCCTGCGCGCGATGGTGCGCTCCAGCGACGCCAAGCTGGCCCTGGTCGAGCTGAAGGCCGTCGACAACGCCTATCCGCTGCTCGGCAACGCCGAGCTCCAGCCCGATCTGCCGATGGCCGACATCCTGGCCGAGCGCGACGGCGTCTACGGAGCTGCAGCCGATCCGGCGCTGCTGGCCCGGCTCGACCTGAAGGTCGGCGACATCGTCACGATCGACACGGTCCGCTTCCAGATTCGCAGCGCGCTGCAGGCCGAGCCCGACAAATTGTCCGGCGGCATCGGCCTCGGGCCGCGCTTCCTGATCAGCGAGGCGGGTCTGCGGGCGACGCCGCTGCTGCAGCCGGGCAGTCTCGTGCGCTGGACCTACCGGGTCAGGCTGCCCGACAATGCCAAGGACGATCACGCCGCGGCGTCCTTCATCGCCGATACCCGCCTGACACTGCCGTCGGCCGGATGGGAGATCCGCAGCCGCAGCAACGCCTCGCCGCAACTGGAGCGGACCATCGGCCGCTTCACCCAGTTCCTGACCCTGGTCGGTCTCGCCGCCCTGCTGGTCGGCGGCGTCGGCGTCGCCAATGCGGTCAAGAGCCATGTCGACCGCCGCACCGAGGTGATCGCGGCGTTCAAGGCGCTCGGCGCCACCAGCCGCGACGTGTTCGGCATCTACCTCGTGCAGGTGATGGTGCTCGCCACGATTGGTTCGATCATCGGACTCTGCACCGGCGCAGCCCTGCCGTTTGCCATCGTCGGGCTGTTCGGCAACATCCTGCCGCTGCCCGTGATCCCGGCTATTCATCCGGACGAGCTGGCGCTGTCCTTCGTCTATGGCCTGCTCACCGCACTCGCGTTCGGTCTGTGGCCGCTCGGGCGCGTGCGTGACGTGCCGGTGGCGGCGTTGTTCCGCGAGGCGGTCATCGCCGAATGGCACCGGCCACGCTGGAGCTATCTGATGCTGATCGCGGGCACAGTCGCGCTGCTGATCGCGGTGGTGATCGGCCTGTCCTACGACAAGCGCATCGCCGCGGTGTTCGTCGTCGCCGCCGCGCTGGTGTTCGTGCTGTTGCGCGGCATTGCCGCCGCGGTGATGGCGATTGCGCGCGCCCTGCCGCGCAGCCGCTTCCCGATGCTGCGGCTGGCGGTCAGCAATATCTATCGCCCAGGCGCGCTGACACCGTCCGTGGTGCTGTCGCTCGGGCTGGGGCTCGCCGTGCTGGTCACCATCACCCAGATCGACGGCAATCTGCGACGCCAGTTCCTGGCACAGCTACCGGAGCAGGCGCCGTCGTTTTTCTTCATCGACGTCCCCTCGGGCGAGGCCGACCGCTTCCGCGGCTTCCTCAGGGACCTCGCCCCGCAATCGGCAGTCGAAGACGTGCCGATGCTGCGCGGGCGCATCGTCTCCGCCCGCGGCGTGCGCGCCGAGGACCTCAAGGCGACGACGGACACCGAATGGGTGCTGCAGAGCGACCGCGGCCTGACCTATACCGCCGAGATTCCCAAGGGATCCAAGGTCGTCGAGGGCGCGTGGTGGGGCGAGAACTACAGCGGTCCGCCGCTGGTTTCGATCGAGAAGCGGATCGCCGACGGTCTCGGCCTCAAGCTCGGCGACGACATCGTGGTCAACGTGCTCGGACGCGACATCACGGCGCGGATCGGCAACATGCGCACCATCGACTGGCAGGGGCTCGGCATCAATTTCGTGCTGGTGTTCTCCCCGAATGCCTTCAAGGGCGCGCCCCACACCCATGTCGCCACCCTGACCGAGGCGCGCTCCGATGCCGTCGAGGATGCGCGCGTCATCCGCAAGGTGGCCGACGCCTTCCCGATGGTGACCAGCGTGCGGGTCCGCGAGGTGATGGAGACGGTCGGCTCGGTCGTCTCCAACCTTGCGCTCGCCATCCGCGGCGCCAGCGCGGTGACGCTGATCTCGGCCATCCTGGTGCTGGGCGGCGCGCTGGCCGCCGGCCACCGCCACCGGGTCTACGATGCCGTGATCCTGAAGACGCTGGGCGCCACCAGGCTGCGGTTGCTCGGCGCCTACGCGCTGGAATATCTGATGATCGGCTTCGCCACCGCCGCCTTCGGCGTCGTCGCGGGGTCGGTCGCCGCGTGGCTGATCGTGACCCGGCTGATGACCTTGAGCTTCGCCTGGCAGGCGGGCAGCGCCGCGCTGGTCGTCCTGACCGCGCTGATCGTGACGGTCGGCCTCGGTCTGGCCGGCACCCTGCTTGCGCTCAACCAGAAGCCGGCGACGGTCCTTCGGAATCTCTAGCGGCTTGCGCGCTCATGCCGCACGGTTAACGCGATTTATACGGCTGGGACGCGCGCGGAGCGACATTCAGCCGCGCGTGGAAGCTTGCGGCGGATATGCTAGTTTCCCATCTAGGGAATGGGCTCAGAGACCTGCCAAAAGATGGCGATTTTGCCGATGACGCAAATTTAATATCTGTGGCAGCGGGTATGAGATAGGGTTTTTCGAGAACCGGCTAAAGGTCCTGCCAGGACCGGACCGCCGGGCAACCAACGGGAATCGACCATGTCGGACCTAGACCGCAATTATGCTTCACCCTTTGGCCGGGTGGCCGGGCGCGCCGATGCCGCGACCGTCGACGCCGGTCTGCGCGCCTACATGCTGCGCATCTACAATTACATGAGCATCGGCCTGGCCATCACCGGCCTCGCTGCGCTGGGCGTCTACATGGCGTCGGTGACCGGCGATCCGGCTGCCGGCGTATTCAAGTTCGGCAACGCGTACCTGACGCAGTTCGGCTACGCGATGTTCGTGAGCCCGCTGAAGTGGCTGTTCATCCTGGCCCCACTGGTCATGGTGTTCGCGATCTCGGCCGGCATCAACCGCCTGGCGCCGTCGACCGCGCAGATCCTGTTCTGGGTGTTCTCGGCCTTGATGGGCATCTCGCTGTCGTCGATCTTCCTCGTGTACACCCACACCTCGATCGTGCGGGTGTTCTTCATCACCGCGGCGACGTTCGGCGCGCTCAGCCTGTACGGCTATACGACCAAGCGCGACATGACCGGCATGGGCTCGTTCCTATTCATGGGCCTGGTCGGCATCGTGCTGGCGAGCCTCGTGAACCTGTTCCTGGCGAGCTCGATGCTGCAGTTCATCGTCTCGGTGATCGGCGTGTTCGTGTTCGCCGGCCTGACCGCCTGGGATACGCAGCGTCTGAAGAACGAGTACATCTACGGTTACGCCTCCGCGGGCGGCGACATCGCCGAGCGCGCAGCGATCACCGGCGCCCTGTCGCTGTACCTGAACTTCATCAACCTGTTCACGCTGCTGCTGCAACTGCTCGGCCAGCGCGACTGATCCAGCGGCTCACACGAGCGACCTTCGAAGCCCCGGCCTCACCGCCGGGGCTTTTCGTTTGCGCAAGCCAATTGCGACCGCGGCGCGGGCGCGACGGCAGCCATGCCGCGAGGCCGGATTGATCGCCGCATCCGCTTTGGTATGTTTCCACCATGACCGACATTGAGCTCCGGCCCACCCGGGAGGCCGACCTTCCCGCCATCACCGCCATCTACGGCCAGGCCGTCCGCGAGGGCACGGCCACCTTCGAGCTCGACCCTCCGGATCTGACGGAAATGACGCGCCGCTTCCGGGCGCTCACCGACGACGGCTTTCCCTATTTCGCCGCCCTGCTGGACGGAGAGGTGGTCGGCTATGCCTATGCGGGGCCTTACCGGCCTCGCCCGGCCTATCGCTTCACGGTGGAGAACTCGATCTATCTCGCCCCCGCCAGCCAGCGTCGTGGCATCGGAATGCGACTAATGCGGCGGCTGATCGACGCCTGTGAGGAGGGAGGCTTTCGCCAGATGATCGCCGTCATTGGCGACTCCGGCAATGCCGGCTCGGTCCGGCTGCATACCGCCTGCGGCTTCCAGATGATCGGCACCCACCCGAGCGTCGGCCTGAAATTCGGCCGCTGGCTCGATACTGTGATGATGCAGCGCCCGCTCGGGGCCGGGAGCAGCGACGTCCCGGCGTAAGCAACGCCAGTCGGAATGTCATGATCAGCCGGAGCGCGTGGGATCAGACCAGCGCCGGCTTCGGCGCGATCACCAGCAGCACGCGCTCGAGCTCATGACCGCGGCGCAGGATCAGGCCGGTGGCCGAGATCACGCTGTACATGCCCTGCTTGCGCGCCAGCCGCGGGTCCTTCTCGATGCGGTAGATCGGGACCTCGGACGCCCGGCGAAACACGGAGAAGACGGCCCGGTCACGCAGGAAGTCGATCGAATAGTCGCGCCACTCACCGTCGGCGACCATGCGGCCGTAGAGGTTGAGGATACGATTCAGCTCGAGGCGATCGAACGTCACCCGGTTGGGCGCCGCGGCCGCGTTGCGCGCCGCCGCGCGGTTCTCGCTGGGGTCGGCATCCTCCGGAGTGAGGTTCATGAGCGTCCTCCTGTCATCTGTGTGACATGATCGCGCCATCCGCCGGAAGCCGCAAGGGGCCGTTTTCATTGTTGAAGTTCGGCCGCGCATGCCAACCGCGCGAACTCCGCGAACACGCAAGCGTCACGGGATCGTTAGCAGAATCATAATCGCGCCGTCTTTCCGCCCACCGACCGCCCCCGACCTTAGGCATAAGATTCGTGTGCGTTGGCCCGGTCCTTTCGGTTCCGGATTCCTCAGCCCCCAGCCCCCCGGGGTCGTCAGGATCGGGTCCATTCACAAGTAAGGCAAAGGGCCAACGCAAGTTGGTCCTTTTGCTTTTTTGGCGTGAGCTGCACGGAACATGTTGTGGCGCGCCTCCGTCCCATGGACGTGACGCGCCTACCGCAGGTCAACGGAAACGAAGATCAGGACGACGGAAGATCAGCGCTCGGGACCACGCGCCGTTGCTGAAGCCCGTCCGACCAATGGCAACTCGGAAAAGGCGGCGCCGAGCATCGCTCCGGGGCGGTCGCGACTGCCGTCCTGCACATAGACGACGGTGCCATCGACGCCCTCGCGGGCGATCTTCTCCAGCGGCACGCTCCATCTGACCGGCGACCCATTCCAGTCACCCAGCTTCTGAAGACCGCGAACGACGTTGTAATAGGTCAGATCACGGCCGCTGTTCTCGCCGCGGCCGACCGAGATCGGGACCACCCGCGAGATCGAGCAGACCCAGACCTCGCCGTGCTTGCGCGGCATCTGGTCGTTGGCCGCGGCCACAGAGACAGTGAGGTCCTGGCCGTCGACCGACAGCCTCACCGGCACCGACATCACGCTGCCACCCTGGACGGTCTCCTCGATGGCGCCTTCGATCGCCTCGCGGTCGCTGCCGATCACATGCACGGAGCCGTTGACCACCGCCTGCGGCGTATAGACTTCGCGATCGCCACGCGCCCTGGAATAGGCCCGCTGCCGGGCCGTGAAGCGGGAGTCGGCCAGCGTGTCCTTCCAGCCCAGGTAGTCCCAGTAGTCGATCGGCAGGGACAGCGCGATGACCGAGGGATCTCTGGCGAGCTCGCCGAGGATCTTGTCGGCCGGCGGGCAGGATGAACAGCCCTGGGACGTGAAGAGTTCGATCACCGCACGCGGATCGGACGCGGCCGGCCGGACGAAAGCGATGACCGCACAGACACTCAGCGCCGCGCGCGACCACCACGACATCTGTCCACTCATCGTCACTGTCCTGTCTGGAACATGGTCCGCTGCGCCCTGCCGCGTCAATGATCTGCAAAGCCGCCCTCGTAGTTAATAGATTGCAAACGAAAAGGAGGCGGCCTTTGTCATAGGCCGCCTCCTTCATCACCTGCTACTCACTTCAGAGTGAGCCAAACTGTCGCGTCGCGCTTTGGTTAAGCAGCGAGCTTGCGCAGCACGTAGTGCAGGATGCCGCCGTTGCGATAGTAGTCCAGCTCGTCCAGCGTATCGATCCGGCAGAGCAGCGGCACCTGCTGCGCCGCCCCGTCGGCCGACACGATCTCGGCGATCAGGGTTTGACGCGGCTTCAGGTCGCCTTGCAGGCCCTTGATGGTGACCTTCTCGTCGCCCTTCAGGCCGAGCGAGGACCAGGACGTGCCTTCCTGGAAGGTGAGCGGGAGCACACCCATGCCGACCAGGTTCGAACGATGGATGCGCTCGAAGCTCTGGCAGATCACGGCGCGGACGCCGAGCAGCCGGGTACCTTTCGCAGCCCAATCGCGCGACGAGCCGTTGCCGTATTCGGCGCCGGCGAACACCACCAGCGGCACGCCCTCTTCCTGGTACTTCATCGCGGCGTCGTAGATCGACATCTGCTCGCCGTCGGGCCAGTGCTTGGTCAGGCCGCCTTCCGGAATGTTGCCGTCGGCACCTTTGAGCATGAAGTTCTTGATGCGGATGTTGGCGAAGGTGCCGCGCATCATGATCTCGTGGTTGCCGCGGCGCGTGCCGTACTGGTTGAAGTCGGCCGGGCGGACCTGGTGCTCGCTGAGGAATTTACCGGCGGGCGAGGTCAGCTTGATCGAACCGGCCGGCGAGATGTGGTCGGTCGTGATCTTGTCGCCGAACAGCGCCAGCACGCGGGCCTCGACGATGTCCTTGATCGGCTCGGGCTCCTTTTTCATGCCGTCGAAATACGGCGGGTTCTGCACGTAGGTCGACGACATGTTCCAGCGATAGGTCTCGCTCTCGACCGTCTTGATCTTGCGCCAGTTGGTGTCGCCCTTGAACACGTCGGCGTAGCGCTTCTTGAAGATCGACGCCTTGACGAATTTCTTGACGAAGTCGTTGACCTCCTTGGTCGTCGGCCAGATGTCTTTCAGGTAGACTGGCTTCTTGTCCTTGCCGATGCCGATCGGCTCGACCGAAAGATCCTTGGTCACGGTGCCGGCGAGCGCGTAGGCCACGACCAGCGGCGGCGAGGCCAGGTAGTTGGCCTGCACGTCCGGCGAGACGCGGCCTTCGAAGTTGCGGTTGCCCGACAGCACGGCCGCCGCGACGACGCCGTTGTCGTTGATCGACTTCGAAATCTCCTCCGGCAGCGGGCCTGAATTGCCGATGCAGGTGGTGCAGCCGAAACCGACCAGGTTGAAGCCGACCTTGTCGAGGTCCTTCTGCAGGCCGGAGTTAGCCAGGTACTCGGCGACCACCTGGCTGCCCGGGGCGAGCGAGGTCTTCACCCACGGCTTGGCCTTGAGGCCCTTGGCGGCGGCGTTGCGGGCCAAGAGGCCGGCGCCGATCAGCACGCTCGGGTTCGAGGTGTTGGTGCAGGAGGTGATGGCGGCGATGACGACATCGCCATGGCCGATGTCGAAGTCCTTGCCCTCAACGGGGAAGCGCTGCGCGGCATCGCTCTTCTTGTACTCGCCGGCCAGCGCGGTGGCGAAGCCCTCGGCCACCGCCGGCAGGGCGATGCGGCCCTCGGGACGCTTCGGACCAGCCATCGACGGCACGACGTCGGCGAGATCGAGGGTCAGTGTCTGCGTGAACACCGGGTCCGCCGACTTGGCGGTGCGGAACAGGCCCTGCGCCTTGGCATAGGCCTCGACCAGCGCGACGCGCGGGCCCTTGCGGCCCGAGGTCTTGAGATAGTCGATGGTGGCGGCGTCGACCGGGAAGAAGCCACAGGTCGCGCCATATTCGGGGGCCATGTTGGCGATGGTCGACTTGTCGGCGACCGAGAGATGGTCGAGGCCGGGGCCGAAGAACTCGACGAACTTGCCGACCACGCCGAGCTTGCGCAGCATCTGGGTGACGGTCAGCACCAGGTCGGTCGCGGTCACGCCTTCCTTCAACGCGCCGGTCAGCTTGAAGCCGACGACGTCGGGCAGCAGCATCGACAGCGGCTGGCCGAGCATGCAGGCCTCAGCCTCGATGCCGCCGACGCCCCAGCCGAGCACGGCCAGACCATTGACCATCGTGGTGTGCGAATCGGTGCCGACCAGCGAATCCGGATAGGCGACCTCGAAGGTGCCCTTGGTGCGGCCGACGGTCATCTTCTCCTTCTTGGTCCAGACGGTCTGCGCGAGGTATTCGAGGTTGACCTGGTGGCAGATGCCGGTGCCGGGTGGCACGACGGAGAAGTTCGAGAACGCCTTCTGGCCCCACTTCAGGAATTCGTAACGCTCCTGGTTCTGCTTGTACTCCTCGGCGACGTTCTTGCCGAACGCCTTGTTGTCACCGAAGTAGTTCACGATCACCGAGTGGTCGATGACGAGATCGACCGGCACCAGCGGGTTGATCTTCTCGGCGTCGCCGCCGAGCTTCTGCATCGCGTTGCGCATCGCTGCGAGATCGACCACCGCAGGCACGCCGGTGAAATCCTGCATCAGCACGCGCGCCGGACGGAAGGCGATCTCGTGCTCCAGCGACTTCTTGCGCAGCCATTTCGACACCGCGACAATGTCGTCCTTGGTGACGGTGCGGCCGTCCTCGTTGCGCAGCAGATTCTCGAGCAGCACCTTCATCGAATAGGGCAGCTTGGAGATGTCCTTGAGACCGTTCTTCTCGGCTGTGGGCAAGCTGTAGTAAATGTAGCTCTTCGTTCCGACCTTGAGGGTCTTGCGACACTTGAAGCTGTCGAGCGAGGTCATGCGTGGAAATCCCAATTGATCTGTATACCCGGAGGGGGTATTTAAGAACCGTCAGCGCGAGGCGCCGGATGGCTTGCAGCGGGCGATTGTGTGCTGCATCAAGGTCGGGCTTATAGAAGCTTTCTAACTGCGCCGCCACAGCCACAAGCAAGCCGCGACGTGGCATCACCCACAAATTCTCACGCGCTAGCCATCAATTTCGTAAGGGCTGTCACGACGGGCCATGCAGCTTTCTCCAACACAGTCGCCGAAACTGTTCGGCCGCGACGTCAGATGCGTGCGCGGCGGCCGCGAGGTGTTCGCAGGCCTTGCGTTCGAAACGGTCGCGGGCGAGGCGCTGGCGGTGACCGGACACAATGGTGCGGGCAAGACATCACTGCTGCGGCTGATTGCCGGCCTACTGCTGCCGGCGGGCGGCTCCATCGCCATCGAGGGCGGTGAAGGCGAGTTGACGGTGCCCGAGCAGGCGCACTATCTCGGCCACCGCGACGCGCTGAAGCCGGCGCTCAGCGTGCGCGAAAACCTGACCTTCTGGGCCGAATTCCTCGGCGGCGGCGTCACGCGACCGATCCCCGACTGTTTGGCGGCGGTGGGCATCGCGCACGCCATCGACCTGCCCGCCGCCTATCTCTCCGCCGGCCAGCGCCGCCGCCTGTCGCTGGCGCGCCTGCTGGCGGTGCCGCGCCTGCTGTGGCTGCTGGACGAGCCGACCGCCGCGCTCGACATCGCCGGACAGGCGATGTTCGCCGGCCTGATGCGCGAGCATCTCGCTGGCGGCGGGCTGATCGTGGCCGCGACACATGGACCGCTCGGCATCGCCACGCGTGAGCTGCGGATCGGGGAGGCTCGATGATTCCCTCTCGCCTCTTCGCAGTCCCACCCACCGCTCTCTCCGTTCCCTCCCCCCTTATGGGGGAGGGTCAGGGAGGGGGGTGCCCCACGACGCGCTCTAACTTGTTTGACGAGATTCGGTCGCACCAACCAACGTCCCATCGGCGCGCCGACCCCTCCCCAGCCCTCCCCCACAAGGGGGGAGGGAGCGCAGTTTGCGGGTGGAGGGAGCGTGGCTCACCATCTGCCATCAAGCAATCAGCCAAGGCCCTCCCCGCATGACCGCGCTCGGTGCCCTCATCCGCCGCGACATCCGGATCGCGCTGCGCATCGGCGGCGGCGCGCTGATCGGGGTATTGTTCTTCCTCACCGTCGTGGTGCTGATGCCATTCGCGGTCGGGCCGGATCTGGCGCTCCTGACCCGGCTCGGCCCCGCCATCCTCTGGCTCGGTGCCCTGCTCTCCAGCCTGCTCACCCTGGACCGGCTGTTCACCGCCGACCACGAGGACGGCTCGCTCGATCTGGTCGTGATGAGCCGGACACCGCTGGAGCTGGCCTGCGCCGCCAAGGCGCTGGCGCACTGGCTCGCCGCCGGCCTGCCGCTGGTGATCGCGACGCCCGTGCTCGGACTGCTTCTCAATCTCGACGCCACCGCCACCGGCGCCGTCGCGCTGACGCTATTGGCGGGCACGCCTGCCCTGACCTTCATCGGCATGATCGGTGCGGCGCTGGCGGTGACCATGCACCGCGGCGGGCTGCTGCTGGCGGTCTTGGTGCTGCCACTGTCGATCCCGGTGCTGATCTTCGGCGTCGCGGCGTCGCAGGCGGCCATCGTCGGTCCGCTGCCGTTCGGGGCGCCGTTCTCGATCCTGTGCGCATTGTCGCTGGTGAGTTTCGTGATCGGCCCGTTCGCCGCTGCGACAAGCTTGCGGAACGGGCTGGATTGACCCACCGCCCGCCGGGGTTTGACCATGATCAACTCTTACCTAGTGGCGCCGTGCTGATTGCCTGCAACCGCTTCCGCCTTTAACAAGGGTCTCATGTCGCTGATCGACCTTGCCAATCCTACCCGGTTCCTCGGCCTCGCCGCACGGTTGCTGCCGTGGCTGGCGCTGGTCACGACCGCGCTGCTGGCTGCCGGCCTGTACCTCTCGGCGCTGGCGCCCGACGACTATCAGCAGGGCGCGACCGTCAAGATCATGTTCATCCACGTGCCCAATGCGTGGCTGTCGATGTTCGTCTGGGGCGTCATGAGCATCGCCTCGCTCGGCACCCTGGTATGGCGGCATCCGCTCGCCGACGTCGCCGCCAAGGCCGCCGCCCCGATCGGCGCCAGCTTCACGTTCCTCGCGCTGCTCACCGGCTCGCTGTGGGGCCGGCCGATGTGGGGCACCTATTGGGAGTGGGATGCCCGGCTGACCTCGGTGCTGATCCTGTTCCTGATGTATCTCGGCCTGATGGCGCTGTGGCGCGCGGTCGAGGATCCCACCCGCGCCGCCCGTGCTGCCGCCGTGCTGACGCTGGTTGGCGCCATCAACCTGCCGATCATCAAGTTCTCAGTCGACTGGTGGAACACGCTGCATCAACCCGCGTCGGTGATGCGGATGGGCGGTCCGGCGCTCGACAAATCATTCCTGATCCCACTGCTGGTGATGGCAATCGGGTTCACGTTCCTGTTCGTGACGCTGCATGTCGCGGCGATGCGCAACGAGATCCTGCGTCGTCGTGTGCGCAGCCTGCAGATGATGCAGGCGCGCGCCTACACAACGACCGCATCAGCCGACGATCCGGCAGGCCAGATCGCGGGAGCGGCTTGATATGGACCTCGGACCCTATACCTCCTTCATCGCCACCTCCTATCTTGCGGCGGCGCTGGTCGTGGTGGTGCTGATCGGCTGGATCGCCATCGACTACCGCACCCAGAAGGCGCGCTTGCGCGCGCTCGAGGACAGCGGCATCAGCCGCCGTTCCGGCCGCGCCGCGACGGACATCCAATGACCGAACCGACAGAGCCGGCGCCGCGCCGCCGCTCATTCCTCATGCTGCTGCCGCTCGTGGTGTTCCTCGGGCTGGCGGCGCTGTTCTGGTCGCGCCTCGGCAACGGCGATCCGTCGCGCATTCCGTCGGCGCTGATCGGCCGTCCGGCGCCGGCCACACCGCTGCCGCCGCTGCCGGAGCTGGCCAGAGACGGCACACCGGTGCCCGGACTCGATCAGGCCGCGCTCAAGGGCAAGGTCAGCGTCGTCAATGTCTGGGCGTCGTGGTGCGTGCCATGTCACGACGAAGCGCCGCTGCTGGTCGAGCTCGGCCGCGACAAGCGCTTCCAGATCATCGGCATCAATTACAAGGATGGCGCCGACAACGCCCGCCGCTTCCTCGGCCGCTACGGCAATCCCTATGACGTCGTCGGCGTCGACGGCAATGGCCGCGCCGGTATCGAATGGGGCGTCTACGGCGTGCCCGAGACCTTCGTGGTCGGACGCGAGGGCACCATCGTCTACAAGCTGGTCGGCCCGATCACGGCGCAGAACATCGATGCGGTGTTGAAGCCGGAGATCGAGAAGGCGTTGAAGGCGGGCGGGTAGTCTGCTGAAAGACCAGCAGTTGTTTTCTCGTGATCGCGAGCGAAGCTGTTGGTCGAATCCTCGCTGTCATCGTCCGGCTTGACCGGGCGATCCAGTACGACGTGACTCACGACTGCCGCGGCGTACTGGATCATCCGCTTTCGCGGATGATGACACTGAGAGTGAGGCGCTGAGGCGCGCGGCGTATTGCGAGATCAGTTCGCGCCTGTCGTTCCGGGGCGATGCGGAGCATCGAACCCGGAACCTTGAGATTCCGGGTCCGCTCGCCGACGCGAGCGTCCCGGAATGACAGCACCGCGTACTACCCCTTGCTCACATCCCCCTCGGCCGCATCGCTGGCTTCGAGCGACGCGGGGTCCTGATGATAGCGCTTGATCAGCGGCATCTGGGCGATGGCGAAGATCATGGTCAGCGGCACGACCCCGAAAGCCTTGAAGCCGACCCAGAAATCGGTGCTCTGCGTGCGCCAGATGATCTCGTTCAGCACCGCCATCGCCGCGAAGAACAGCGCCCAGCGGAAGGTGAGGATGCGCCAGCCCACGGCCGTCAGGTTGAACATCTGATCGAACATGATCGCGATGAAGGAGCGGTTGAACAGCAGACCGCCGCCGAGCACGGCCGCGAACAGGCAGTAGATGATGGTCGGCTTGACCTTGATGAAGGTCTCGTCGTGCAGCACCAGGGTCAGCGTGCCGAACACGATGACGACGACGGCGGTCACCAGCGCCATCAGCGGCACGTGCCGCGTCACCACATAGGACGCGATCAGCGCCGCGATGATCGCCACCATGAACGCGCCGGTCGCAGCGAACAGATTGAACTTGGCGTTGACCACGAAGAACACGATCAGCGGACCGAGTTCGGTCGCGAGCTTGAACAGCGGATGCGGCTGGGTCTTGTCCATTCCATGTCCCGTTGGCTGTCATCATCCGCGGCCGCGGATGATCCAGTAGCCTCTGATGTCTCGTGGCGGAGGAGGCGCGCAACGGGCGGAAAGGCTCGCAGGCGCGCCGCACCGTGACGTCAATCCTCGATTCCCGCAATCGCCCGCGCGAAATCCTTGGCGGCGAACGGAGAGAGATCGTCAACCCCCTCGCCGACGCCGATGAAGTGCACCGGCAGCTTGAACTTCTCCGACAGCGCCACCAGGATGCCGCCGCGCGCCGTGCCATCCAGCTTGGTCATCACGAGGCCGGTGACGCCTGCCGTACGATGAAACGCCTCGACCTGCGACAGCGCATTTTGTCCCACCGTCGCGTCGAGCACGAGCAGCACCGCATGCGGCGCCGACGCGTCGACCTTGCGAATGACACGCACCACCTTTTCGAGCTCGTTCATCAGCTCGGCCTTGTTCTGCAAACGACCGGCGGTGTCGATCAGCAGAATGTCGCGGCCCTGCTCCTTGGCCGCGGTGATGGCGGTGAACGCAAGGCTGGCCGAGTCCGAGCCCTGCGCGCCGGCGATGACCGGCGCCTTGGTGCGCTCGCCCCAGACCTTGAGCTGCTCGATGGCGGCGGCGCGGAACGTGTCGCCCGCCGCCAGCATCACCTGCCTGCCCTCGGACGCAAATTTCGCGGCCAGCTTGCCGATGGTGGTCGTCTTGCCGGAGCCGTTGACGCCGACGACGAGAATGACGAACGGCTTGTGGCCCGGCGCGATCTCGAGCGGCTTCGCCACCGGCGACAGCACCTTCTCGACCTCGGTCGCGACCACCGCCTTCACCTCGTCGGCGCTGATCGCCTTGTCGTAGCGGCCGGTCCCGACGGCCTCCGCAATCCGCGCAGCGACCTGGGTACCGAGATCGGCGCGCAGCAGCACGTCCTCGATGTCGTCCAGCATCGCGCGGTCGAGCTTGCGCTTGGTGACGAGATCGGCCACGGCCGTGCCGAGCGCGCCGGAGGTGCGCTTCAGGCCCGCGGACAGCCGCCGCCACCACGACAGCTTGGGTGTTTCGGAGGTGGTATCGTTCATGGCGTGGTGTTAGCCCTTTCCATTCGCAAACGAAAGCTCACACCCGCGTTACGGTTTCCATGGACATTAACCAACCCAGCGACGAGGAGATGCTGGCCCGCGTGCTTCATCGCGACGGGCTGATGCTGGTGATCGACAAGCCGGCCGGCATTCCCGTGCACAAGGGGCCAAAGGGCGGACCGAACCTCGAAGCCTCGTTCGACGCGCTACGCTTCGGCCTGCCGCGTGCCCCGGTGCTGGCGCATCGGCTCGACAAGGAAACCTCGGGCTGTCTGGTGCTCGGCCGTCATCGCAAGGCAACGGCCTCGCTCGGGCTTTTGTTCAAGCATGGCAAGATTTCGAAGACCTATTGGGCGGTGGTCGAGGGCGGGCCTGACGCTGACGAGGGCGTGATCGATTTGCCGCTCGGCAAGCTCAACGCCGAGCGCGGCTGGTGGCAGAAGCCGGATCCGCAAGGGCAGCCGGCGGTGACGAAATGGCGGGTGCTGGGGAGGTCGTACTCTCTTGCCAGTCTATCCCTGAACTCCCCTCCCACTCGTGGCAACGACTCCCCTCCCCCTTGCGGGGAGGGGTCGGGGGTGGGGGTCCCCACGGGCAGTGTCGCTTGGAGCCACCCCCCTCCCCAACCCTCCCCCACAAGGAGGGAGGGAGCGCAGCTGCCAACCGGAGAGGGAGAGTCGGTGCACTCCAATCGCAGTCCGCGACTCACTTGGCTGGCGATGGAACCGGTCACCGGCCGCACGCATCAACTGCGCGTGCATTCGGCAGCGTCGGGATGGCCGATCGTCGGTGACAACATCTATGGCAACGGCCCGCGCTTCGGCGAGCCGCGGCTGCATCTGCACGCACGCGAGATTTCGATTCCGCTGTCGAAAAACAAGCCACCGGTACACGTGGTGGCGCCGGCGCCGGTGCACATGCATGAGCGGCTGAAGATGTGCGGGTGGAACGGGGCGTGAGCCCATCTCTTTCCGCACCGTCATGGCCGGGCGAAGTCCCGGCCATCCACGTCTTAGTTCTTGGGGACAGCGTGGATGCCCGGGTCAAGCCCGGGCATGACGGAATTCTGGACTAACAGCCGGGCCCCATGATGCCCCGTGATCGTGAGCCGCTGCACGGTGCCTGGCAACGCAGTGGTCGTGGCGACCGGCAGATAATGCTCCGTCCGTCCCTGGGTCTCACTCTCGATCAGCACCTCACGCTGACAGCCGATCTCCTGCTCCAACCGCCGCCGCAGCGCCGCTTCGCCCGCAGTCCGCAGCCGCCGCGCCCGCTCGCGGATGACGGTGCCGTCCACCTGCGGCATGCGCGCGGCCGGCGTGCCCGGCCGCGGCGAATAGGGAAAGACGTGCAGGAAGGTCAGCCCGCATTCCTCGACAAGATCGAGCGAGCGCGCGAACATCTCCTCGGTCTCGGTCGGGAAGCCCGCCATCAGATCGGCGCCAAGCGCGATGTCCGGCCGCAGCCGGCGCACCTGAGCACAGAATGCGATGGCATCGGCGCGCGCATGCCGCCGCTTCATGCGCTTCAGGATCAGATCGTCACCCGCCTGCAGCGACAGATGCAAATGCGGCATCAGCCTCGCATCATCAGCGAGCGCATCGAGCAGGTCGGCATCCGCCTCGATCGAATCGATCGAGGAGATGCGCAGGCGCTTCAGCTCGGGCACGTGGCGCAGGATCTGCTTCACCAGCCGGCCGAGCTTGGGTGCGCCCGGCAGATCCGCGCCATAGCTCGTGAGGTCGACTCCGGTCAGCACGATCTCGGCATGGCCGCCCTCGCTCAGCGCGCGCACCTGATCGACCACGGCGCCCATCGGCACCGAGCGCGAATTGCCGCGGCCGAACGGGATGATGCAGAAGGTGCAGCGATGGTCGCAGCCGTTCTGCACCTGGACGAAGACACGCGGCAGGCCGCGCTGGAAGCCATCGACCAGATGCGGCGCCATCTCCGTCACCGCCATGATGTCGGAGACGGCGACCTTCTCGGACGCATCGATGCCGAAGCGTGGCACGGCCAGCGCCTGTGTCGTCGCACGCCACGCGTCGGGCTGCAGCTTGTCGTCATTGCCGATGACGCGGTCGACCTCGGGCATGGAAGCGAACATGGTGGCCTGCGTCTGCGCGGCGCAGCCGGTCACGACGATGCGCGCCGCCGGGCGCTCACGCTTCAGCTTGCGGATGGATTGCCGCGCCTGCGCCACGGCCTCGTTGGTGACGGCGCAGCTATTGATGACGATGGTGTCATCGGCGCCGGCCGCCTCGGCATGTTCCGCGATCAGCTCGGATTCGAACGCGTTCAGGCGGCAGCCGAAGGTGACGACGTCGACGCTCATGCGACGCTGGCGAACATCGACGGCTCGAACCGTCCCTCGAACTCGAATGCGGCGGTGCCCGTCATCAGCACGTGATCGTCGCGCTCGCGCCACTCGATCGTGAGCTCGCCGCCGGGCAGCGTCATCTGCACGATCCGGTTGGCGCGCTTCAGCCTGGCAGCCGCGACCGCGGTCGCGCAGGCCGCCGAGCCGCAGGCCTTGGTCAGCCCCGCGCCGCGCTCCCAGGTGCGCATCGTGATGTGATCGCGATCGACGATGTGGGCGAGCGTGATGTTCGCACGCTCCGGGAAAATCGGATGGTTCTCCAGCAGCGGCCCGAAGCGCTCCAGATCATAGGCATTGACGTCGTCGACCCAGAACACCGCGTGCGGGTTGCCCATGTTGACGACCGAGGGCGAATGCAGGATCGGGGCATTGATCGGCCCGATCTGCAGCTCGATGTAGCGGGTGTCGCGGAACTCCTCGGCGAGCGGAATCTCCTGCCAGCCGAACTTCGGCACGCCCATGTCGACGGTGTAGAGATCGGGCGCCGGCCCCTGCCAGCAGTTCAACAATCCGGCGCGGGTCTCGAACGTCGCGCTGGTCTGGCCAGTCTTGCCGAACACCTGGCGTACCACGCAGCGCATGCCGTTGCCGCAGGCGCCGGACTCCGATCCATCGTTGTTGTAGATGCGGATGAACGCTTCGGTGCCGTCGAGCCGCGGCGGCTGCAGCACCATCAACTGGTCGTAAGGCACCCGGGATGCCACCGCCCGCGCCTCGTCCGGCGTGACGACATGCTTCACGTCGCGCAGATCGACCACGACGATCTCGTTGCCGATCCCGTTCATCTTGACGAAGCTGTGGTTGGCCAGCGCGCTCATGAAAATATCCAAATTGTGTCCGCCTTATATGGCGAATGGCGCGGCATTGACCAGCCTGCAGAGCGACATGACGCATCTGTCATGGGACGCCGCGCCGCCGAGCATGTTAGGACCGGTTCATTCGCCGGCACGAACCGGGCAAAGCAGCACGGCCACTGGAGAATAGTCGAATGAATCTCAGCACTTTCCGCCTCGTTCTGGCCGTGAGCTCGGTCGCGCTTCTGCTCGGCGGCACGTTCGCCCGGGCCCAGGCGCCGTCGGCCTCGCCGGCTCCGGCGGCCTCAGCCACGCCCGCACCGGCCCCGAGCGCGCTACCGGCCCCGGCGGTGCCGGCCTCTCCTGCGCCTGCCGCGTCGGCCAGTCCGGCGCCCGCGACCAGCCCGATGCCGGCCGCCAGCGCAAGCCCCTCGCCGTCGTCATCTCCGACCGCCGCCCAGTCCCCGGCCACGTCGCCGCCGGCCGCGGCGCCAGCCCAGGCGGCCGACGCCTTCGGCGACGAGATCAAGCTCGAGGCGAAGAAGGTCGTCCTCGTCAAGGGCACCGCCAATTGGGACAACGCGTTCGAAACGCTGATCGACTCCTTCAAAACGCTGTCGGCCACGCTGGACAAGCAGGGCATCAAGCCCGCCGGCAACGGCATGATCGTCTACACCTCGACCGACGACACCGGCTTCACCTTCCTGGCCGAGATGCCGATCGAGCAGGAGCCGAAGATGCTCGGCAAGGGCATGAGCATTGGCCAGTCGCCCGAGGGCAAGGCGCTGAAGTTCGTCCATCGCGGCTCCTACGACAACATGGACAACACCTACGAGGCGATCACCAACCACCTCGACGAGCGCCGGCTGGAGGCCAAGGACACCTTCATCGAGGAGTACCTGACCGACCCCTTGAAGACGGCCGAAGATAAGCTCGTCATCAACGTCTACGTGCCGCTGAAGTGAGCACCATGATCATCAGATCGATGTTTGTAGCCGCACTTGCGGCGAGTACGGCACTGCCGGCGCTGGCGGATGACATCGCCCGTCAGGACACACCGGCGATCACCGTCAGCGGCGAGGCCAGCGTGTCGGCGCCGCCGGATCTGGCGCAGATCGACGCCGGCGTGGCGTCCGACGCCAAGACCGCGCGCGAGGCGGCCGAGGCCAATAACGCCGCTATGGCCAAGGTGCTGCAGGCGCTCAAGCAGGCGGGGATCGCCGACAAGGACTATCAGACCTCGCGGCTGTCGCTGCAGCCGCAATATGCGCAGAACCGGCCGGCCCAGCCGGCCGTGACCGGCTATCGCGCCAGCAATCGCGTCACCATCAAGGTGCGCGACGTCGCCAAGGTCGCCAGCGTGATCGACACGCTGGTCGCCGCCGGCGCCAACGATGTCGGCAACATCTATTTCAGCGTCGCCGAGCCGTCCAAGCTGCTCGACCAGGCGCGCGAGAAGGCCGTCGCAGACGCGCGCCGCAAGGCCGAGATCTACGCCAAGGCCGCCGGCGTGACGCTGGGCCAGCCGCTCAGCATCTCCGAGGACGGCGCTCCGGCGCCGGTGTTCCGCGCCAAGACCCTCGCCGCACCGATGGCGGGGGCTCCGACCCCGGTGGCGCAGGGCGAGGAGGCATTGTCGATCACGGTGAACGTCACCTGGGCGATCAAACAAGGGCAGTGAGGCGCACTCCCTTCGGCGCGGCCCATTCACGCGCGGTCGTGAACCCACAGCGCGACGACAAACTCGGTGTCGTCCCGGCCAACGCGCCGGGACCCATAATCCGCGGCGGATGTTGTCGTGCGAGATGGAGCTGCTGATCTTCGCAAGACTTGATCCGGTGGTGATGGGTCCCGGCGTTCGCCGGGACGACACCTTTTGTGGTTGCGACAGCGAGTCAGATCTCCATCACCTGCCCCGGCTTCAGCACGCCGAACCGCTCGCGCGGGATGCCGGCCTGGTCGAGCGCGGCGTGCAGGGCGTGGACCGGCGCATCGATCGCCTCGTCCGTCAGTTGGAACGTGCCGTGGTGATGCGCCAGCGCGGTCTCGGCGCCGCAATCGTGCAGCGCCTGGACGGCGTCCTCAGGGTTCATGTGCTGGTCGCGCATGAACCAGCGCGGCTCGTAGGCGCCGATCGGCAGGATGGCGAGCCTGATCGGCGCGTGCTGCTCCGCGACGCGGCGAAAATGCTTGCCCGTGCCGTAACCGGAATCGCAGACGATGTAGACCCTGCCGCGCGGCGTCTCCAGAACGAAGCTCGCCCATAACGCCTTGTTGCGGTCGAAGAGCCCGCGCGCCGTCCAGTGCCGCGTCGGCACCAGGGTCACGGCGACCTCCTTGTTGAGCGTCACGCGATCGTGCCAGTCATAGGCCTCGGCGCGAATTTTGGAGTCCGCCTGTGTCATCGTCAGGTCGTTGCCGAGCGGCGTGACGACGCGCGGTGAAAAGCGCGCGGTCAGCTTCGACAAGGTCCGGATGTCGAGGTGATCGTAATGCCCGTGGGAGACCAGCACGACGTCGATATGCGGCAGGGCCTCGAAGGCGATGCCGGGATCGTTGCAGCGCCTAGGCCCGGCGAACGAAACCGGCGAGACCCGCTCCGACCAAACCGGGTCGACCAGGATGTTGAGCCCCCCGGTCTGGACCAGCCAGCTGGCATGGCCGATGAAGGACAGCCGCACTGTCTCGCCGTCGATCCGGTGCGGCGGCGTGTCGGCGTGCGGGCTCGCCGCCCAGGACGGCCAGCGGGAACGCTTGCGGTTGCGGTCGAACTGCCAGCGCAGCACCTGGGACAGGGATTTGGGCGAAACGCCGTCGGGATCGTAAAAGCGCTTGCCGTCGAAATGGTCGGTGACGGGGCCGGAATAGGTCCTGGAACGGCGCAGCAAGGTCGTCCTCGCAAGGGAAAGCTGAACTGGCGCAAGAGGTAAGCAGCCCCTCGAGGCCCGGCAACGGGACGCCGGGAAGCAAGTTTCCTTGACTTTTCCCGCCCGCGAGGGTTTAACCCGCCCGAATTTCGGAAAGTATCACTTTTCGAGCCACCGCCCGGTCCTCGAGGCCGGAGGTCAACGCCCGACAGCGCTGTGCGCCCTCGGACGTAAACGTGTTTGGACGATCGGGTTTCGGCAGGACTGCCGCAACATAGATGATCGTCATGCCCCGCGCAGGCAGGGCATCCAGTACGCCGCAGCGCCTCGAATCGAGCCGCGCTGCCTCGGAGCACTGGATCACCCGCCTTCGCGGGTGATGACGGCGGAGACATTCAACTGCCTGCGTCGCGCAGGACAAAGGACGAAGCAAGTGTTCGACAATCTGTCGGAAAGGCTTGGCGGCATTCTCGATCGGCTGACGGGGCGTGGCTCCCTGTCGGAGGCCGATGTCGACGCCGCGATGCGCGAGGTTCGCCGGGCGCTGCTCGAGGCCGACGTCGCGCTGGAGGTTGTCCGCAGCTTCACCGAGCGCGTGCGCGAGCAGGCGATCGGCGCTACCGTCGTCAAGTCTGTCACCCCCGGCCAGATGGTCGTGAAGATCGTCCATGACGAGCTGGTCAAGACGCTCGGCGACGACGGCCAGACCATCGACCTCAACGCCGTGCCGCCGGTGCCGATCATGATGGTCGGCCTGCAGGGCTCGGGCAAGACGACCACCACCGCCAAGCTCGCGCGCCGCATGGTCCAGCGCGACAAGCGCAAGGTGCTGATGGCCTCGCTCGACGTCTATCGTCCGGCGGCGATGGAGCAGCTCGCGGTGCTCGGCCGCGACCTCGACATCCCGACGCTGCCGATCGTCGCCGGCCAGATGCCGCCGCAGATCGCGCGCCGCGCCATCGAGGCCGCCAAGCTCGGCGGCTATGACGTGGTGCTGCTCGACACCGCCGGCCGCACCACGCTGGACGAGGACATGATGAAGGAGGCCGCCGAGATCAAGGCGGTCGCCAATCCGCACGAGGTGCTGCTGGTCGCGGATTCGCTGACTGGCCAGGACGCCGTCAATCTCGCCCGCGCCTTCGACCAGCGCGTCGGCCTCACCGGCATCGCGCTGACCCGTATCGACGGCGACGGCCGTGGCGGTGCGGCGTTGTCGATGCGCGCCGTCACCGGCAAGCCGATCAAGCTGCTCGGCACCGGCGAAAAGACCGACGCGCTAGAGGATTTCTATCCCTCGCGTATCGCCGGCCGCATCCTCGGCATGGGCGACATCGTCTCGCTGGTCGAGAAGGCCGCGGCGAACATCGACGCCGAGAAGGCCGCCCGCGCCGCCGAGAAGATGCGCAAGGGTCAGTTCGACCTCAACGACATGCGCGAGCAGCTGCAGCAGATGGCGCAGATGGGCGGCATCAGCGGGCTGATGGGCATGATGCCCGGCATCTCGAAGATGAAGAACCAGATCGCGGCCGCCGGGATCGACGACAAGATCCTCAAGCGCCAGGTCGCGATCATCGATTCGATGACGCGCGAGGAGCGCAAGCATCCCGACCTGCTCAAGGCGAGCCGCAAGAAGCGCATTGCCGCCGGCTCCGGCCAGAGCGTCGAGCACGTCAACAAGCTGCTCAAGATGCACCGGAACATGGCCGACGTGATGAAGGCCATGGGCTCCGGCAAGCGCGGCCCGCTGGCCGGCATCGCCCAGGCGATGGGTTTTGGCGGCGGTGGCGGCATGCCGTCACCGGATCAGCTCAAGGCGCTCGCCGAGAAGATGCCGGGCGGCCTGCCCGGCGGCGGGCTGCCGAACCTGCCGAAGGATCTGCCCGCCGGCCTGCGCGGCGGACTGCCGAATCTCCCCGGCCTCACCGGTCTCAGCGGCAAGCCGACGCTTCCTGGTCTTGGCCTCCCTCCGGGGAAGAAGAAATGATCTCACTCCCGTCATTGCGAGGCGCGAAGCGGCGAAGCAATCCAGAGTCGCACACGCCGCCCTGGATTGCTTCGCTTCGCTCGCAATGACGATCACATCCACCGTTCACATCAATACATCGACCTCAAAGGAGAACTTTCATGTCCGTCGTCATCCGTCTCGCCCGCGCCGGCACCAAGAAGCGCCCGGTCTATCACGTCGTCGTCGCCGACTCGCGCTTCCCGCGTGACGGCCGCTTCATCGAGCGTCTCGGCTACTTCAATCCGCTGATGCCGAAGGACAACGAGGCGCGCCTCAAGCTGGACATGGAGAAGGTGAAGGGCTGGCTCGCCAAGGGCGCACAGCCGTCCGACCGCGTCGCCCGCTTCCTCGATGCCGCCGGCGTCAAGAAGCGCGAAGCCCGCCAGAACCCGATCAAGGCCGTGCCGCGCAAGGAGCGCAAGGCGCAGGCCGAAGCCGCCGCCAAGGGCTAAGGTCGTTGACGAGCGCGGCCTCATGCTTCGAGACGCACGGCTTGCGCCGTGCTCCTCAGCATGAGGAACTGGCTCCTCCTCCTGAGGAGCGCGCGTTTGAGCGCGTCTCGAAGGACGAGGCACGCTGATGTCCAAGCTCATCTGTGTCGCCAGAATCGGCGCCGCGCATGGCGTGCGCGGCGAGGTTCGCTTATGGACTTTCACCGAGGATCCGCTGGCCGTGCTGCATTACGGCCCGCTCACGACCAAGGACGGCAGCCGCTCGTTCGAAGTCGCGAAAGCGCGGGAGGCCAAGGACCATCTCGTCGCAACTATCAAGGGCGTCACCGACCGCAACGCGGCCGAGCGCCTCAACGGGCTCGAGCTGTATGTGCCGCGCGACCGCCTGCCCGAGACCGACGACGACGAATACTACCACGCCGACCTGATCGGCCTCGCCGCCGAGACCACGGCCGGCGCACCGCTCGGCCGCGTCCTCGCCATCCATAATTTCGGCGCCGGCGACATCATCGAGATCGCCCCGCCCTCGGGCAGCACATTGATGCTGCCGTTCACCAATGCGGTGGTGCCGATGGTCGATCTCGCGGGTGGGCGCGTGATCATCGAGCTGCCGGCGGAGATCGAGGGCGATGATGAATCGGCCTCGGATGAGTTGGCCTCGGATCAAGACGACGCTGCCGCCTCAAACTCCGCTCGTCGTCCCCGCGAAAGCGGGGACCCATAACCACCGCAGCTGGTTGGTTCACGCGGGATTGGCCGCGTGCCCATTTCCAACATCGCGCGGTATGGGTCCCGGATCGGCGCCGCGACGCGCGGGTGCGCGTCACGGCTTGTCCGGGACGACACCGGTAATGGAGAGTTGCATCAGTTGGCCAGCGCCGCTGCGGGGGCTCGATCTCACCGCGCCGGTGCCGTAACAGAGCATCATGACCGCTTCGCCTTCCGCCCCTCCCACGCCCTGGCACGCCACCGTGCTCACCCTGTTCCCCGAGATGTTCCCGGGGCCGCTTGGCGTCAGCCTGGCCGGCCGGGCGCTGGCGTCCGGCATCTGGGCGCTGGAGGCGCGCGACATCCGGGCGTCGGCCACCGACAAGCACCGCAGCGTCGATGACACCCCCGCCGGCGGCGGGCCCGGCATGGTGCTGCGGGCCGACGTGCTGGCCGCCGCGATCGACGCCGCTGCCATCGCGCCTGAGCGGCCGCGACTGCTGATGAGTCCGCGCGGTCGGCCCCTGACACAGGCCTTCGTCCGCGAGCTCGCGGCCGGTCCGGGCCCGCTGATCGTCTGCGGTCGCTTCGAAGGCATCGACCAGCGCGTCATCGATGCCCGCTCGCTGACCGAGCTCTCGATCGGCGACTACGTGCTGTCGGGCGGCGAGATCGCCGCCCTGGTGCTGATCGACGCCTGCGTCCGGCTGCTCCCAGGTGTGATGGGCAAGCTCGAATCGGGCACCGACGAGAGTTTTTCCGATGGCCTACTTGAATACCCGCAATTCACCCGGCCCCAACTATTCGAAGGCCGGACCATTCCGGATGTGCTCACCTCGGGTGACCACGCCAAGGTCGCCGCTTGGCGCCGCGTCCAGGCCGAGGCGCTGACTGAAGCGCGAAGGCCGGATTTGTGGACCGAATGGCAGGCGCGCGACGGCCGAGAACAAAGAGGGACCGGCCAAAAAGAGCCAAAAAGCACGACAGACGGGTGACAAGCCTCGCGCTTTGGCTTATAGGAGCGCCCAATTCCGCAAGTGACGGCAGGAACAAGCGCAGCCCCCGCGTGACCCGGCTGGGCGCGCCGCCGATGGAGATTTACCCGTGAACCTGATTCAGCAGCTCGAAAAAGAGCAGTTCGACAAGCTGTCCGCCAACAAGACCATTCCGGAGTTCGGCCCAGGCGACACCGTGATCGTCAACGTGAAGGTGGTCGAAGGCGAGCGCACGCGCGTGCAGGCCTATGAGGGCGTCTGCATCGGCCGATCCGGCGGCGGCATCAACGAGAGCTTCACCGTGCGCAAGATCTCCTATGGCGAGGGCGTGGAGCGCGTGTTCCCGATCCTCTCCCCGATGATCGATTCGATCAAGGTCGTGCGCCGCGGCAAGGTGCGTCGCGCCAAGCTGTATTACCTGCGTCAGCTGCGCGGCAAGTCGGCCCGCATCGTCGAGAAGCAGGACCGGCAGCAGACCGCCGTCAACGAGTAATCGTTGCTTTCAGTGGGTTGACGGAGAGCGCGGGCTGGTCCCGCGCTTTTTCTTGCGCTGCTGTCATTCCGGGGCAGCCCCGAAGGGGCTGAGCCCGGAATCTCGAGATGGCCTGATCACCTCGAGATTCCGGGTTCGCATCTTCGACGCGCCCGGAATGGCGGCGGAGAGATCGCGCGTCCTCACCGCGACAAACGCATCTCGCACTCCCCGGCGTGCGTGCTATATATCCCTCTGAAATGGTTCTAGATCGCACCAGCATGGCCTGTCGCCGCGTCGTCATCGACGATCGCCGCCGGCTGCCCGGGCGGTTCTTCGGACGCTTCGCCACCTCGGCGACATCTGAGCTTAGGCGCGCGCTGTAAGCCGCAGCACCTCATTCCTGATTGTTCACGCGTGCCCGTCACGCGTCCCGTTTCAACCTTCATTCCCGGGAGCATTCGCTCATGTCGAAACCCACGACGCTCTACGACAAGATCTGGAACGACCATCTGGTGCACGAGGCCGACGACGGCACCTGCCTGCTCTACATCGACCGCCATCTGGTCCACGAGGTCACCTCGCCGCAGGCGTTCGAGGGTCTGCGCATGACCGGCCGCAAGGTGCACGCGCCGGAGAAGACGCTGGCGGTGGTCGATCACAACGTGCCGACCACCGATCGCAGCAAGCCGAACCCCGACCCCGAGAGCATCGAGCAGATCAAGACGCTGGCCGAGAACGCCAAGGAATTCGGCATCGAATATTACAACGAGTTCGACCGCCGCCAGGGCATCGTCCATGTCATCGGCCCGGAGCAGGGCTTCACGCTGCCCGGCACCACCATCGTCTGCGGCGACAGCCACACCTCGACCCACGGCGCGTTCGGGGCGCTGGCGCACGGCATCGGCACCTCCGAGGTCGAGCACGTGCTGGCGACGCAGACGCTGATCCAGAAGAAGGCGAAGAACATGCGCGTCACGGTCGACGGCGTGCTGCCGGACGGCGTAACGGGCAAGGACATCATTCTCGCCATCATCGGCGAGATCGGCACCGCTGGAGGTACCGGCTACGTGCTGGAATATGCCGGCGAGGCGATCCGCGCGCTGTCGATGGAAGGCCGCATGACCGTCTGCAACATGTCGATTGAGGGCGGCGCACGCGCCGGTCTCGTCGCACCCGACCAGAAGGCGTTCGACTTCCTGCGCGGCCGGCCGAAGGCGCCGAAGGGCGCCGCCTGGGACGCAGCGATGCGCTACTGGGAGACGCTGCGCTCCGACGACGGCGCGCATTTCGACCACGAGCTCCGGCTCGACGCCGCCAAGCTGCCGCCGATCGTGACCTGGGGCACCTCGCCCGAGGACGTGATCTCGGTGACCGGCGTGGTGCCCGATCCGGACAAGATCGCCGACGAGGCCAAGCGCATCTCCAAGCATCGCGCGCTGAAGTACATGGGCCTGACCGCGGGCACGAAGATCACCGACATCAAGCTCGACCGCGTCTTCATCGGCTCGTGCACCAACGGTCGCATCGAGGATCTGCGCGCCGCAGCCAAGATCGCCGAAGGCAAGACCGTCAGCGGCCACATCAATGCGATGGTCGTGCCGGGCTCGGGCATCGTCAAGGAGCAGGCCGAAGCCGAGGGCCTCGACAAGATATTCATCAAGGCCGGCTTCGAATGGCGCGAGCCGGGTTGCTCGATGTGCCTCGCCATGAACCCGGACAAGCTGGCGCCGGAAGAGCGCTGCGCCTCGACCTCGAACCGCAACTTCGAGGGCCGCCAGGGCTTCAAGGGCCGCACCCACCTGGTGTCGCCCGCGATGGCTGCGGCGGCCGCGATCGCAGGGCACTTCGTCGACGTGCGCGACTGGCGCTGACGTCATCTCGCTGCTTCACATCCGGCACGGCGGCCGGTCTACAAACGAGCGCGATGGCTTCACCAAGCCGTCGCGTTTTTCATTTCACCTCAACATCGACACGGTTCGGCAATGGCTTCTTAAGTCTCAGCGCGCACAATCCTACCGCCGGACGCGCTGCGTCTGCAGAGGAACGTGCCGAGGAGCCTGACATGGCCGACAAGCCGGAATACGTCGACCTCATCCGTGATGCGACGCGCCAGCGCCGCAAGACACCGCCCGCCAAGATCATTGCCCAGCCCGAGGCTCCGAAGGAGGAGCGGCGGCTGTCGAACTGGCCGCCCGGCCGCTTTGCCAAATGGCGCCTGGAGACGCTGGTGCCTTGGAAGCTGAGTGTGAGGAATTGGCAGTTCAAGGACTGGCTCTGACCGCCGCGCCCCACTCATCCCCTTGAAATGAGAGAAGGACGCCGTTGAGCGTCCTTCCCTGTCTCGTTCGAACTTCAGACACCGTCAGTAGTAGCGCCAATGGTGCCGGTGGTGGCGATGATGCCACCGGTGATGCGGACGCCAGTGATGACCCCGCCAATGCCGATAGTGGCAGATGCGGCGCGGCCCGTAATAGGTCCAGACGACGCGACAGCGGCGATAAGGATAGTAGTAGCCCGACGTATAGACCGGCGTGTAGTAGCTGCGATAGCCGTAAAAGTGCCGACGGTGGTGATGGAAGTACGGCCGGTAGGCATAGTGCGGACGATAATGATAGCCGCCGCCATGGAACACCGGCCGCGGGGCGAATCCGCCGTGAAAGGCCGGGCCGCCGCCGTGGAAGACGGGACGCGGACCACCGCCTCCGAAGGCGTGGCCGCCGCCGCCATGGAACGCCGGGCCACCGCCGCCGCCGTGGAAGGCCGGTCCGCCGTGAAATCCACCACCGCCGGGATGTCCGCCGCCGCCACCCCCGCCATGGCCGCCGGGTCCTCGGACCTGAACGGCCAACACGTCGGAGGGCGCCTGCGTCGCAGGCCCGGCGCCGGGACTCACCGGCGACATCGCAAGCGCCGGCCGGCCGGACGCGCCGGCCAAGAGAAACAATGTCGCCGCCGCAAGACTGAGGCGACGAGCCAGACCAGCGCGCTGGTCCTTCATCCTCATCATGGTCCCTTCTCCCTGAATGCCGTGCAACGATGGACCCATGCAGCGCCGATGCTGGTCGTCCGATCGGTGGATTGGCGCCCCCCAACATGAACGTAGAGATAGCGACGTGAATGCGGCATGAATGATGCTCGTCAGTGATGCACGGTGCACGCGCATCTGCGGCGTGGCGTCGCGGCAGAGGAGATGCACGTGAGCCTCTACGTCGTCCTGCAACTCAGGATCACGGATGCCGACGCAAGGGCTGACGCGCTGCTCGTGCGGGGACTTCGCAACTAACCACGCGCAGGCATTTGCTCCGCGAACGCGACGCGCCTCGCTGACATGGCCTCAATCGTAGAACGGCGTGAACAGAACCAAGGGGCCCGGCGGATAGGCCGGCGCGTAGTCCGTGGGACGGTCAAGATAGTGGGGCACCTCCGCCGTCGACACCACGGGCTTCACTCTGCGACCCTCCCGGCGCGGGCCAGGATCCGTTGCGGTCTGACGCGCCTGCGTGACGGCGGGAGCGGCGGCGACAGGAGAGGTGGCAGCGGAACTCGCAAGCAGCATCGCCACCGTGACGATGCCGATCCCGAGCCAGGTTCTGTTGACTGATGGTTTCATGGCGAACCTCGTTGCCAGCCCCCATCAACGTACAGGCCCGCAAAGCGGGCCTGTTTGATTTCGGTCATTGTCTCGATCGGCCGGAAAGCGCGGCTTACCAGCGGCCGTGATGGCGATATCCGTAGTGATGCGGCCGCCAGTGATGCCGCGGATGATAATAATGCCGAGGATAGTAGTGGCGCCGGGGATGCCAATGGTGGCGGCCGTGCCAATGCGCCTGCGTGGTCTCCTGCGCCGTGCCCTGCTGCACCGCGGTCGCGGCGCCCGGATTGATCAGCGACAGCGCCTGCGCGCGTTCGGCGGGGGCAGCCATCGCGAGAACGGCGCCAACCGCCGCGATGCCCAACAGCTTCATCACAGTCATGAACTTCTCCCTCGATCGCCTGACATCACGTCCGGCACCGTACATTCCGCCTTGTCAGTTGCCTGAAGGGCGGCCGCAGCAGCGCGACGCAGACCAGTCTCGAACGAGCGACGTGAATGGGACATGAAGACCTGCGCAGGAGCAGAATGCCGATATGTCGCACATGGTTCCACCGCAGTGCGCGAGATATCGGCACTGTGTCCGGACGGTGACGTCGCCGCGCTCGATCCGCGCCTCGCCGCCAAGCAGCGCAGTGCGCGGGACCAGCGGTCAGCCGCGCCGCCAGACGCAACTCATATGCGGGACGATCACGGTGCCGCTCGGCCGATGCTCTGGAACATAGGTGGCATCGCATACACGAACCGCGTTCGGACCCGGATTGAAGCGCGGCACCACATCGGGCTGCCAATGGCCCTCGTAGCGCGGATAGATCTGGATCCGTCGTTGCCGACGCTGCGCGGAGAGATCCGTGCTCATCTCGCTCTGGACGGCGCCGCGTACGCCCGCGGCCTGCTCCGCTTGCGCTCCCGCCGAGATCGAGATCACGACCGCCGCGGCCAGCGCCGTCCCGGCCAGCACCATCGACATCTGTCTCATCTGTCCCCAACCCCCAATTCGCGCGCCAAGACGGTCGCCGTTTTCATCCCCTGCGTCAACCGGCGCCGCCCCACATGTCATAGAACTAAGATGCAAGATGATCAAAGCCGGGCTAGAAGGCGGCAATGTGGACGGATCTGAAAGCCCCATCGCTCGCCGACATGGAAGTCATGGCGCACGAGATGTTCGAGCGTCTGCCCGAGCATTTTCGCAGGCTTTGCGAGGGCGTCATCATCCGGGTCGACGACTTTCCGACCGAGGAGGTGCTCGACGAGATGCAGGCCGAAAGCGAGTTCGACCTGCTCGGCCTGTTCCAGGGCACGGGACTGCCGTTTCGCAGCAACGACGACCTGCCCCGGCTGCCCAACATGATCTGGCTCTACCGCCGTCCGATCCTGGATTACTGGGCCGAGCACGACGAGAGTCTTGGGCACATCGTCCGCCACGTCCTGATCCACGAAATCGGCCACCATTTCGGAATGTCCGACGACGACATGGAGGCGATCGAGGCGTCCGTCGACTGACGACCCGGCCGATAGCACCGGGATTTTGACTTTATCCGCCCCGCCGTTCGGGCTAAACAGCGGCCTGCCCGTATTCTCGAAGGTGCCCCGATGGACAAGTTCACCACGCTGGAAGGCGTCGCCGCGCCGCTGAAGATCATCAATGTCGACACCGACATGATCATCCCCAAGCAATACCTGAAGACCATCAAGCGCACCGGCCTCGGCAAGGGCCTGTTCTCGGAGCAGCGCTACAAGGACGACGGCAGCGAGAACCCCGATTTCGTGCTCAACCAGCCGGCCTATCGCAACGCCAAGATCCTTGTCGCCGGCGACAATTTCGGCTGCGGCTCGAGCCGCGAGCACGCGCCCTGGGCGCTGCTCGACTTCGGCATCCGCTGCGTGATCTCGACCTCGTTCGGCGACATCTTCTACAATAACTGCTTCAAGAACGGCATTCTGCCGATCCGCGTGTCGCAGGCCGATCTCGACAAGCTGTTCGACGACGCCGAGCGCGGTGCCAACGCGACCTTGACGGTTGATCTCGCCAACCAGGAGATCCGCGGCCCCGACGGCGGCACCGTCAAGTTCGACATCGATCCGTTCCGCAAGCACTGCCTGCTCAATGGGCTCGACGACATCGGGCTGACGCTGGAGAAGAAGGCCTCGATCGACAGCTACGAGGCCAAGCTGGCCGAGCGCGCCTGGGCCTGAGCCCCGCTTGAAGGCAGAGAGTTCGCGGGCCCCGGACCTCGTCCGGGGCCTTGTTTCGAGAGCAGCCCAGCAGGTCCGCCGTTGACGCGTGTATTGCCCGAGGTCGTCACCTTCTGGCGCGGGCCGCTCGACCGGCTGCGCCAGACCTGCCTGCGCTCGCAGCTCGCCGCCGGCCACAAGGTCACCGTCTACAGCTTCGATCCGCTGCCCGGCCTGCCCGACGGCGTCGGCAATGCCGAGGCCGAGGCGGTCCTTCCTTACGCATTCTCCGAACGTCTCAGGCCGCCGCAGCCCGACGGCAGCTGGCGCGATTGGACCACCTTGCAGTTCAGCGACTTCTTCCGGATGCGGCTGATGGCACAGCGCGCCGGACTCTGGCTCGATGCCGACGTGCTGCTGCTCAGGCCGGTCGAGATCGATCCGGCTCTGCCCTACTTCGCCTGGGAGCGTCCGCGGCAGCTCGGCAACTCCGTGCTCTACCTGCCGCCGGACGATCCGATCGTCGCCGAGTTCGCTGCGCTGATGGCGCAGGACGAGCTGACGCCGAACTGGCTGTCGCTGCGTCATCGCCTCACCTATGCGATGCGCCACCTGCGCGGCGGCTCCGACCGCCTCTCGGACATCCGCGTCGCCATCTTCGGCCCTGCCGCGCTGACGGCGCTGGCCCGCCGCCACGGCTCGCTGCGCCACGCGCTGCCGAAGCGTAGCTTCTACGCTGTCCATGCCGAGCCGAAGGCGTTCTTCGATCCCTCCGACTTCTCCGGCCTGATCGGCGATCCCGCGATCATCGGCCTGCACATCTCGCCGAAGGGCCGCGGCGGCGAGGCGCCGATCCCTGGCAGCCTCTATGCGTGGGCGGCCGATCGATTTGCCCCGCGCTGACCTTCGCCGCGCAGCTTTGCGGCCTGCGCAGGACCGATTCGCTGCTTGATCTACCGCAACGTCCGCGCGTCCACCCGGTGATTGATTGCGAACAATCATCGGAGACGTGTCATGACCGTAGACGCCAAGCCCTATCCGCGGGTTCAGTTCCTGATCGATACGTTCGCGCAATGGCTCCGGCACCGGCGTGAGCTGAGCGAGATCCGGCAGCTGGACCGCGACGATTTCGAGCGCATCGCGATGGACCTGCAGGTCACACCGGCGGATCTCGACGAACTGGTCCGTCACGGCGAGCACGCCGCCGACGAGCTGCCCCGGATGCTGAAGGCGCTCGGCATCGACGAAGCCTCGCTGGGGCGCGCCGAGCCGCTGGTGCTGCGCGACATGGAGCGCGTCTGCGCCATGTGCAAGGACAAGCCGCGCTGCCATCGCGATCTTGCCGCCGGCACGAGCGCCGAGCACTATGAGGAGTACTGCCTCAACGCCCCGACCATCGACCGCCTGGGCACCGCCGCGGTCAAGCACTGATCGCCGTCTCCCTCCCACTCAGCGAAGCAACGCGATGAGCCTGCCCAATCTGTACCGCAACACCTGGCTCCATGTCGGCGTCGCGATCCTGCTCGCGCTCGGCGCGATGCTGCTGATCCGGCTGCACAATGCCGGCGGCGTGACGCCCGCGGCCGACAGCGTGCAGGCCGGCCGCAAGCTGGCGGAGGCCTGGTGCAGCACCTGCCACGCCATCGACACGAGCGGCGCGCGAAGCCAGACCACGACCGCCCCCGACTTTGTGGCCGTCGCCAACATGCCCTCGACCACCGAGCTGTCGCTCAAGGTGTTCCTGCAGAGCAGCCACCCGACGATGCCCAACGTCATCCTGACCGCCGAGCAGCGCGGCGACTTGGTCAACTACATCCTCAGTCTCCGCCGCATCTGACGCCTCACTTCGCCACAGCCGCGATCGCATCGGCGATCGCGATCGTGCGTCGCGCCATCTCGGCATGCAGCCGCTCGACCATGCGGCCGTCGATCTGGATCGCGCCGCGCGAAGCATTCTCCGGCAGCTCGAACGCGGCAATGATCTTGCGTGCCGCGGCGACCTCGTCGGCCGGCGGCGTGAAGATCGCGTTGCAGGCATCGATCTGACCGGGATGGATCAGCGTCTTGCCGTCGAAGCCGAGATCGCGGGCCTGGATGCATTCCTGCGCGAATCCGTCGGTGTTGGCGAAGTCGCTGTAAGGCCCGTCCAGAATCTCCAGCCCATGGGCCCGCGTCGCCAGGATGCAGTGGCTGATCATCGGCAGCATCGTGGAGCGGCCCGGCAGCATGCGGATGCGGGTCTCGCGCGAGATGTCATTGGGCCCGAACACGAAGCCGGCGAGCCGCGAGCCCGGCTCGTGCACCGTGGCCGCGAGCAGATCGGCATCGAGCACGGCGCGCGCCGTCTCGATCATGGCCCAGACCTTCAGCGCCGGATCTGCCCCGACCTCGGCCAGACGATCCGTGACCAGACGAAGGTCCTCGACGGTCGACACCTTGGGAACGAGGATGCCGTCGGTCGCCGCTTGTCCGGCCATGGCGACGTCGTCGCTCCACCACGCCGTATCCAGGCTGTTGATACGGATCAGCAGTTCCCGCTTGCCGTAGCCATCGGCCGCCACCGCCTTCGCGATCTGGTCGCGGGCGGCGGCCTTGGCATCCGGCGCCACCGAATCCTCGAGATCGAGGATCAGCCCGTCGGCCGGCAGGTTCCGCCCCTTCTCCAGCGCACGCGCATTGGAGCCGGGCATGAACAGGAGACTGCGGCGCGGGCGGATCATTTCGGCGTTTCCCTTGGTTTATCGACGCGGCCCGCGATACCATTTCGGGAGGCCGGCCGAAAGGCTTGTTCCCGGAAGCCGCATGTGTTTAGGCAAGGTCCATGATCTCGTTTCCGCAACGCCTGCTCGAAGGCTATCGCGCCTTCAGCACCCAGCGCCTGCCGACCGAACAGAGCCGTTACCTCGAGCTCTCGGAGCGCGGCCAGTCGCCCGAAGTGATGGTGATCGGCTGCTGCGACTCGCGTGTCTCGCCCGAGGTGATCTTCGACGTCGGTCCCGGCGAATTGTTCGTGCTGCGCAACATCGCCAACCTGGTGCCGATCTATCAGCCGGACGCCAACGCGCACGGCGTGTCGGCGGCGCTGGAATATGCCGTCACCGTGCTGAAGGTGAAGCACATCGTCATCCTGGGCCACGCCCAGTGCGGCGGCATCCGCGCCTTCGTCGACAAGGCGGCGCCGCTGTCCCCGGGCGACTTCATCGGCCGCTGGATGTCGATGTTCATCAAGCCCGGCGAGGTCGTCGAACAGCGCACGCATGAGAGTTTCCAGGACTTCGTCACCCGGATCGAGAAGGCCGCGGTGTTCCGTAGCCTCGAGAACCTGATGACGTTCCCCTTCGTCCGCAGCCGGGTCGAGGCCGGCGACCTGCAGCTCCATGGGGCCTATTTCGGCGTCGCCGAGGGCTCGCTGTTCGTGCTCGACAAGGCGGCCAAGGAATTCAAGAGTGCGCGCGCTGGCGAATAGCGGATGGGAAGTAGCGAGGAGTTCATCGGCCCTATTCGCCATTCGCTCCTCGCTATTCGTCCCTGTTCAATGATCACCCGACCAGCGGTCCGACAGCGCGAGCATCACCGTCGACACCACGAAGGTCATGTGCACGCCGACCAGCCAGGCGAGCTTGGTCGAGTCGTAGCCGGCGTCGAGGTTCATGAACGCCTTCAACAGCTGGATCGCCGAGATCGCGACGATCGAGGCGAGCAGCTTCTGCTTCAGCCCGGCGAAGTCGACCTTGGTCATCCATTCCGGCCAGTCCGGATGGCCGCCGGGATCGATGCGCGAGACGAAGTTCTCGTAGCCCGAGAACACCACGATCAGCACGAGATTGCCGGTCAGGCAGACGTCGATCAGGCTGAGCACGCCGAGGATGATATCGCTCTCCTTGGCGGTGGGCAGATGAATGACACTCTCCCACAGCAGCAACACGAACTTGAACAAGAGCACCGCGAGGCTAATGACGAGGCCGACATAGAACGGCGCCATCAGCCAGCGGCTCTTGAACAGGAAGCCTTCGAGGCCGCGCTCGACCGGACCCGGGACGTGCTTGGCGGCTTCCGGCGTGGTCTTCTCGCTCATCGTGTCCCGCGCCCCCGCCCCGAAGACGTTGCGTGTTGACCGAGTCCGTTACGCCGCCTTCTTCTTCGCGGTGATCAGCTTGCGGTTGATCAGCACCTCGGCGATCTGGATCGCGTTCAGCGCCGCGCCCTTGCGCAGATTGTCCGACACGCACCAGAAGGCGAGACCGTTCTCGACCGTGCCGTCCTCGCGGATGCGGCTGATATAGGTCGCGTCCTCGCCGGCCGCCTCGTAGGGCGTCACGTAGCCGCCCGGCTCGTGCTTGTCGATGACGAGGCAGCCCGGCGCGTTGCGCAGGATGTTGCGGGCCTCGTCCGCCGTGATCGGATTCTCGAACTCGACATTGACGGCTTCGGAGTGGCCGACGAACACCGGCACGCGCACGCAGGTCGCGGTCAGCTTGATCTTCGGATCCAAGATCTTCTTGGTCTCCATCATCATCTTCCACTCTTCCTTGGTGAAGCCGTCTTCCATGAAGACGTCGATCTGCGGAATGACGTTGAAGGCGATGCGCTTGGGGAACTTCTTATTGACCAGCTCGTCATTGGTGTAGACGGCCTTGGTCTGCGAGAACAATTCGTCCATCGCATCCTTGCCGGCGCCGGACACCGACTGATAGGTCGACACCACGACGCGCGTGATCTTCGCCTTGTCGTGCAGCGGCTTCAGCGCGACGACGAGCTGCGCCGTCGAGCAGTTCGGGTTGGCGATGATGTTCTTCTTGTTGAAGCCGGCGGCGGCGTCGGCATTCACCTCCGGCACGATCAGCGGCACGTCGGGATCCATGCGCCAGGCCGACGAGTTGTCGATCACGACCGCGCCGGCGGCGCCGATCTTGGGCGACCACTCCTTCGACACCGAACCACCGGCCGACATCAGGCAGATGTCGACATCGGCAAAATCGTAGTGCTCGAGCGCTTTGACCTTCAGCGTGCGGTCGCCATAGGACACCTCGACGCCGACGCTGCGGCGTGACGCCAGCGCCACGACCTCGTCCGCCGGAAACTGGCGCTCATCGAGAATATTGAGCATTTCCCGTCCGACATTGCCGGTCGCGCCGACCACTGCGACTTTGTAACCCATCATTCACTCTCCGAAGAAATATGGCCGATCGCGCAACCAGGCGGAAACGGAAGCGGCAGCGCTTCTATGCGAGAAACGTCCCTGACACAACGTTACCACGATGTCTCGCATTCGATGCAGCCCGATTCGGCCAGAACAGCCGCAGCGCCCCGATCCGCATCCGTCCTGCAGGGGCTCCCGAGCTTCGCGGACGAGGTCTGCGGCACATTTGCGCGCCTGTTCGCCTATGTGGGGGCTCTGGCGCTGATCGCCATGCTCGGCGTGGCCGGCTGGAACCATCTCGACGGCGGCGATGACGCGGGCTTGTCCGGCCGCGCCGGCTGGACCTTGGCCGACGGCGCCGTACCGGCGTTCTCGCTCCGTCTCGCCGACCAGCCCGACAGGACCGCCACCTACACCGTGCTCATCCATCCCGAAGGCGGCCGCAAGGACGTGTTGCGCTGGGGCGAACCCGCCGATCGCCCCGCTGCCGAGCTCGAGATCTACCGGTTCGGACCGGAGCGCGATGCAAGGCGTGATCCCCGGGCCGATCTCGCGGTCCGGATGGGGCGCAACTCCGCCTCCGAGCTCGAGACCGCCGGCGTGATCGACAGCCGGTTCGGCCCCGTCAGTCTGGTCCGCCGGGCTGGGGCTCCCGAGGGCGCCGGAGCCTGCCTCGGCTTTCTCAAGACCATCGCCGAGCCGGCGCTGCGGATCTCCGGCTGGTCGTGCCAGGGCGTGACGATGCCGGCGCGCCGCGCCATGGTCGGCTGCATGCTCAACCGGCTGACCCTGCTGGCGCCCGACCAGAACCGGGCCCTGAGCCAGCTTTTCATGGGGACCGATCAGCGGCGCGGCGGCTGCGACGAACCCGCCATCGCCAGCGGCAGCGGCGATTGGGTGACTTCGACCGCCAATCCGAGGCTGCGCGGCGCCTTGTGAATGTCTGCCTGCGTCCGGATGTTGCTGGGCGTGACCGCATCCTATTCGACCCGTCAAACCCACGGGCAAGTGACGGATATTGATGCAACTTTCCCGCCACAGCAGGCATTTATCTTGCCCGTCGCCGCGGGAATGACCTTGTGATGCCACAGCCGACCCAGATATTGTGCGGGCCAAATCATGCGCATGGCGAGCGCCCGCCCCTTTTGGCGCGAGGAAGAGGACGTGATGATCGAATTTCCTGCTGCGACCCGGGTCATGGCCTTGGCGGTGATCGCCGCGACCGGCCTTGCCGTCACGTCTCTTGCCGCCACCTCGGCGGATGCCGCCACCACCAAGCGCCGTGCCGTTGCCGTCACCAACAACGGCAATCCGAACTATTCCTACCAGTCCGGCCCGCGCACCCGCATCTACATCACCCGCCGCTCGTTCCTCGACGGCGGCACCGAGGTGCTCCCGGGCGACCGCAAGTTCTCGGACTATGCGTTCCCTCCGGCTGTCGGCTACCCGTCGTTCGCGCGCGAGAATCTGAACCGGCCGATCGACCGCCAGCCGCTGATGGCACCATCCGATCTCGGCGGCTATCCGACCCGGATTCCGATCCCCTACTGAGGGCGGCCGCATCGTCAGATCATCAAGGCCGGGCCCCGCCCGGCTTTTTGCTGTTTTGCCGCGCTGACGTTCCATCGCGTCGTCATCGATCATGAGCTGGTCACTGCTCGATTTCGAACGTGTGAGACGACCGTTCGGAGACATGGCTGACACATCGCTACACGCCGATGGAGGCCAGCCTGCTCCCACCCCTCAGTGTCATCCCGGCGAACGCCGGGATCCATAACCACCGGCCGGCATGACCGCCCGGTCTCATCGCTCCAGCGTGCCTCACACCCATGTCGGGGAGTCTGGGTCCCGGCGTTCGCCGGGACGACACCGGAATTTTCGGCACGACTGGCCATCCTCGCACCCGCTTTCGCGTCCGAGTCTTTGCTCGTCTGATCGCCCTCTCCTTGCAGAGGGCGCAGGGAAGGCCGGGCCTCGGCTGAGGCCCGTGGCCCGCGTGCAAAGAAAAAAGCACGCGGCGGTCACCACAGGTACGGCCTGGAACACCCGGTGGATTCAATTGGTC
>NZ_JAUETE010000013.1:0-236793 GCF_032484535.1 Bradyrhizobium sp. SZCCHNS3016
TCGGCCCGGCTCGTCTGATATCTGACCGTCATGCGACAACAGCCGATGGCTTTACACGCCCGCCGTTCGCTCATCCCGTGAACGCCCACGAGCTGTGCGACAGCTTTCCGCTTCGCCGCGGGCGTCACCACTTCTTTCCCAGGAGATCCTTCAGGGCGGCATTGTCCAGCATGGCGTCCGCCAGCAGCCGCTTGAGCCGCGTGTTCTCGTCCTCCAGCGTCTTCAGCCGCTTGGCCTCCGAGACGTCCATTCCGCCGAACTTGGCCTTCCACTTGTAAATGCTGGCGTCGCTCACGCCATGCTTGCGGCACAGATCGGCGACCGGAACGCCAGCCTCGTGCTCCTTCAAAATCCCGATGATCTGCTCTTCCGTAAAGCGGCTGCGCTTCATGCTCTGGTCCTCGTTGGGGCCAGAACGAACTTCAAACTGGATTAAGCCCCAGGGGCAAGGTCAGCGTGGTTCTTTGCGCCTCCTGGCGACTACCGAATGTTTTTCGGAAGCGCGGTCTCTACGCTTCTGTTTTCCTCGAACATCTTCTTCTGGTCGCAGACCGGCTATTTCGATCTTCCAACGATCGGGAAGGTTCTCATCCACACTTGGTCATTGTCGGTGGAGGAGCAGTTCTACTTCCTGTTTCCGGTCGTGACTTGGCTCTGGAGCAGGCTGTTTCCCGACCCAACGTCGAAGCTGTCGCTCGGACTGGTCATCACCGGCACGGTCGCGCTGTGCGTGCTCGATGAGCTTTGGATCAAGCAATCGCCCTCGGCCGCCTTCTACATCGCCCCGCTGCGGGCCTGGGAGTTTTTGATCGGAAGCATCGCGTTCTTTCTGCATCGATGGTCACCGGTCAGAAGCGAGGCGCGTCTCATCCTTGCGACAGCCGGCATGGGCTCCATGCTGATTCCCGTGGTCATCTTCCGCGCGGAGACACGATTCCCCGGGTTGCATGCGCTGATTCCCTGTCTCGGTACTGCGTTCTATATTGTCGCCTTCAATCAGGAGCAGGGCAGGCCCCGGCTGCCGTTCCGCGAGACCGGAGCCTTCCTCGGCCGTCTGTCCTATTCGCTCTATCTTTGGCATTGGCCGGTGTTCGTCCTCGGCAGGGCCGCGCTGCCGCTCGATGTCGCGACCTCGGCGTTTGCTACCGCCGGGCTCCTGCTGTGCTCGCTGCTGCTGGCCTATCTCTCTTACGTCATCGTCGAGCGGCCGGCACGAGCGCGAACGGAGTGGGTTGGCGTGCGTGGCTCCCCGGTGATCGCGGGCATTGCCGTCGTCCTGATCGCGGTCGGAGTTGACGGCGTCGCTCGTGACGGCTACGCCGATCGCTTCCCGCAATCCCAGGCACGAATGCTCCGGTACGATTCCCGGACGATGGAGCCGTTCTATCATGCGCACAGCTGCTTCTTGCAGCCCGATGAGCCGCCATCGGCCTACGACTTTGATGCGTGCCTGAAGCCGGCTGCAAACAAGCGCAACATTCTGCTCGCCGGCGACAGCCTCGCCGCACATTATGCCTGGGGATTGCGCAGCTACCTGTCGTCCGATGCCTATCATCTTCTGCAGCTTACGTCAGGGGCTTGTCCCCCGTTCGTCGAGCTCAAGCTGAGCACCTCGCGAAACTGCAACGACGTCAATCAGCTGCTACGCGATCAGATCAGGGCCCACCGCTTTGACGCCGTCGTTCTTTCCGGCAATTGGCGCGCCTATCTCGAAACCTACGGCCAGCCTCCTGCACGGCGCGTCGATCGGTATTTGAACGCGCTGCTGGCGGCAGCTCAGGAAGCCGGCGTTCCAGTTCTGCTCCTCGGTCCTTCGATCGAGTTCCCCGCTCCCTTGGCTTCGACGTTGTTCAACCATGAGCAGACGCACGTCCCAATCGGCAATTCGCTCTTGCCGAGAGAGGGGGCGTTCAAGGCGGACGACCGTTTGAAGGAGATCGCCAGCGCGTATCCGCTCGTTCAATACGTTTCCATTCTCGACACGATTTGCAGCAAGAGGCGTTGCCCGCTGACGATCGACGCGGAAACGCCGATTGTTTGGGACACCATCCATTTCACCCCGGAAGGGTCGAGGTTTGTCCTTTCGCAACTCGCGCCGCAACTGGATGCGTTCTTGCGGAGACTTGAGCAGCCCGCCGAGACCGGAACGCACGAACTCATGGCGGGTGACGGCCCGACGGCAACCCGGAACGTCGCTCCATCCCAGGTTCAATGATGAGGAGCGATCGAGCACGGGACCTGCGGGAGCCATGAACCTTCGACTGGGGTCGCGCGTTCGCCTGCCGCTGATGGCGGACGCTGCCTTCGCTGAGCCGCGAAGGTGGTTCAACGTCATGTTTTCTCAAGCCGTTGGGGACGACAGACATGAATCCGATCATCAAGGCCATGGCCGTGCTTGCATGCGCCGCGTGCTGGAGCAACGCCGCGCCGGCCGAATCGGTGCGCTGGAACACCTATAGGATCCCGGAGACCGGCACGTCGGTCGACATTCCCGTCTCGATCTTCAGCGACACGGCGGGCCAACCCGGGGGCTATGGCCAGCGCTTCCAGACCGCGGACGGCCGCGCCAATCTGACCGTGCAGTCGATGCCCAATGACACCAGGGAGTCGCCGGCGCGATTCCTCGCCCAGAAGAACCCGCCGCCGAACATCCAGTACAAGCGGATCACCTCGCGCTTCTTCGCGGTGTCGAGCTACAAGGGCGACTACGTCTGGTATAATCGCTGCAACTTCGTTGGGGGCTATGTCCACTGCGTGCTGATCAACTACCCCCGGGCCTGGGAGCGCGATTGGGACGGCATCGTCACCCGCATCAGCCTGTCGCTGAATCGGAGCTGAGCGGGACGCCCATGGCGAAGCCTGGGACCGGCGGCTTTGATCCGCCTCAATGATACCGTCGGGCTCCGTCGCATAGGCTTCGGCTTCATTTCAGCCGCCGCTTACAGACGAGCTCGCCCCTCATGGCCGCCGCATCCTTCACCGTTCGGGCCGAAAGCGCCAGCGCGATCGCCACCATCAGGTGCCGCAGCGCGCAGGATGCGCTGCTCACGGCAAACGCCTATCTGCGTCTCGGCGCTGCCTGCGTCAGCATAGAGACGCCGGGTGGACAGAGGATGAGCCCCGACCGGCTCGATGCGCTGCTCAACGATTCCGGCGGGCGCATCGGCTTGTGAAGCCGGGCGTCATGCAGATCGGCAATCATCGCTGGCGTGATCGCGACGGCCTGCCCGGTGCCTCCCGGGAGCACATCCAGGTTCAGGGTGACGACGCTTCGATGCGGTCGCCGGGCAGCGCCGTCGGCCACGAGACATCCGCGATATAGGGGCCGTAGAGGACGTCCTGACGCCGCTGGTAAATGATCGTGAGGGCGACAGCGGCGATGAAACAGATTGCGGCAAACATGGCTAGTTCAAACATGGTTCAACTCCATCGCCCAAGACGTGGCGGATGAAGGGCGTCGGCGTCAAATGGAAGCCGCCATTAAGCTGAAGAGCAAAGCTTGATGCGCGTTGGTTTTCCGGACGAGCAGTCTGCAGGCAGACAGCCAAAGTGGGCCGGCTGCGCCCGCGCGGCTCAATCTCGGATCGAAATTCCGGCCACTCGGCCGCGAGCTACTCCGCGACGGTCGACTGATCGGTATTGAGCTCTGGAAACATCGCCCGGCAGCTCAGGCAGTAGGATTCGAAAATGAAGCTCAGCAACGCGGACATCGGTAACCCCTACGGTCGATTTGATATTCGGCAACATGCCGGGGGTCTGTTTCACGACGACTTCGTAGGCGCGGCGAAATGGTTTCGATCGGCTCCCGGAATGTTTCGTCCTGCGCGGGGAGGGGCGATTGATCAGATACCTGTGACGTCATCATCGACCAGCCCGGCTCATCCGCAGTTCAGGACGTGGGCGCGTGCAAGCTCCTGAAGATGAAGTTGTTGCAGTAGTCCTTTCGCTTCCAGAACCATTCGCCATCGTCGCGCTGGTGGATCTCCGGGTCGAAGGCGGACAACGGAAGCAATCTCCCGCGGCTCAGGAATTGGCCTCGATAGCCAAGACCCCGCAGGAGCAAGAACGTCTCCTTCACCCTGTCGAGCGTCGCCAGGCGGTGGTCGCACTCGACCACGATCAACGGCCGGCATCGGCGCAAGGTGCGCTCGGCGCCGCGCAGCACGTCGAGTTCGGCACCCTCGACGTCGATCTTGATCGCAGACACGTTTCCCGTATCGGGGAGATAGTCGTCCAACGACGTCGTCTGCACCTGGATGGCCTTCGAGGTCTCGGCGGGGCGGAGCAGCGAGGCCCCGGGCTGGTGCCCCTCGGGCACGAACAGGGTCTTCTTGCTGGAGCACGAATAGACGGCGCGTGGTTCGACCACGACGTTGTCGAGCGAGAACCGCTTGCAGAGCCGCGCCAATCCTTCGGCCAGGTCCGGCTGAGGCTCGAAGGCGACGACCCGCCCCGGCGCCGACCACCGCGCCAGCCAGTAGAGAAAACTGCCCTTGTTGGCGCCGATGTCGCAGACAACGTCGCCGCGCCGGATGTGACGCCGCAGCTCGGAAAGCTCCGTCTTGTGGTCGCGGAATCTGGACCGCAAAATTCTCACCAGAAACCGGGATGCCTCATGTTTCGCCAACCGAGCCCCCCAATGCCATGGCCACGCATCCGCCAAACGAAGGCAAGCTTGGGTGCGCACGCCCTGTCGTTCACGGCAATGTTTCGAAATGGACGAGCGGCGGGGCGCCACGATGGCGCTGGCGTGGCGATTCGCGATCCCAGCAGGGCTCGAACCTGCAACCCGCGGAGTAGAAATCAGGCGCTTCTGATTTGCTTTCGGTAATGATTTCAATTCGTTGATAGGATTCCAATAGTAGGTAGGGGGAATTTCCGGGACCCCTTCATTTTTTGGGGCGCCTTTTGCGGGGTGGACGCTCCGTCACAATGTCCGGTGACCGACTTTCAGTCGACCCAGGTTTCACACTGTAATTAAATTCTGGATCCGCAGGCATTTGTGGATCGAACTTCACCCGGAAGCCAAGCCGATCGAGTTCCTCGATAACTACTCGTTCCCCGTTCGGAAGCGGCTCAATATCAAGTGATAAATCGTCCGTATTGTAGGGGCGCGCAAAGAAGACCTGAAGCCTCTGATGATCAACTACAAGTCGAATGTCGGCGCTAGGGTATGGGAGCACGATCGAGCCCTGAGCACGAATCAAATAGTCCGACAACGTCTCGATGAGACGTACCGCGGTCCGTTCTCGGACCTGCTCCGTCTCGCTTCCCAGTCGGGCGTAGTGTCCGATTGCCAACATAACCCCGCCTGCGAGCTGCTGAAGTCTCAGTTCAGGAGGAATGCCGACCCTAACTCGCAGGCCGCCGGCGTAATTGTCAGTTAGCTCATCCTCAACGAAGACCCGAATTACGCCTTCCTTACTAATTTCAAACGGAGAAATACGGACGACCGCTTGTGCCTGAAAAAAGACTCCCTCTTTAGTCGGATTGATGGGGGCGACCGGCTGAACTTGAAAGAATGGTTCATGTCCCGGCCACTCGATACGTACCTGCATTTTCTTCGGCTGGTCGTGGATTGGGGTTCTAAACCTCACAACGAAGAACAACTGATTCAGAGTCGTGGGTAGCGCAGGCACAATCATCTCATTGCTGTACACTCCGAGATAACCTGACTTCCCCGGCGCGACTGCCGCCAAGTCGTCGCAGCAAAAAAAAGTCGCTAGCCGGGTCATGGCGTTTCCACAGTAGAGAAGCCAGAAGGAAACACCGTGCTGTTAACAACGGGAGGGTGATTACTTGGGCGAGACCGCCTCTTCTTCTTTGGCAACTTGAACTCTGGATCTCTACCTAGCGCCCAGGCCAATTGACCGATCGTCCGTAGTTCAAGCGGAGCCTTTCCATTCAGCACGCGAGAAATGACAGATCTATGGACGCCGAGAAGATTGGCAATGTCGCTCTTAGTCAATCCGCGCTCACTCATCTCTTCCAAGAAAGCGAGCAGGATTTCCTCTCTAACATTACCCACGAAGCGTGCCGCCATGAGGTCTCGGGGCGACAACGAAGTTGGTGAGAATGTCATTTGGCTGGTCTCCTGAAATGTAGTCGTTCGGCGTGAAGCCAAGTGTCTTTCGAACGTACTGTGTTTGGCTGATGAAACCGCTGTAGTTTAGCTTCGCACTTTTGAGGAGTTTGACGTCACAGCCTGCGTCAATGACCATTAGGTCTCGATCGGCAAACCAACCAAAAATCCTCACGTCCAGAGTCTTTAGTTCCCAGACTGCGTGTTCCAGGTGCCTAAGCGGAGAGATCGGTGACCTGAGGATTAGCGGCCGGTTGGTGAGATAGCTTCCGAACAGGTTCGCTACTTGTTCTGACGCGGACAGCATCGTGTCCTGGCTCTCAATTGTCGGCAAATCCTGGGCCAGAAAGCTAAATAGGCGCTTTGTGCCAAATAGGCCTCGCTGGGGGAGCTCGTCATCGATCAGACCGAAGTTGACAGATCTTAAGGTTCCATTGTTCAATAATCTGGTCATTGTTGACATGCAAGTCAACGCCCTAAGAGAGTTAAAATTGAAATTCGAATTAGGGTAGATTAATGGTTGAAATGCAAGATATCACAGTTCCTTATGAGCCGTCAGATGGCTTTGTGACCTTTGTTCCAAAAGGAAGCGGGCCGTTCAAGGTGCCGACCTTGGCGTTTGCCTCTTCCATCGCTTCTCGTAAGTCCTCAACCAGTGCATCCGTATAGAACGTCGCCGTCGTCTTGATATCGGTGTGACCGAGCAGCGTCTGGACAACCTTGAGATTACGGGTCTTGCGTAGCGTGCGCATGCCCGTGGTGTGGCGGAGGTCGTGGATTCGGGCAGCGACGCCGTGCTTCTTCCATTTCCGGCAGTAGGTGGTGAAGCCGTAATAGGTCATCGGATAGCGCTGGCCCTTGATCCGCTCCTCGCCGTTCTTCGGATGCTTCTTCCAGGTCCGCTGGGCAACGAACGTGAAGACGTGGATCGGGTGGTCGCCGCGGCGGCGCCACAGCATCTGGTAGGCTTCCTTGGTCAGCGGGATGACGCGGGGCTGGCCGCCCTTGGTGATGACGCGGATCACGGCCAGGTCGAAGTCGACCTGGGGCCAGGTCAGGAACAGGTTGCCCTTGCGCAGGCCGGTGATGATGGCGAAGCGTCGGACGTCGGCGTAGTCACGGTCTTCGGCCGCGTCGAGCGTCGCTTCCTCGGCGGCGGAGATCTCGCGGATGTGGCGCTTGACCTGCTTCAGCCGGTGCTTGCGCCATTTCGGCATCTTGACGATCGCCGCGTTCCAGTTGTCGGCGGCGCGGTACATGACTTGGCGCAAGAGGTCGATGGTGCGATTGACCGTGCGCGGGGTGATCGGCCGGCGCAGGATGACCTTGCGGTCGTTTTCGACCACGGTGCGATCGCGCCTGGTATCCTTCCGCCGCTCGGCGACCATGCGCGAGACGGCGTCGTCGTTGATGGTGTGCAGATAGGTCCGGGCGCCCATGATTTCGACCAGGCGGTCGAGCACGCTGCGGATGCGCTGATCGGCCAGGGTCGAGCCGTGCTCGGTCCACCAGCGGTCGCAGGCAGCCTTGAGCGTAAGGGGCGACGAGCCCTCGGCCTTCAGTCGCTCGACGAGGGCGCGGGCCTCGATCTTGCGCGCTTCCTCGAAGGTCTGAGCCTGACGTTCATCCCGGAGCTTGGTTGAGCCGTAAAAGCGAAAATGTTCGATCTCGAAGTCGTACTGCCAGTAGGGGCTCTTTCGGGTCTGGTAGATGGACATGAGCGCGCTTTCGGCTGGGCTGGCTCCGGGACGGCCAGGGCCTCGAGGAAGGCGACCACGTCGCGTGGCATGAACACGCGGCGGGGCTTCTTCCGACCGCATCCCTTGATCCGCCCGGTGAGCCGCCCGGCCTCAATATGCCGCGCCAGCGTCTTGCGGTCCATGGGGAGCAGGCGGCAGAGCTCCGGCAGCCCGATTGTCGCTTGGATGGCGAAATGGGCCTCCAGTGCGGCCGGAAGGGCTGGCAGGGGCATGGCGCGTCAGGCCTTCGGTGGATCGCGCGCGGGCAGGCCAGGGACGGCGGCGACGGCCTTCTCGGCAACCTCGGACGTGCGCTCGATGACGGCGCGCAAGATCTCGGCGCAATCCGCGCGGCCGATGCCGAACACGCCGCGCGCCTGGAGCTCCTCGTCGAGGTACATGGCCATGACAGTGATCACGCTCATTCTGCCGCCTCGCGAATGACCAGGAAGATCTTATCGCCCCTGCGCTCGGCCAGGCCGCGCGCGATCGCTTTCTCGACGGTGGCGTTTCTGAAACGGCGCCCGCGGCCGTCGGCGCGCCACTGAGCGTTGCCTTCCCGGTGCAGCGGCCCGCGCGCCAGCACGGCGACGCATTGATCGACCGTGCTCGGCCACGGCTTGCGGTGATATTCGTAGATGCGGCGCTCGCCGCGCTTGGTGATGTAGGTGACCCGCTGCACTGGATGTTTCAGCTTCATGACACAGCCTCGATGCGGGCGAGGAGGGCAGACCGTCTGATGATCATCGCGTCACCGCGCAGTCGGTCAGAACGGCGGGAATGGAGCCGTCAGAGCAGGCCGGACGCTCCGACGATGCGAGGCGGGCAATCAGTCCGGCGCCGGCAAGCGGCACCATCGCAGCCAACACGATGACGACGAGCGCGGCGGCCAGCGGGGCATGGGTCTCCCGCGGGCCGTGCCGCAGCAGCTGCTTGCGCCGCCAGCGAAGGCTTTGTTTCTGTCTGTTAACCATCGGAACTAACCTTTCGTTAGCCATGGCTTGCGCCACCGGAGGTAGGCGAGCACAGTTGCAACCACTCAAAGGGCAACGCTGCCGTCTGCCGAATGTGCTGCACCTTACTCAAATAATTTGAATATGCAAACCGAGCGCTCAAATAATTTGAACAAAGAGCTGCGCCTGCCCCGGGGTTAGGGTCAGAAGGGCGGACTGGGAATGGGGAAAAGGGGTGAGGGTTGGCACCGGCGCCGCGCCATGGAGCTGTGCTGCCAATTGCCTGAAGATCCGGAGGACGCCGCGATCGTCCTCGCCTATATGCGGGATTTTCTCGATGGTTTCCTGGCAGCCGACCGACAACCTGGCGGGTTAGGCCCGCGCGCGGTCCTGCCCGGGCTTCGGCTCGTTGAGAGCCCGATCCAGATCCACGCTCAGGCCCCTCCGCTCGCCGTTATAGAGCCAATCGAGGGTCAATCCGGGGATGATTCGCACTAGTTTTTGAGCGACGTCGATACTCAAGGGCATCCCGCCGACAAAATTGGCCCACCGCTGCGGAGAAATCCCCAATCGATCGGTGAAGGCCTTTTGCGTATCCAGCTTTAATAGGGCCTGTACGCGCCTAAGCCGTTCGATACGTTCAAGAACTTCCTGGGGAAGTTGCGGTTTTGAAGGGGGCTTTGGCATCGCCGCGGAGGATGGCGCAGGCATCACAAAAATCCCATTAAGAAAACTTGATCGTTGCGCGTTCAAATAATTTGAGTATCGCTCGGGTGCATGAAGAAGATCACCCGACGATTCGAAACGACCGGACAGGTTTTCGACGCCCTCGGTGTTGGCGGCGTGATGGCTCTGACACGCGGCAACAAAACCGCAGTCTACTACTACAAGGCCTCCGGCAAATTCCCGCCCAAGACCTACGTAGTCCTGAAGGCCGCTCTGTCTGCCATCGGCGCCGATGCGCCCGACAGCCTTTGGCAGATGATCGAGCCCGACCCCGTCGCGCTTGCCGGCGTCGTGCAGCGTTTGCCGTTCGCGCCTGGTGATGAGGTGCAGCCATGAGCGGCACCGTATCGGGCCAGGGCGGCGCCGGTCGATCCGGCGGGCAGGGTGCGCAAGGCGATTATTTCGGCCTGTGGATATCCGTTTTTGGCGCTCCGCCGCGTGGCTGTGTACGGCTGTGGAAAAGTCGCGGCGCGCCTGCATTTCAAGGGGGGCGACGATGAGCAAGCTGACGCCGATGTCGTTCAAGGCGAACTGCTTGAAGCTCGACGCGGTCTTGATCGAGCTGCGCGATCTGCTTCTCCACCTTCCTCCCGGCTTCCTCGACCGGGTTCCTCCAATCGACCGGTTGTTCCGGATCGAGACGGTCGTGTGTCGCGATCCATGCGCGGTCGAAGTGTGGATTTTGCCGTCGAGCGCCCTCTACCGCGTCCTGGCGGATGCCATCGATGCGGCCGCGGGAGAGCGGCCATGAGCGTCGCCACCACCGAAGGCCGTGAGCTGCTCAACTCCTATATCGAGCGGATCGAGCGCATCGTCGAGGAGATCGTAGCGCTCAAGGATGATCAGAAGGTGCTGTTTGCCGAGGCGAAGGCAAAGGGCTTCGACACCAAGGCGATGCGCCGCATCATCAAGCGGCGGCAGAAGGACCAAGGCGAGGTCGCCGAGCAGGAGTCGATCGACGGCATCTACATGCATGCGATCGGCATGACGTCGGAGCACCCGCTGCACGTCCAGGTCAAGCGCCTGACCGCTGACGGCATCGGGCGCGAGCAGGTGATCGAGGCGCTGCAGCTCCTGATCCCGGTCAATGGCGAGATCATCGCCAGCGTCGGCGGCCAGCCGATGCGGCTGTGGCGCACGGCGGACGACAAGTCGTTCGCCGAGGACTACGTGCCGCCGCTGTTCCAGGACTTCATGAAAAAGCGGAAGGCGTCGTGATGATCCGCGAAAGCTTCGTCTCGCCTCAGCCGTTGCCCGGGATCAGCGCTTTCGACCTCGTCGACCTGAGCTGGACGCCGTATCGCCGGATCTGGCTGTCGGTGCGCGACGACATCTCGTGCCTGGTCGATGCCGCGGATTACGAGTGGCTGTCGGAAACGAAGTGGAACGTCTCCTGGGGCTCGCGCACGCCCTGGCAGAAATACGCCAAACGCAATGTAGGGCCTGACCGCGCAACGCTGCGCATGCATCGCGAGATCATGGTCAAGGCCGATCCGCGCTCGGACCGCTTCATGCGGACGCACGTCGTCGACCACATCAACGGCCAGACGCTCGACAACCGCCGCTGCAATCTCCGCTGGCTGACGCATCGCCAGAACTGCGGCAACCGCACGCCGCGCGAGCAGATTCCATCACTCGATTCCATCGTCCTGCGGCTTCTGGCCGATCTCGGTCATCAGCCGGAGCCTGCGGAGGTGCCGTTCTGATGACCTTTGCTTTTCATCCTTATGCCGAGCTGTTTCCGCTGATCGAGGGCGCGGACTTCTACGATCTGGCCGAGGACATCCGCATCAACGGCCTGAAAGACCGGATCATCCTGATCGGGCAGGGCGATGCCGCCGTGCAGATCCTCGACGGCCGCAACCGCTACCGCGCGCTCGTCTGGATCATGTCGACTGGTGAGGCTGTCGGCCCGGGCTGGTGTCAGGCGGGGGTGCATGAAGGCGACAAGCTGCAGGCCGCCGATATTCTCGACGTCGGCAATCGCTTCCTGTTCCGGCAATTCGCGCAGGCGGTCGACGGCGACCCGCTTGATTTCGTGCTGTCGCGCAACCTGCACCGCCGCCAGATGTCCGCCGACGAGCGGCGCATGGTCGGCGCGCGGCTTGTCACGCTGAGGCAGGGGCGCCCCGAACAAACTTCGCAATCTGCGAACATTAGCCGCGAGCAGGCGGCCAAGATCACGCAGGCTGACGTTGCCGGCATCGACCGCGCCAGATCGGTCATAGCGCATGCCGCGCCGGAGATCGTCGAGGCGGCCAGCCGTGGCAAGATCTCGGTTGCTGCTGCAGCCGAGATCGCAGCCCAGCCGGCTGAGCGCCAGGCCGAGATCGTGGCTGCGTTGCCGCGCGATGCCCAGGGGAAGCTGACCGCCGATGCCAAGAAGATGCTGGCGCCGGTCATCAAGGAAATCCGCAGAGACAAGATCGCGGCCAAGAAAGAGCAGCGCGCCGAGCGCGAGGCGAAGCTCGGCCGCAAGATCCAGGCATTGCCGGAGAAGATGTTCGGTGTCGCGATCGAGGATTTCGAGTGGGACCATGAGACGTGGTCCGCCGAGACCGGCACCGAGCGGCATCCGTCGATGCACTATGAGACGGCCGCGGAGGCGCGAACGCCTGAGGAGATCGTCGCGCGTTGTGTCGAGCGGTTCGCTTGCCTCGCCGACGACTGCATCCTGTTCAAGTGGACGACGATTCCGCACCTCGCGGTCGCCATCAAGGTGATGGAGCTGCAGGGCTTCACTTACGTCACGCATCTGGTCTGGGACAAGCGGCGGATGGGTGAGGCGCGCGGGATGGGCTACTGGTTCACCGGCGAGCATGAGATCGTGCTGGTCGGTGTGCGTGGCAAGGTCGTGCCTCCGGCGACGGCGCATTTCCGCAGCGTGTTCACCGAGCCGGTCGGCGCGCATAGCCAGAAGCCGGACAACATCCACAGGATGATCGAATTCCACTGGCCCAACGTGCCGAAGGTGGAATTCAACGCGCGTCGTTGCCGGCCTGGCTGGGAAGCCTGGGGCTTTGATGCGCCCGACGAAACCGTTCAGTTTGCGGACAGCGGCGAGTCACTTCGTGCCGCAGATCTGCCAGCCCCGCCCGCGCTACCTCCAGCGTCGGAAGATGGGATAGTCGAACCGGCTCCAGTCGACCAGGACAACGGAGCCGAAACCGCCGTTCCGCCGGCGGGCAGACCTGGCCCTGGCTTTCCTGATCTCGAGATCCCGCCGTTCCTGCGCCGGACGTCGTCAGCGATTGCGGTTGAGCAAGCCGAGATGGATCTCGCGCGCCGCGACCGGCTGCTCGGCGAGGTCGTCGACGGGCATCTGCAGACGCGGCTGCCGCTGACGTCGGATGAGCTGGAGATGCAGGCGGCGCTGCGCGCGATCGACGCGGGCGAGGCGATCGACGGCGGCATAGTGCGGCACCTGATCGGCGCCGGCTTCGCGCATGCGACGACGAAGCGGATCATGGTGACCGACGACGGCCGCGCTTTCCTCGCCCAGCTCGTGCGTCCCGCGCTCGCGCCAACTACTGAGTTGCGGCCATGAGCGACAACATCCCCCTGCGCCAGCAAATCGGCGCCATCAACGTCGAGATCCGCGAGCGCAAGGTCAAGCCGGGGATGAGCCGGTCGCAGGCGGAATACCATATCTCGCGGCTCGAAGCGGCCGCCGCGACGCTGGAATGGCTGCAGGCCAACGAGGCGCGCATCAAGGGGGTGATGGGCAATGGCTGAGATCCTCAGCTGTCGGACGCTGACGCCGCGGCAAATGCGGCGCGTCATCCTGGAGTCGCCCTATGCCGGCGACATCGTCGCCAACGTCGCCTATGCGCGCGCTTGCGTGAAAGACGCGCTGCTGCGCGGCGAGGCGCCGTTGGTGTCACACCTGCTCTATACGCAGCCGGGCATCCTTGACGATGACAATGAGCGCGAGCGCGCACACGGCATCAATGCTGGACACGCCTGGATGCACCTGGCCGATGCGGTCGTCGTGTGCACCGATCGCGGCGTCTCGCGCGGGATGGAAGCCGGCATCAGCATGGCCCGCTTCAACGGCGTGCCGATCGAGTATCGCAGCGGCATCACCTATCAGGTCGGCGGCGCGGACTACCTCGCGGGGTATCGCCGATGATCAATCAAGCCGTTCTCGCCGGATTCTTCGCCGCCTGCTGCCTCTGCTGGTTCCTGGGCTATTGGCTCGGTTGGCGGCATCGCGGGTTTTCGCCGAGCAGCAGCTGGGCCGTGCGGTGCGTTGGCGGCGAGACATTCATCCAATGCGACGGGCCGTTGGCAGCTCCGGAGCTTGAACAGCTTCGGCGCGATTGGGCGGAGGGCTTCGAGGCTCGCGCGCGTGGTGGCCAATGATCATCATCCGCGTCGAGCTCCATTCCGCCGTCACGCGCGAGGTTACCGAGATCGCCCGCATGCGGATCTGCAACATCGGCGGCACGCGCGAGCATGGCGACTATCGCGCCGAGACCTTCCGCGGGCGCTCGGCGCAGCAGCTGGCGCGCCTCGTGCGGCAGCGGACCGCCGATCTCACGAAGTACCCGCGGCTGCGCGTTCACGTCTGGCATCTCGTTGCCCAGGCGCTGGTCGCGATGGGCTACGCGGGCGAGGGTCATATCGAGCAGCAATCTGATCTTCTGGAGGGGCCATGAGCGAAGCGGGCGCGTCGAGCAAAGGCAAACAACTCATCAAGGCATGGCAGCAGTCCGTCGAGCGCGAGGCGCGCGCTCGTCGCGAAATGACGGAGGCGGGGAACGCCGAGCGTGATGCGCGCAAGGCGCTCGGCGGCTGGCTCATGCCGTCGGACGCGAAGCCGAATGAGACCTTCTCGATCTGGGATCGTGATCAACACGATCAGGAAGTGATGTTCGAGGTCAAGTGCTGCGGCGCGGGCTCGATTCCGGAGATCAGGACCCGGGCGCGCCGATGACCAGCACCCGCCATCGCTGGGGCGAGAAGGTCCGCTTCCTCAACAAGACAGAGCAGGAATGCGTTCGCTGCGAAATGGTGAAAGTCGGCCGGCGCGAGGCGCAAGGCGGCCACGATCTCTACTGGACCGAGTTCTGGCGCGACGAAGAACGTATCGACGACGGCGGCCACACGCCGCCGTGCGATTTCAGATGCGAGCAGCCGAAGGCAACGGGGGCCATATGGACACCAGGGGCACACGGCATCTCTCGGTAGCGGAGTTCGTCGAGGCCGTGCGCAACGCCGCGCCTGGCGCCTCGATCATCTACGCGACCGGCGATCTCGCCTATAGCGCACAAGGCGCGCCAGAGCTGCATGCCGTCCGCGCCAACGCGCAGTTCTGCGTGCAGGCCAAGCAGGGCGTTCTCGTCCAGCGCCGCCGTCCTGATCTGCCCTTTGCCGGCGCAGGCGGAGGTTGCTGCTTCGACTATCTATTCGTGAAGGCGCGGGGCCAGGCGTTACCCCCAAGCTCCTCGATGCTGGAGGCTGCCGAATGACGGACGTCCTGTTGCGCGCTCTGGCCGGCAATGGGGAGGTCTCGATCAAGCTCGCGACCGTCATCTGCTTGCTCGCCACCGACGGCGCCAAGCTGGGCGAACTCGAAGATTCCGAAGTGCTCGGCCCGGATGGTCAGCCGAAGGCCTGCAAGCGGCTGCGGCGCGCCTGGTTGGACCGGCTGGCGCTGGCCGTCGAGCGCGGGGCGCTGGCCCGGATGAAGCCGGAGCGCGTCGTGATGATCCTTCTGCAGGGGTGACCCTGCTGTGCGTGGCGTGAACTGCTTTCCCTGCCTTTCGAATGTGAGACTGCGAACATGACTGCGTTTCGTGAGAAGCGCCGGGCCCGGCACATCGCCTCCGATGAGGCGCATGCCTGGGCGCGCTCGCTGGACCTGAGAAATCCTCCGGCGAAAAGCGTGCTGCGCTCGGCCGCGCTCTATGTCAACGGCGAGGCGTGCTGCTTCGTCGGTCTCGACCAGCTGGCAAAGGACACCGATCTTTCGGTTGACACCGTGCGCCGCCGGCTGGTCTGGCTCGAGGAGATCGGCGCCGTGTCGCGCATCGCGCAATGGATCGACGACAAGGGCGTGCGCAACGGCGACGGGCGCGGCAAGCGGACGACGGACCTGATCCGGCTGCATGTCGAGGCTGATCCCGATGAGATCGAGGGACGCGCGCTCGGCCGGATCGAAATCGAAGATAAATCAACGGCGTTTAGCCCTGGCAGGCAGCAAGGGCTAAATTCCGCGCCGGAAACGGTTAGCCCTGGCGTAGCCCTCGGCCAGCCCTCGCAGTGCTGCGACCACCTAAACTCTGAACCTGAACCTGAATCTCCCCCCTTACCCCCCTCCGGGGGGCGGGAGGCTGCTGGCGCTTGTGAGGAAGGCGAAGCGGAGCCGGAGCATTTCGGGCCAGCATGGCAGGGGTATCCGGAACACGAGGCGATGCGGCGCGATCTCGCACTCGCCGAATTCCGGGCACTCGCGGCTGACGACCAGAAGCTTTGCAGGGCGGCTGTGCCGGACTATGCGGCGCAGATCCGCAAGCTGAAATGGAAGCCACGGGCATTTCACCTCTGGGTCCGGTCCGGCGGTTTTCGGGAGTTTCCGAACGCGAAGCTCCCCGACGAGCGGCCACCGCCGCCGGAACGGCGCCTGATCCAGGGCGAGGAGCTCGCCGGCTTCACGGTCGCCTTGCGCATCGCCGAACGGCGCGATCCCGTGCTGGTGGCCGATCAGCAGCTCGGCCGCGGCGTCTGGCGCACAATGCCCGTGCAGCCGGATCTGCTGGCGCTCGCGGCCTTCGCCGACGATGCTGGTCGGGACAGCTGGGAGATCGTCGCCGAGGGCGGGGAGCGCTTCGCGGCCTGGCGTGACCGGCTGAAGCTCTGGCTCGGTGCCGAGCCGAAGGCCGAGCGCATCTGGCGCGAGCCGCACGATCCCGCCGTGCATGGCCTGTCGCCGATGCACCCGAATTTTCGCGTCCGAAAATCCATCAACGGCTTTCGCGTCCCGCGGCCCTTTCCACCGCGCCGCGACGGCACGTGGTCGCCAGCAGCAGGGGAGAGAGCATGAACATGGGTTATCAGATTGGGGACTTCGCGGGCTACGTCGACCTCGCCAAGTTGCACGCGCCCGAGGCGGCGCCAGTGCCGCAGTGCTGGTACATCCTGCGCACGCATCCGAACTGCGAGGCGAAGGTGATGAAGGCCTTCCGGTTGCGGAACATCAGCGCCTATCTGCCGGTCATGACGGTGATGAAGGAATTCCAACGCATCAGGCGCGGCTTCGAATGGATCGAGCGCCGGAACGTCGTATCGCCCTTGATCCTCGGCGCCGTGCTGATCCCGGATTTCGAGGAGCGCTGGGAATGCTGGCGTGGCATCGATGGCGCTATCGGCCTCCTGCGGTTCGGCGAGTGGACGCCTCACCTGACGCCTAAGCTGTTTCAAGACATCAGGAATATCGAGGACATCGCCAACACGCCGAAAAGCAAGCGGCAGCGCGCTTTCGAGGTTGGTCAGCTCGTCAGGGTCCTGAATGGACCGTTCCGCGGCTTCTCGGCGCGAGTTGAGAGAATTGACTCAAGGGGCCGACTCAGTGTCGGTGTCGAAATATTCAGGCGCATCACTCCCTTGGAGATCGAGGAGAGTGACATCGAAGCGGTTGAAGCTGAGTGCGCGTGATCTGAGCGCGCTTGGTGCCAGATGGCCAAGGTCATCAGGACGCTTCGAACGGAGCTAACCGCTTCGGCGCATCCGCCACCAGCAAGACTGGTTCGCGGTAAAATGGTGGAATCTGCCTAAAAGCCCAGCCCTCGCGCTGGGCTTCGCGCGTCACGGGTTAGGTGCACGCGGATTGGCTGATGGTGGTCTGAGCGCACCCGCTTTCTTTGTTGTTTCCTCCCTAGACTTGGGCCGCCTGTGGCAACGCAGGCGGCCCATTTGTCTTTGGGCAGATGCCTCCGCAACCACCCTGGAAGTCCTGGTACAAGACCGCCCGCTGGCAACGCCTGCGCCTGCAGACGTTCCTGCGCGATCTCTACACCTGCCAATGCGGCTGCGGCCGGATCGAGGGCAACACCTCGCTGCTCGTATGCGACCACAAGGTCCCGCACCGTGGTGACGAACGCCTGTTCTGGGATGAGACCAATCTGCAGACCCTGCTGAAGTCCTGCCACGACCGCCGCAAGCAGCAGGCCGAGCAATCATCCCTCCACACCCGCGGCATCTGGCACTGACCACCAGTGCGAGCCGAACAGAAGGGGGGGTGGTGCAATCTCTAGACCCTCTCCTGTCCCGGACCGGCCGTTCTCTCATTCGCAGGTTTTTTTTCGTCGTGGCTCGGAATTTCGATCTGTTTGGTGATCCTGTCCCGGCTAACCGCGGCAAGCGCGGAAGGCCGGAGCATGTGCCAACGTTGGAAAATCGGAATCGCGTCAACATGTTGTTGGCGTGCGGCTGGAACAACGAGCGGATCGCGGGCGCGCTGCGCATCACCGAGCCGACACTGCGGAAACATTATTTTTCGGAGCTCGAAAGCCGTGATGTCGCCCGCGACCGGCTCAACGCCGCGCTGCTGATGAAGGGCTATGAGGCCGCGCAGGCGGGCAGCGCCACAGCGATCCGGATGTTCCTGCAGCTGGTCGACCGCAACGACCTGATGATGTTCGGTCAGCCGTTGAAACCGTCGAGTGCGAAGAAGCCGGAAAAGCCGGCCAAGGCCGAGAAGGTCGGCAAGAAGGCGGCCGCGCTGGCCGCAGCGCATCAACCGGATGCCGGCTCGCCGATGGGCGAGCTGATGGCGCGTCGTCTGCAGGGCATGAACTGATGATCATTCGCCCCGATGTGCCGACGATCGTGGCGCCGCCGTTGATGTGGGACACATCCTGCCCAGATTGGGAGGACCGCATCCGCAACGGCCGCTCGTTGTTGCCGGATCTGCCGCTGTTCGCCGAAGAAGCCGACATGGGGCTGGCGTTCTTCGACGAGTTGCGATTGCCGGACGTTCCGGGCACGCCCCGGCTCGGCGATGCTGCGGGGCAGTGGTTCCGCGACCTGGTCCGCGCCGTGTTCGGGTCCTGGGACCCGGTCAACAGGCTCCGCATGATCCGCGACTTCTTCGCGCTCGTGCCGAAGGGGTCATCGAAAACGACCTATTCGGCGGCGTTGATGATCGTCGCGATGCTGATGAACTTCCGGCCCCGCGGTACCGCGTTGTTTCTGGGCGAGACGCAGGCGGTCGCCGATCGCGCCTATGAGCAGGCGGTCGGCATGATCGAGGAGTCGCCGGATCTGCGTCGGCGCTTCAAGCCTCGCGACTATGACAAGACGATCGAGGACCTCGTCACCAAGTCCGAGATCATGATCGCGAGCTTCGATCTCAAGATCCTGACCGGCGCGATGGCACTGATCTTCGTGCTGCTCGACGAGCTCCATCTGCTCGGCAAGCGCGCCCACACCTCGCGGGTGCTGCGCCAGATCCGCGGCGGCCTGGACAAGACCGAGGAAGGCGTGCTGGTCATCACCACCACGCAGAGCGACGAGGCACCGGCCGGCGCCTTCAAGAGCGAGCTGAAGTTCGTTCGGAACGTGCGCGACGGGCTCTATCGAGGCAAGATCATCCGGCCGACGTTGCCGCTGCTGTATGAACTACCGCGCGATATCGCGACGCTGACGCGCGAGGAGCGCAAGTATGGCGTCCAGCCGCGCTGGATGGACCCCGCCGTCTGGCCGATGGTGATGCCCAACATCAATCGCCCGATCACGGTCGCGTCGATGATGGCCGATTTCGCGAGTGAGCGCGAAAAGGGGCAGGATGCGGTCAGCGTCTGGGCATCGCAGCATCTCAATATCGAGATCGGCACGGGCACGAATGACGACGGCTGGAGCGGTGCCGATCTGTGGGATGCACAGGCCGATGAAACGCTCGACCTCGAGGCGCTGCTCGCACGTTGCGAGGTGGTCACGATCGGCGTTGACGGCGGCGGCCGCGACGACCTGCTCGGCCTTGCCGTCATGGGCCGCGAGAAGGGCACGCGCCACTGGTTGTCGTGGTGTTGCGGCTGGGCAGACCCGATCGTGCTCGAGCGCCGCAAGGATATTGCGGCCTTTCTCGACGATTTCGAGAAAGAGGGCTCGTTCAAGATACTGGACGCAGCCGCGGCGCTTGCCGATCTCACTGCGATCGTCGCACGCGTCAATGCGTCGGGCCTGTTGCCGCAGAAGAACGCGATCGGCATCGACCCGAACCGCGCCGCGGCGTTGTTCGAGGCGCTGTTCGGCGGCGGCGTCGCCGACGAGATGATCCGCCGGCTGCTGCAGGGCCCGGCGTTGGCGCCCGCGGTCTATGGGCTCGATCTCAAGCTCGCGGACGCGACCTATTTTCATGCCGACCAGGCGCTGATGAGTTGGGTCGTCGGCAACGCGAAGGTCGAACAGCGCGGCAACGCCGATATGATCACCAAGCAGGTTGCCGGCCGCGCCAAGATAGATCCGCTGATCGCACTGCTCCAGGCGACCATCCTGATGAGCTGGAATCCTTCCGCCGGCATGACCGTGACCGGCTCCGATATGCTGGTGGTGGTGTGAGAATGGGCCTCCTTTCTGGTCTCGGCCATGCGCTTCGCGTCGTGGCGGACTCCATCGACATCGGCAAGCCGCGTGACCAGTGGGACCCGCAATATTGGGGCGCGCTCGGCGGAGGGCATTCGATCGCGGACGTCGTCGTCAACGACGCCAATGTGTCGCAGCTCGGCTCGGTGCAGTCGGTGCGCTACGGCCTGTCCTCGGCGATCTCGACCTTGCCCGTGATGGTCTATCGGCGCGGCAAGAATGGCGCGCGCGAGGCGCTGCCCGATCATCCGGCTTCGCGGCTGCTCGGCGTGCGCCCGAACGATTGCAATGCGCCGGGGGAGTTCATCGGCGAGCTGGCTTGGCATCTGTCTTACTATCGCAACGCCTTCTGCAAGATCCTTCCGCCGCATGAGGACCGCCTAGGGCCGCAGCCTTACGGGCTTGGCGGGCTCGAGCTGATCCATCCGCGGCGGCTGGCGATGGTTGAGCGGCGTTACGATGGCCATCTGTACTACACGTTCAACCCGCCGGCGACGATCGTGCAGGGCGCTTCGCTCAAGGCGGAGACTTATCGCGATGACGAGATCTGGCACCTGCGCGGCAACCCGCTGCGCGAAGACGGGCTGCTCGGCGAGCCGATCTTTGAAAGCGCCCGGAAGGTGTTCGGCCGCGCCATCGCGGTGCAGGACTATGGCGACATCTGGTTCGCCAATTTCGGTGGCACCGGCGGCATCATTGAGCATCCCGGCAACTTCAAGGACAAGGAAGCCGAGCAGGATTTCATGGAGACCTGGCGCCGCTACGGCACGGGTCGCAATCGGCATCGCGATCGATTGCTGAAATATGGCGGCAAGTATACGCCGCTGAAGGTCACCAACGCAGAGGCGCAGCTGCTGGAGACCGAGGACGCTGCCGATACGAGCGTGTTCGGGCTCTGGAGCTTTCCGCCGCATCGCGCCTCCCGGCTGAAGCGCTCGACCAACAACAACATCGAGCAGCAGAGCGGTGAATTCGTGATCTATTGTCTGGCGCCACTGGCGATCGGCGTTGAACAGGCGGCCGAGCGTGATCTGCTCCTCGACAACGACAGCGGCGACCTATTCATCGAATTCAATTTCATGGGCCTGCTGCGCGGCGACCTCAAGACGCGTTATGCGGCCTATCTGATCGGTCGCCAGGGCGAGTGGTTGAGCGCGAACGACATACTGCGCTTTGAAAACATGTCGCCGCGAACAGATCCCGGCGGTGATGAGTACAAGAATCCGATGACGAAGAATTCCGGCGCCGATGCTGGCGACGGTGCCGATCAGCCGGGGCCGGCTGATAGCGAGAAGGGCGCCAACGATGCCGAGGACTGAGCCTATCGAGCTGCGGCGGGTGATCGCAGAGATCTCGGCGATTGACCCCGCCGTCGCAATCGAGTTGTCGGTGCTGGCCGAGTGCCTGGTGCGCTCGATCGCGCGCGAAGCGGCCGCGGCCGCTGGCAGCGTCCCGGCGCAGCCGAGCAAGATCGCGCTGATTTCGGTCTCCGGTCCGCTGACGCCGCGCGGCAGCTACTACGGTTCGTCGCTGTCGGATATCGCCGCGCAGGCCAGGCGGGCTGGCACTGATCCGGACGTCGCGGCGATCATCGGGGATTTCGACACCCCCGGCGGCACGGTTGCCGGCACGGCCGAGGCGGCGGCGGCCTTCGCAGAGGCGGCGCAGAAAAAGCCCGTCATTGCCGTGGTCAACACGCTGGCCGCCTCGGCCGGGTACTGGATCGCGTCGCAGGCCTCCGAGATCGTGATGACGCCATCGGCAGATGTCGGCTCGATCGGCGCCATGGTGATGCATGTCGATTACGGCAAAGCGCTGGAGGAGGCGGGCATCAACGTGACCATGATCCGCTCGGAGCAGTCGCCGCTGAAGAATGAGGCGCACCCGTTCGGTCCGCTGTCGGACGATGCGCGGTCCTATCTGCAGGGGCGCGTCAACGATTCCGGAGCCGAATTCATCCGCGCCGTTGCAGCCGGCCGCAAGGTGTCGCCGGCGACGGTCAGGAAGGATTTCGGCCAAGGCCGCATGTTCGGCGCCAAGGATGCGGTTGCGCGCGGCATGGCCGATCGCATCGGCACGCTCGACCAGGTGATTTCCGGGTTGGTCACGGGTGGGACGCGCGCGGTGGCCCGGCGCCGCTCAGCGCTCGCGTTCGATTGATGCTTTCTGGCGGAGGTAGCTCAACGGTAGAGCGCGAGGCTTGTGCCTCGGACATAGCAGCGCCCGTCGACGACTGGATGGATACGCGCTGCAAGGGGGGCGCCTAGTCGACGTCTCCGTGTGCGGGTTCGAATCCCGCTCTCCGCCCCAAACTTCGCAGATTGCGAACATTATTCGGTTGCCGCCCGCGTCCGCCCGGACAGCGGGAGAAAGGGCTGTGTCTCCGTCCGGGCGTCATTAAAAGGGGTATTTGATCCATGAAAAAGGATCTGAAGAAGCTGCGCCAGGCCCGCGCCGAGAAAGCCAAGCTCGGCAAGACCCGGCTGGAGGCGCTGAACGCGTTGCTGGCGAAGGAAACGTTGACCGAGGCCGAGGGGGCGCAGCTGGCGACGCTGGAAGCCGAGGTCGATACGCTGGAGAAGGAAGTCGCCGCGCTCGATGCTGAGATCGCGTCGGAAGAGAAGTCGGCTCGCCGGGCCTCTTTGTTCGCGTCGACCGCGTCGGCTGCTGCGATCGCTATTGCGACGCTCGGCGGGCCGGCGCTCGCGACCGTCGTGAACGACACCGATCCGGCCCGCACGGGCGGGTTCAAGAGCCTGCCGGAATTCGCGGTCGCCGTCCGCAATCTTCAGGTCCAGGGCATCGCAGATCCGCGCTTCGCGGCGGCCGCGACCGGCTATCAGCAGAATCAGGGATCATCCGGCGAGGGCGTTCTGGTTCCGACCGAATGGCGCGAGGCGATCTGGTCGCTGGTGTTTGCCGACAACGACCTGCTTGGATTCTGTAATCCGGAACCGACGCAGGGCAACACGGTGGGCATCATCAAGGATGAGACCACGCCGTGGGGCGCGGCCGGCGTCCAGGCTGCATGGCGCTCGGAAGGCACGCAGATGCTGGCCAGCAAGGCCGCGCTGACGCCGACGATCATGCAGCTGCACGAGCTGTATGCCTTCGTGCTGGCGTCGCAGGAGGTGCTCGACGATGCACCGCGGCTGCAGAACCGCCTGACCATTCAGGCGGCGCGCGCGATCCGCTGGAAAGCCTTCGAGGCTGTGATGTGGGGCGATGGCAACGGCAAGCCACTCGGCTTCATGAAGTCGCCCGCGCTGATCACCGTAGCGGCCGAGGGCGGTCAGACCGCGGGAACGATCGTGCCCGCCAACGTCCTGAAGATGATGGCCCGGCTGTTCGAAATGGATGGCGGCAGCCCGCAGTTCATCGCCAACCGCGATACACTGCCGCAGCTCGGCACGCTTCAGATCGGCAACAATGCGGCATGGCTGCCGATGAGTCAGGCGCTCGCCGGCGGTGGCATCCGCAAGGGTGGCATGCTGCTCGGTGAACAGCTGACATACAACGAGCATTGCCAGACCATCGGAACCACGGGCGATATCGTATTGGCCGACCTTTCCGGCTACGCGCTGGCGACCAAGCAAGGCGGCGGCATCGACTTCGCGGCCTCGATCCATCTGTTCTTCGACCAGAACATCCAGGCGTTCCGGTGGATCTTCCGCGTCGGTGGCCAGCCCTATTTGTCCGCGCCGGTCGTGGCGGCGAAGGGTGCCAACAGCAAGTCGCATTTCATCGCGCTCGCCAGCCGCTAATTCGCTGCCGGTGCTCGGGCGCGCACCGAGCGCCGGCCATCGGCCGAAATTCCCTTTCATCAAAATCAGGAGCATCTCGCAATGTCCGGACCCGCATTGAAGCCGTCGCAGCGCGCCGGCATCGTCGGATTCATCAGCCCGGTGTCGCAAGCCGCGGGCACCGTCACCTCGGCGTGGATGGATGCCACGACCTTCCACAACTACATGGTCATTCTCAAATCCGGCGTGCTCGGTGCCGCCGCGACCGTCGACGCCAAGCTGCAGCAGGCAACCGACAATGCTGGTGCCGGCGCCAAGGACATCACCGGCAAGGCGATCACGCAGCTGGTGAAGGCGTCGAACGACAACAATCAGCTGACGATCGACCTGAAGCAGGAAGACACTGACTTCAACAACGGCTTCAAGTGGTTTCGTGTGTCGGTGACGGTCGGCACTGCGGCCTCGCTGGTCGATGCGACCGTGCTCGGCTTCGATCCGCGGTACGGCTTCGGAACGGACAACGATCTGGCGACCGTGGTGCAGAACGTCTGAGGTCTGACAGGCTAGCTCGGCGGGTCAACCCGCCGAGCATGAGGTTGAACGGCGCAGAACGCTCATGCTTCGTACCATCGCAGCACCCCAATTCGACCCGGTCTCGCTCGAGGAAGCGAAGGCGCATCTGCGCGTCGACTTCGAGGATGACAATGACCTGATCACAGGCTTCATCGCGGCCGCGACCATGATGGCGCAAGCGGTGGTGCAGCGGCGCTTTGTGATGCAGACGCTGGAATGGCCAGTGCTGTCCTGGCGCCGCCTGGTCGACGGCCTGCCGATCGCGCCGGTTGCCAGGGGCGATGTCATCGGCATCACCTACACCGGCCTCGACAATGTCACGGCGACGCTGGCGACCGATCAGTACGTCGTGCAGACCAAGGGGCCGACGGTCCGGATCATTCCGCCGCTCGGCGTTCTCTGGCCGATTGTCAATCCGCGCGCGGCGGAGCCGATCGTCATCCAGTTCAAGGCCGGCGAGGCGGTCGACAAGGTCGCGGCCAACGTCAAGACCGCGATCAAGATGATCGTCGGACATCTCTATGAGAACCGCGAAAGCGTCGTCGCCTCGGCCCGTGCGGCCGCCATCGAGCTGCCGCAAGGCGCGCAGGCGCTGCTGTTGAGCGAGACCTGGGAGTAGGGCGGATGTCCGGCGGTGCGCTGCGCTATCTCCTGGCTTTCGACCGCCGCCGCGCCGTCGACGATGGGGCCGGCGCGGTCGAAAGCGAGTTCGTCGAGCAGTTCCGGATCCAGGCCGAGCTGCAGCCGCGCTTTGCCGGCGAGGCCGTGCAGCAGGCGCGGCTGCAGGGGCAGTCGACCTTCACCGTCGTGGTGCGCTCCTGCCGCGACACGCGCGCCGTCGGCACCGATTGGCGCGCCCGCGATGTCCGCAGCGCCGCCGATCCCGATGCGCAGACTGCGTTCGCGATCACGTCCGGCCCGATCGATGTCGAGGGCAAGAACCGCTATCTGGAATTCCTGATGCAGACCGGCAAGGCGCCATGACGACGATGGTCGATCCGACGCTCGCGGTCCAGGTGGCCGTCGTGCGTGTGCTGCGCAGCGCTGCGACCGCGGCCGGCAGCCGCATCTTCTGCCCGGTGCCAATGGGGGCGGAGTACCCCTATGTCTCGATCGGGCAGATCCAGGTCATCAATGAGCGTTTCGATGGCCTCGAGGGCGCACTGATCCATCTCACGCTGCACGCCTGGTCGCGCAGCGAAAGCCGCGTCGAGGCCCGGACCCTGGCGGCGCAGATCGTCGCCGCGCTCGACGGCGCCGAAGGTGTGCTGACGGGGCCGGATCTCCAGCTCAACAGCTGCATGTTCGAGAACGCACTCCATCTCGACGATCCCGACGGTAAGACCGCCCATGCGGTCCTGACGTTCCAACTCCTCACCGACTGATCTTCCCTCACGCTGCAGAAGGACTCCTCGACCATGTCGACGACCATGACCTCCGTCATCAAGGCATCGATCAACGTCGTCAGCAAGAAGGCGCTGGATGGCCGCGATGCCGTCGATCGCATCCCTGACCTGTCCGACATCGTGCTGTCCTACGGCGCCGGCTACGGCAAGGCCGATATCTCGTTCTCGGACGATCGCGCGCTGTCGGTCTCGACCTCCGAGAACCTCGATCTGTTTGGCGTCTTGCTCGATTCCTTCGGCCAGACCATCAACGCCGGAAAGATCAAGGCGATCCTCATCGACAACCAGGAGACGTCGTCGGGCACGCTGACCGTCGGCGCCGCGGCGTCGAACACCTTCAACGGTCCGTTCTCCGGCGCGACATCGTCGATCGACATCAAGCCCGGCGATCGGGCGGTATTCGTGAGCCGCACCGGCTGGCCGGTGACGTCGGCGACCGGCGACATCCTCAAGGTCGCCTGCGGTGCGCAGGGCTCGGCGGTCTACCGCGTCACCATCGTGGCGTCATCGTCCTGACCGCGCGCCAGTGCCGTTCTGACCCCCTTTCATTCCGGAGCTATCGTTCATGGCCAAGGCTCAAACGCTTCCGTTCTCCAAGTTTCTGGTCTCGCTCGGCGATGGCAACTCGCCGGAGGTGTTCTCGGCGCCGTGCGGGCTGAACTCGCGCAGCTACAATCGCGCGGCTGCGACGAACGAAACCAATGTGCCCGATTGCGAGGATCCCGATGCGCCGTCCTGGCTCAATCGCGACATCGTGTCGATGTCGGCCTCGATCTCCGGAGCGGGTGTCGTCGCGGATGAGGACTACGATACGTGGGAGCTATGGATGAACTCTGGCGCGACCAAGAACGTCAAGGTCAAATTGGGCAACCGCGAAAGCATCGGCCCCTACAAGTGCACCAAGCTCAACGTCACCGGCCAGCGCGGCCAGCGCGTGACCTTCGACGTAACGCTCGACAGCGACGGCGAGATCCCGCCGCTGCTGGTTCCGTAACTCAGTCTTGTCATGCGCGGGCTCGACCCGGGCATCCATCCTTGTTCGAGAACGATGGATCGCCGGGTCAGGTCCGGCGATGACTGCCTTGGAGAGGCGACACCATGGGCTCCAACAATGCGTCCCTGCGCAACTTCAAGGCGGCGAATGCCGACCTGGTCAAGAACGTGCGCAAGAATTTCCACGAGCTCGCGCTGGCGCAGGGCGCCGAGCTCGTCGGCGATATCCAGCGCGCGATCGAGCACAGCGTGTCGGGCACGCTGCGGGCCAGCGTGCGCTATGAGGACCGGACCAATGCCGATGGCAGCCGGGTGACGGTACTGGTGATGGCGGGCGGTCCGACCACGATGAAGGACGGCTTCGACTATGCGCTGGCCGAGGAGTTCGGCACCACCAGGCAGGCGCCGAAGCCGTTCTTCTATCACACCGCGCGGTTCTATCGGATGGGCGGCCTGCCGCAATATCGCGAGACGCTCGAAGAGACCATCAAGGAAAACGAGGTGGTCCGGCGAACCATGCAGAACAACAACTATGTCATGAACCAGGGCCGCCACAACGAGGTCGTCATCTCGGTCGGCCATCGCGGCGCCGCCAAGGTACAGACGACGTACAAGGGCAGGCAGGTCACATGAGCGCGGATGGCGGTATCTGCTTTTTCTGGGGCGACGACGAGTACCGCTTCCGGCTCGCGATCGGCCAGTTTCGAGAGCTGCAGGAGTGTATCAATCTCCGGCGGCTCAAGATCGGCGCTCCCATCGTCGGGCCGATGCGGCTGCTGAACGAACTGCGCGTGTCCGACGCCTGGCCGGACGACGTTCGCGACGTCATCCGGCTCGGCCTTGTTGGCGGCGGCATGGAGCCGAAAGACGCGCACCGGCTGCTGCGGACCTATTTCGACGATGTCGACCGCTATCCGCCGCTGACGCATATGCGCCCGGCATTCCTGATCCTCACGGCCGGGTTCACCGGCCCGATCGAGGCCAGGGATACGACCAAGGATGATGCCGACGCGCAAAAAAAAAGCGCGCGAGCGATGACGACGGCGACCCCGACGCCGCAATCGACTTCGGACGCATCTACGGCACCGGAGCCGCCCTAGGCTTCGCGCCGGATCAGGTCGACCGCTGCTCGTTCTGGCAGCTCGGGGTCTGCGTCGACGGTTACAACAAGGCGAATGGTGGCGAAGACAAGATTGAGCCGCCGACAGATGCAGAATTCGATGCGCTGCTCGAAGGCGCGTGCATGGGAAGCGCATGACCGATCTCGTCGTACAGCTCGGTGCCAGGCTCGACCAGTTCGCAGCCGACATGAACAAGGCCGGCGACCTCGCTGACGGCGCGATCAGCCGCATCGAAGGGGCGTTCTCGAGCCTCAATCCGGGGTTCGGCGGTCTGGCCACGCTCGGCACCGCGCTCGCGGGCGCGACGGGCTCGCTCGGCGCCATGCTGGCCGGGTTGAAGGCGGTCAACGCCGAGCTCGCGGAAATCGGCAAGCTCGCGGATTATGTTGGCGTCTCGACCGACCGACTCCAGCAGATCAAGTTCGGCGCCACGCAAGGCGGGGTGTCGTCGTCGGACGCAAACGCTGATCTCAAGCATGTCGCTGATCTCTTGGCTGATGCCAAGAATAACGAGAACTCGCTGACCAAGATCCTCGATGCTAACAACATCAAGTATCGCGATCGCAACGGTGCGATCATGGACATGAACGGCTTTCTCAAGGCTGCGGGCGAGCTGATCGGTCGCTTCGATTCCATCCCGGAAAAGACCAAGGCCGCGCAGATGCTTGGGCTCTCGGCGGGCTGGGTCGATGCGCTGAAGGGCGGGCCGGCGGCCTTCGAGGCGATTGCGGCAAGCGCCAACGCGGCCGGCGTCGTCATCGATGGCCAGACCATCGCCAAGGCGCGCAACTTCGATGAGGCCTGGAAAAAGTCGGCCGATCAGCTCGACCTGCAGTTCAAGGCCGTCACGGCCGATGTCGCGTCGTGGTTGGACGATCTCGTCGATCGCGCTGCGAAGCTGATGGATGGCATGAACCGGGCGGCGAACATCCAACCCGGATCGGGACAGACCACGTTCAACGCCATTGCGGATTCGATGGAGATCCTGCGCAAGGACGCTGCCGGCCTGCCGCAGGATTTCGAGCAGCTCAATCGCGTGATCGAGCACTACAAGTCGTTGAGCGCCGAAAAGCAGGACCCGGCGCTGCTCGTCGGCCTCGAGGAGATGCGCGACAAGGCCCAGCAGGCGGCCAACGCGCTGCGTGGGGTCGAGTTGCTGAAGTCGGCTGCGGCATTCCCGGAGGGCGTGCCATTGCCTTCGGCGCGGCCAGCGCAAGCCAACGAGAAGACCGGCACCGGCGTCATCCCATCGCGCAAGACTGAGAGTGGCGCCCGCGATCAATTCGACACTTCGGTCGACCAGGTGACCAAGCGCACGGCGACGCTAAAGGCCGACACGGCCGCTGTGTTCCAGAACAACGCCGCCCAGGCGCAGTTCCGGGCGGAGTTTCAGGAGCTGACCGCGATCATGCGCGACAATGGCGAGGTCACGCAGGAGCAGATCGACAAGTATGAGGCGCTGCGCGGATCGATGTCGGCGCAGGAGGCGCTGACGGCTGCGGGCATCACGCTGACCAAGGAGCACAGCGCGGCGTTCCTGTCGTCGTCGCAGTCGATCGCCCAGGCCACGGCGGCCTATGACGCCGCGGCCGAGAAGCTGCGCAACATCAACTCGGCCTCGTCGCAAATCGGCTCGGCGCTGTCGACCGCGTTCGCCGATGCTGTGCTCGAGGGCAAGAAACTCGACGATGTGCTGTCGAGCCTGCTGAAGACGCTGGCCAAGCAGGGCATCAACTCGCTGGTCGGCTCGATCTTCAATGCTCCGGCCTCGGGCGGCCTGTCGCCGTTCGCTTCGGTCCTTAGTGCCATCATCCCGAAATTCGCCGATGGCACGGATTCCGCGCCGGGGGGGCTTGCCCTGGTCGGCGAGCGCGGGCCGGAGCTGGTCAACCTGCCGCGCGGCGCGCAGGTCTATCCCAACGCGGTGACCAAGCAGATGACGTCGGGAGCTCAGATCAGCAACGTGTTCCACGTCGCCGGCGACGTCTCGCCGGGAACGATCAACCGGCTGCAATCCATGGTGGTTTCGGCGCATCGCAAGGTCGACCGGTTGTCGCAGTTTACGGTGTCCAACCAGCGGCTGCAGGCGACGGGAGTGGGCTGATGGCCGTTCCCTACTTCCCGCGGGCTCTCCTGCGCGAGAAATCGCACAGCTGGAATCTCGGCGGCCATGCAGCGACACCTGGGGCCACGGCCGACAGCACGGCCGTTGTGGTGCGGTCCGATGGCGGCGGCTATTGGATCGCGACCATGAGCGACGTCAGCCTCGGCGCGCGTGCGGTGGGGCAGGGACGGCAGCGCCAGCGCAATGCGACGCTGCTGTGGCGCGCGGTGCGCCAGGTTGCCAAGGGCGGTGCGGCGCCGATGACCGTCTGGTGCAACGATGCGCAGGCGCGGCCGTGGCCGGCCGGTGTGGCGCAGGGTGCGCCGCCGGCCGTGCCGCACGGCGACGATACGCCGTTCTCGGACGGCAGCGAATATGAGCAGGCGATGATCGACATCATCTGCGGCGCGGCAGCGCTACGCGCAACGTCACTCGGCATCATCATCAATCGGGCCGGCAGCCTGGTCGGCGGCGAGCGCTTCTCGATCAACCACGATACCGTCGGTTGGCGCGTCTACGAGATCTCGACCGTGGTCTATTCGGACGCGACGCATGCAACCATCGGCTTCAATCCACCGCTGCGCGAGAACGTTGTCGCCGGCACCGCGCTCGAGTTCGATCGCCCACGCTGCACGATGCGCCTGGCAACGCCCGGCGCCATGGACCTCGCCGAGCAGCCCTGGACCTTCAACAGCGTGACCGTTCAATTCGTCGAGGCCACTGCGATATGACCTTCAACGACGCCGAGCTTGCAGCGCTGGAATCCGGCATGCAACGGCTCGGGCTGTTCTTCCGGCTCGACGTACAGCCGGTGGTGAGGATCTGGCTTGGCGTCGGCAAGATCCGGCCAGGCGTCAACGCTTATGATCCTGACGGCGCGGAATATAAGGGGCTGGGCGAAATCGCCGAGCTGCCGCCGTTCAAGCAGCTGACGAATGGCGCCGCGGAACGTGTCACCTTCACGCTATCAGGCGTCTCCGGCGACGTGCTCAAGATCGCTTCGTCGGGGGACGCCGAGCAAGTCAAGGGCGCACGGTGCGCGCAGGGCTTTGCGATCATGGACCAGGAATGGGCACTGCTGGGCCCGGTGCATTGGTGCGCCAATTACATGGCCGATTATCTGGGGCTTACCCAGGAGCCGGTCGAAGAGCTCGGCGGGGTGATCGTGCGCACGGTGCAATTGTCGTGCGGCACCTTGTTGACGTCACGCAAGCGGCCGTCCTTTTCGTACTTCTCCGATCCTGACCAGCGAGCGCGCTCGCCCGGTGATCGCTTCTGCGAGCGCACGCCGCTCTATGCCAACCAGTTCAACATGGCCTGGCCGACGTTCCAGGTGTGACATATGACCCTCGCGGACTATCTCGCATCGCTGACGGCGCGGCGCTGGGCACCCGGCATGCTCGACTGCGGGGTGTTCATGGCCGATTGGGCGATCGCCTGCGGCCGGCCGGACCCGATCGCCGACGTCCGCGGCAGCTATGGCAGCGAGCGCGGATTCCTGCGCATCCTCCGCCGCGAGGGCGGCTTCGCAGCGTCCTGCGCGGCCCGCCTGGCGCACATTGGTGCCATTGAGGTGTCGGTGCCCTCCGCCGGCGATTTCGCCGTCGTGCTCGCTCCCTACGCTGTCAGGCGCGGCAAGCTGCAGCAGCGGCCCACCGGCGCGATCTGCGTCTCGCCAACACAGCGTGCGGTGATCACCTCTGACATGGGTGTGGTCATCGCCGGCGAGGCCGAGTTGTCGCTGGTGAAAGTGTGGCGTTTGGCCGAGCTGATGGATAGCCCGGTTAAGCCCGGCGCTAACGGACAACACAATGGCTGAGACAGTTGGCGCTCTCATCCTGTCGGCGATTGGCGCCACGGAGATCGCCAGCGTGGCCGTCGTCGGCAGCGTCACCGTGGCGACGGTGGTCGGTACCGCGGCGCTGATCGGCGCCTCGATCGGGCTGCAATATGCGCTGGCTGCAGGTAATCGCGGCGATACGCCGAAGCCGGAGGAGGGGTCTCAACCGCTCAAGCAGGCGATCCCGCCACGCATCAAGGGCTACGGCACCAACCGCCTCGCCGGCTATTACATGCTGTTCGAGGCGCACGGCAACCCGCCGGCGACGGCCTACATGGTGTGCGCGCTGCATCAGGGCCGCATCTCGGCCTATCGCGGCTTCTACCTGCATGACGATGCGCTGACGATGAACCTCGACATCACCCATGGTGGCGTCAGCCAGGTCGCGCCCTGGGATTCCCATGGCCGCTACCAGAACGTTCAGTTCGAAGTGTTCCTCGGCGCGGCCTCGCAGACCGCCTCGGTGCAGCTGACCAGCAGCGGCAGCGCAATTCCCGGTATCTGGTCAACGGATCACCGCGGCGACGGCGTCGCCAACATGGTGGTGATCTGCGGTGGCGATGCCGACCCGAAGAACTTCTCCAATTCCTATCCGCATAATCTTCCGGTGCCCTCGGCGATCTGTGACTGCGCGCTGATCTGGGACCCGCGCGACCCGGCGCAGAGCCGCACCAATCCGGCGACCTGGACCTTCTCAAAGAACCCCGTGCTGCAACTCATCGATTATCTCACCTCGGATGAGGGCGGCCTCGGTCTCGACTATGCAACCGTCATCGCGCCGAACCTCGCCGCCTGGATGGTCGAGGCCAATTTGTGCGATCAGGCGGTCTTTACGGCGACGCCAGGGGTACAGGAGCCGCGCTACCAGTCCAACGGCTGGTTTACCTACGACAACACACCGGCGGACATCATTGGCGGCATTCTCGCTACCTGCGATGGCTGGCTGGGGGAGACCGGCGACGGCGCACTGGCGCTCGTCGTCGGCGTCTACCGGGCTCCGACGGATCCGCCGATCACGGAAAAGCACATCGTCGGCTTTGCGCTGTCCTACGGCCAGGCCGACGAGCAGCTCATCAACCAGCTCGACATCTCCTATACCGACCCGGCCCAGAACTATGTGACCGTCGCGGCCAATCCCTGGCGCGACGAGGCGTCAATCTCAGCGGTCGGCGAAGCCAAGCCGAAGCCGCTCGAGCTGAAATGGGTGCATTCCTACACTCAGGCGCGCCGGCTCGCCGATCGCGCCATGCAGCGGCTCAATCCGCGCCTCACCGGGTCGTTCAGCACGACGCTGTACGGCCTGCGTTATCTCGGCCGGCGATGGGTGCCGATCAAGTATCCCTTTGTCTCGGGCCTGCAGGACAACGTCGTCGAGATCCAGAGCGCCGAGGTCGACCTGAAGCGAGGACGCATTACCTGGCAGTTCAGCCTGATCGCGACCTCCGAGATCGAGGCATTCGATCCTGGTACCGACGCCAACACGCCGCCGGTGGTGCCGCCGGTGATCCCGCAGGTCCGGCTGCTGCGCGAGGACACCACGCCGCTGGCGCGTGAGGACGGCTCGTTCTACATGAGGGAAGCCTGACATGGTCGGCAAGATCTCCGATGATCCAGATATTGGCACGCCAGCTGGAACGGAGCTCGTCCCCGTCGTCTCTGGCGGCGTCAACAAACGCACCACGATCAGCGCTATCGCAAATTTTGCGCTGGCGTCGTTCGCCGGCGCCGTGCAGGCGCTCACGAACAAGACGATCAATGCGGCGAGCAACACAATCTCGAACCTGGCGTTGTCGATGTTCGCCAGTGGCGTCGTCGACACCGACGGTACCCTAGCGGCGAACAGCGATACCAGGGTCGCGACGCAGAAGGCGGTCAAGACATATGCGGATCAGCTGATCGCCGCCAATGATGCCATGGTGTTCAAGGGCGTCATCGATTGCTCGACAAACCCTAACTATCCGGCCGCCGATCGCGGCTGGACCTACAAAGTGTCCATCGCCGGCAAGATCGGTGGTGCCTCCGGCATCAATGTCGAGGTTGGCGATAGCCTGATCTGCATCACCGATGGCGCGGCGTCCGGCAACCAGGCCACGGTCGGCGCGGCCTGGACCATCATCCAGGTCAACATCGATGGCGCCGTTACCGGGCCGGCGTCGTCCACCGACGGCAATTTCGCGCTCTTCAATGGCACAAGCGGCAAGCTGCTCAAGGACTCCGGAGTCGCGATTGCGAGCGCGACCGAGTACAAGGTTGGTACCGCGAGCAAGCTGATCGATGCATCGGTGCGTGTGAACACGCCCTGTTTCTCGGCGCATAAGAACGGCACAGACCAAACTGGGATAGCCGATTCCACCTTCACCCAAGTGACGTTTCCGACCGAAGTCTACGACGTTGGAAACTACTTCGCCGCCAATGCATGGACGCCGCCGGCTGGCAAGGTTCACCTGGACGCCGCAGTGTTTATCAGTGCGACGGTCACAACCGGCGCCCAAATCGCGATCACGCTCTACAAGAATGGAGCTGGGTTCAAGCAGGGCAATTGGCCATTGTCCTCGCTGCTGGGTGGCGGGGCGGGCTTCATTGGTTGCGATGACATCGCTAACGGTGCGGACGTTTACACCGTGCAAGTCTATGTCGACACCTCGAGTGGCACCGCCACCATCAGCGGAAACTCGGTGCTGACCTTCTTCAGCGGCCACTGGATTTGTCCGTAAGCGGCCTCCGCTCTCTTCCGATCATCTCATAACACATTGGAATCAACAGCATGACGCTCACTGCAACCGAGGTCTGGCGCGACTATGAAACCGACGGCGTGCCCGGATCGGGAGCACACAAGCCAGTGAAGGCGGAGGCGCGAGCCTGGGGAACCTGGCTCGAAGGTCTGCTTAAGGCCGGCGTCACCGGACTTGCCTATGCGACGTTGACAGCTCTGAATGCTGATCTCGCGCATGCGGCCAATTCGACTGCGATGGTCTATGATGATCCGGTCGCGGCCAATAATGGCATCTATCAGAAGTCGGGCGCCTCCGGTGCTGGCAGCTGGGCACGTATCGGCGATCTGCCGGGCGATGTGGTTCCCCTCATCGTGACCGGCGGTACTGGCAATGCCATTATCGCAACAGCACCGGAAACGCCGACGTTGCCCGGGGGCAAGCTTTATCTGATGACGCCCACGGCGAACAACACGGGGGCGACGACGATCGCCGTTAATGGCGCCAGCGCGGTAGCGATCAAGAACGCGTTCGGTTCCAGTTTGGCATCTGGCTCTCTGATCAATGGCTCGCAGGTCCTAATGGCCTGGCAGACCGACCATTATCAGCTGCTGATCTCGGCAGTTGTGGACGGATCGGCCATCCTCGCCGATGCCGTGAACGCGCGCGACGCATCGATCGCGGCGCGCGACGCGGCGCAGATATACGCAGCCTCGGCGGCGATCATTTCGTGCGCTGATCGGACCGCGCTCAAGGCCGTCGACACCTCGGTGTCGAAAACGGTCCTATTGAGAGAAGGCAACCGGGAGGGCATGTTCGTCTGGAAGAGCGGTAATTACTCCACCCTGGTGACGGGCGATCCGAATGAAGGCGTTTACATCAAAGCGTCTGCCATCGCGACCAGCGCGGGTGCGTGGGAGCGCGTTCTGCCACACAAGGGCGAATATGACGTAAAATGGTTCGGGGCAACCGGAGACAACGTCACAGACGACGCCGGGGCGATCCAGGCTTGTATCAATTTCGCTGCACTGCTTTCGGGTGGTGATGTTGTCCTGTCTCAAGGTGGCTATGCCATCGGTACGGGTTTGACAATATCGACGCCGCTGATCCGGTTGCGTGGAGTCGGTATGCGCTATTGCAGCCTCCGCGCTTTGAGCGCGGAAATCAGCATCGTGTCGATCACAGCCGCGAGGTGTGGCATCGAGGGCATCAGCATTTTCAATCAGGCCCTCTCGGCATCACAAAACGGACTGATCTTTCTTGGGTCAGGTGCAGTTCAATGCGTCATCCAAGATCTTGATCTCGTTGGCGGCTGGAATTGCATCCTCGTATCGAGCGGGTGTGTTAGCGCGACTATTCGTGATGTGGTCGCCCGCGAGGCCACAGGCGGCCAGATCGTCGATATCTATGGGCAGTTCATTACGCTTGAGGATTGCATCTGGGATCAGGACTGGCCCGTAACGGTGCCATCGTCGAGCAACTTCAAGGGGGCGCGCGCCAACTCTACGGCATATGGTGTCGGCGACGTGCTCACGGTCTCCGGTGTCTACCTGCAATGCCGCATTGCAGGCACGACTGGCGGAAGTGCACCATCGCTTCAATTCTACGAGAGCGATATCACGGACGGCACTGTCAAATGGCGGCTGGTGAATCTGCTCGGATCATGCGCAGTGAGGATCAATACAGGTGCATTCCGCGTGCGCATGATCAACAACGACCATACTGGCTCGTTCGAGAATGGCATTCACATCACCGATACCCTGGGTGGTAACGATCCCTATGAGGTGATGATGAGCCGCTGCGAGAGCTCCGGAATCATCAATTTTGGCATCATGATCGACGTCGGAAGCCGCATTACGATCGAGAACTGCGAGTTCAATCAGCCTGTCGGCAACTCGACAACCCGGTCCGGAATTGTGAGCAACGCGGTGGGCGACCTGTCGATTATCGGATGCCGGTTCGCCAGCGGGTTTGACCGCGGCATCTGGCTCGGCGCGGGGAGGGGGACGATCATCACCTCATGCCACATCTTTGCGACAACGGGCGTCCGAGTCGAAAGCGGTGTCAATGATGTCGCCGTCATCGGCAACAATTTCGCCTCTGCGAGCTGGGGCTCCTGTACGACATCCGTCATCTTGTCTGGTTCGAATAATCGGTATGTCGTGCGTGGAAACCTCGGCACCAATGCGGGAGCGACGATCAATGACAGCGGCGGCGGAGCGACCAAGGATGTTGCCGGCAATACTTGATTCAGCGGAAATGGAGTCCCCTCAGCCCAAAACCGAACGGCCGCGGTGATCTGATAGGATGCGCACGTCCAGCCGCCACGCTGGTAGGCCATTCCGCTCCAGGGTTTGGGGATCGCGCCCATTCTGCGCACGGATCGCAGTGACATCGGCAGCTATTTCGAATGGTTCCCAAGAACGGTAGGCGCGAAGTGTCCGCTCCGCAAACTCGCCTGTGTAGCAAATATGGATTTCCCGCACGGCTTGCTATCCATGGACCTTGGGGGTTAACAGCGAGAGCGACGGTAGCACGGGTATTAACAAGTCGGTTTCTGCCAATATTTAGGCCTGCGGTTTTGCATCGCGCGCCGGAACATCCCGATCGTTTCGGCAATCACCGCAACGGTCAAAATCATCCATGATGCAGCGAAGATGTACGCGACAACGAGGTAAATATATTGCCACCACAACCCGATGGCGACCACGTTCACGCACAACAGCAGGATATTCAAGTGGATCAGGCGTCGTGTCGTATTCCGATCTTCCTCGAGGCCAATTTTGAGGGAGAGTGCTGCTGCTTTCAGATCCAGCCAATCGCGACCGGCCGTCGCGGGCGTGATGTCCGAAGGCTCAATCCAGTCATGCATGGCTACAGCCCCTTGTGAAAACGAAGGCGCACTTGCCGTTTGACGCCTCGCATTACACCGATCGCGCCTTCCTGTTGGTATTTGTTGCCGAGGACTCGCAGGAGAGGCATTCGCAACGAAAGCTGGCGACCGGCTCCCTGCAACACGCCGACGATGCCCCGGGTGCGATACCTGCGCACCGTCACGGTGGCAAGCTCGCTGAGAATGGCAACGGTTTGGTAATTGTTGCCGAGGACTCGCATTCGCAACGAAAGCTGGCGACCGATTCCCTGCAACACGCCGACGATGCCCCGGGTGCGATACCTGCGCACCGTCACGGCGACAAGTTCGCTGAGAATGGCAACGGTGCGCCGAGGCCGAGCCGCGGCCATGGAAGAAGTTCGGGTGATGGCTGATAGTCGACTGGCCGCCAATGTGAGACGTCCCGTGGCCCAAGCCCGGAAGAGAGCAAGAGCGTTGGCGATCTGGCGTCGTCTCGGTGTGAGTGTTCCAAGAACGATCGCGCTCAGGTTCGATCGTTCGGCTACCGCCTTGAACCAAAGCCACGATTTGAACTCAGCCCATGCCCATCCCCATCGATCTCCGGGGTCGGTGCGAAATTGGATCGGCTGACGCAATCGTTCGATATGCTCTGGAAGGCAATGCTGGCCGATGAATTGTCGCATCGAGTTGATAGATGCCCCCTGGGGGTGCGTCGGGTCGATCCAATAGGATGAATCGCTTAGTTCGACCGAAAAAATCTCTTCCGAGTTTTGCACGATGTGCTTTTCATCGGCGGCGAGGCCTGCGCGATCGACCAAATCCCAATCGATCGATTTTTCGGCGGCGAGACCGTCCCAGCTGCGCGGCCAGAGATAAAGCGGATAGATGTGGGAGGCACGCGCGAGGACACCTGTTCTTGCCCGCCAATAGGTGTGGAAGGGCATGAACGGGCCATCCTGCTCCCAGAAATGGCAGGTCGAAATCGGGTGCATGTACTTCAGCCCGATGCGGACCAGGGAAGCCGACGGGATCGTGAAGAAGTCGGTGTAGGTGCAAGTGAGGACGTGTTCGAGGGCCTTCTTGTCGACCCGAAAACCCTCGATCTCAACGCAGCGCTTACCCCGTTCGATCAGACGGCCGAGATTGGCGAAAGACCCATCAGAATAGATCATGTCGGCATTGAGGAAAATGATGCCGGAACGTTGTTCGGCGGCGCGGCGGACACCGTCGTTATATGCGGCACCCATGGTCGTATATTTGTTGTCGACGATGAGGTCGCGCACGTTATGAAACTGCACGTCGACCAGATCCCGGATCCGACTGAATGTGGCCGATTTGAAGTGCGGGTTGGCTTCGTCGTCGGTATAGAAGTGATAGGTGAGGCGGAAGCGCTCGCTGATTGCAGGAAGATTGGCGGGCGCAAGCAGGCTCCGCGAGACGATCTCGGAGAACACGCGAATATATTCATCCCCCCAGGCGGGCGTGATCAGCGTGATGTCCGACGGAAGCTCGATAGAAGGCGTAAGAGGAGCGCTCATAGTCTACCCCGGTGACTTGAAAAGAAGGCTGCTTCCGAAACGGTCGCTCATCGGAATTGCGAGCAATCCCTTCGGCCGAGCGAACTCATCGACGGCCTTCCGCACCGATGGCAGCGCGTCATAGTCGTGCAGGAATATCAAGCCGCCTGGCACCATCCGCGGCCAAAGCCAGGACAGGCCCTGAGCTGTCGGCTCGTAGAGATCCATATCCAGATGGGCAAAGCGAAAGCGCAGGTGTGCGAATGGTTCCAGCGTATGAGGAACGCGGCCCGGGACCAGCGTCAATCTGTCTGATGTCCGCCCTACACCAAGAATCTTTTCGGGAACCTGCCGGAAGTCGACCTTGGGAATGCTATCCGTTGTGAATCCGTGGGCCCTGATGCTGTCCTCGATCTTCAGGTCATCAGGATGGAATCCCTCAAACGTATCGAAACAGTAGAGATGTGCATCGGACACCATTAGGTCGAAAATGACCTTGGCCGTACAGCCATGTTGCGTGCCCATCTCGATGTAGTCGCCGGACGGAAGCCGGGCGACTTCTGTGAGCAGGCGCTGAAAATGCAGCACTCGAAGTGGGTCGAGTTCGTCATCGTATTCGTTGTGGCGCCATGTCCACAATGCGCGGAACTGATCTCGCTCGTTCTCAGTCAAGGCGTACGGCTCGGCTTGAGTGAACGTGTCCATGCCAATTTCCCTGCGGATGATCGTTAGAACGGCGCTGATGCGGGCTTCTGCCTTTGCTCTGCTAGGTATTGACGACACAAAGAGCTGCCGACCATCATAATTCCGAGAATCCAAAGCGCTGCGATCACCGCGACGATGCAGAGCAGCAGCATTGGCCACCACAACAGCAGCAGCCCAATATTGACGACTAATCCGGCGACGCTGAACTTAAGCATGCGATCCGCCAAATATCTCTTTGAAGCGGCCTGCTCGTTCTCGAGCTCGAACCGAAGTGTGGCTGCCTGCAACAGGAGCCAATCGGGCTCGACCGTTTTCCTCATAAGCTCTGATAATTCGGTGTTCCCCTTCATGGAGCGGCCCCCTCGGGATCGGAAACTAACGCGCAACCTCGACGTGTGCAACGTCAGCTGTGCCAAAGTCAACGGTTCATGGGGGGTGCACGTTCCGACCCTTCCGGCGCCGAGTAATCGGGTATCCGCGATCGATCCGCACCGAGCCGTGCATATGAGCCACTTCGGGGGCACTGCGAGGCGAATTGGAACGTTCAAGCCGACGACCAGAGCCGCCCGCGGGCGGCTTTTTTGTTGTCTGGAGGTAGAGGGCACAATCGCCGCCCGCATCCTTGACTAGCTGGAGCATCCGATGATCGAGCTGACGCGCGAGAGCCTCGCGCGCGTGTTTCCGCGCGCGCCCGAGGCCGTGATCGAGGCATTCGTCACCAAGCAGGACGTGCTGACCAGGGTCGGTGTCAACGCGACGCGGACCCGGCTGGCGTATTTCTTTGCCAACCTCGAGCACGAATGCGGGGGCTTCGCGCTGAAGGGGTTGACGGAGAACATCAACTACACGGCCGAGCGGATGGCCGAGGTCTGGCCGAACCGGTTCGCCTCGGCTGCGGCCGTGCGGGCGCGCTATGGCAGCGCGCCGGGCTGGCAGCTCAAGGCCTTCGACGACATCTATGGTAACCGCATGGGCAACCGTCCGGGCACCCATGACGGCTCAACCTATATCGGCCGCGGTGGCCCGCAATGGACCGGCCGCGACGGCTATGCCGCCTGCCAGGCGCGGACCGGCGTGCCGGCCGTCGACCAGCCGGAGAGGGTCTCCGAGCTCAGCCTGCAGCCGGAGATCTCCGCTGCGTTCTGGGCCTGGAAGGGGCTGAACGCCAAGGCCGACGCCGGCGACTTCAAGGGCTGCGTCAAGCTGTGGAACGGCGGCAGCAACGGCCTGGCCGACCGGCTGCACCTGCTGGCCGGCAACGATCCGATCATCGCGCGCTTGGCCTCGGTCGACCGCATCCTGCCGGCCGCCAAGAGCATGGCGGGCGCGCCGCCGAGCGCGAAGCCGCCGCAGGATGTCGTCGATGCCGCCACGGCGAGGGAGCGCCGCCTGCGCACCGTCGCGACATCGGCTGCCGGCACCACCGTCGCCGCCGGCGCGGGCAACGAGAGCGCCAGGCAGAGCGGCTCGGCCGCGCATGTGCCGCTGCCGCCCGCCGCCGCGGCCGCCCTGATCGGCCTCGCGGTCGCGATCGCGATCGCGGCGGCCGTGATGCTGGCGAAGAAGCGCGCCGCCGTCATCGCCAACTGGTTCTGAGCCGGCCCACGCGGCGCCCAGCCTGAGAGGGACCACCATGCCCCGCCATTTCGGCCTGCCGTGGCCGCCGGCGCGGCCCCGCTCCGGCCGGCTTGCCGCGGCCTGCGACCTCCTGCTCAAGGCGGTGCTGTGCCTCGCCATCGCCAGCTGCTGGCTCGCCGGCGGCCTCTGGGTGTTCCAGAGGGCCGTCGACCGCGCCGAATTCATCTCCGTGCTTCCAACCGAAAGGAAATGACCGTGCTGAAGGACATCTTGAGATGGGCGGCCTTCTGGCTGCTCAACGGGGCCGTGATCGCATTCGTCTATCTCGTGTGGATCCGGCCGCTCTTGAAGCGCACGCCGGCGCTGGCCTGGCTGTGGACGCGCGAGGCGAGCGTGCTCGCGGCCGTCTCAGAGAAGCTCGCCGGCCTCAAGCAGAAGCTGACGGCGGCGTTCGTGACCATGGCGGTCGGGGTCGTCTACATGCACGACACGCTGGCGCCGATGCTGGTCGGCGTCGATACCACGCCGATCACCAGCGTGATCGCGGGCTATGTGCCGGAGAGATACTGGGGCATCGGCCTGGTGCTGCTGTTGCTGCTGCTGAACTATTTTCGCTCGCTGGCGGAGAAGCGGGGAGACATGTGATGTTCTCCTCGATCATCGGCGCGCTCGGCCTGCCGTTCATCAACAAGTTCTTCGATACGGCCGCCAACATCTTCGTCTCCTACAACAACAAGCAGATCAGCAAGGAGGAGGCGATCGACAAGCTGCTGGCGGCCATGCTGCAGGCGGCCCGCGACATCGAGGTGGCGCACGCCGAGGCGCTCGGCAAGATCGTGCTTGGCTTCTACGACGCCATGAAGACGTCGCGGATCCTGCAGCTCGGCTGGCTGATCGCGCTGCTGAGCCAGGTGTTCGTGCTGTCCTGGGCGCAGTGGGCGGTGCCGTTCCTGATCTGGACCTATGGCGGCTCCTATCCGTCGAACGGCGACCTCGTGCAGTGGGCTTATCTCCTGATCGCTTTTCAGCTCGGCGGCGGCCCGATCATCCTGCGCGCCGGGCCCGGCAAGGGCTCGATCGTCGCCGATGCAAGGGCGGCCACGATCAAGCAAAGGGGCGAGGGCGGATGATCCTCGTGCCTTGTGGTGTTGCATTGCGTCATCGCAGGGCAACCGCGCCCGGTGACGGGCCAACAGGTGGGAATGACAGGTGAGCCAATCGGACAAGGGCGCTGACAGGACCGTCAGCGAAAAGCTCGTCGATAGCGTGCTGCTCAAGGCCTGGTCGCGGACCAGCATGATCGTCGCGACCACGGTGCTGCTGCCGATCGGCTTCTCGATCGGCAATCGCACCATCTCGTCGATGGACCAGATCGCCGAGAAGCTCGACCAGATGCGGATCGCGCAGATCGAGCAGTCCGCGAAGATCGAGGCCCTGCGCATGCAGCTCACGGTGCAGCAGCAGGGCCTCGCCGATCACGAAGCGCGCGTGCGTCAGCTCGAGCGCAGTCCGGTTCTGCGTCAGTAGCCTTCATCCGTCGTCATGGCCGGACTTGACCCGCCTGCGCGGCCGTAGCCGCTTCGGCGCGGCGAAGGCCCGGCCATCCATCACACAAGGACATCACCCATGACGTGGCTCATCCAGGCTGCGCGGCGGCGCCTTTGCGCGGCCGAACTGGCTGTTCTGGCTCGATTTCATCCTCTACCCGCTGCTCGCGGCCGTGCTGATGGCGGCGGATCGTGACAATCTGGGTTGGGCCTGGTCCCGATGGGCTGTCGCTGGCTTCCTCGGCTTCACCTTGGTCGAATACTGGATGCACCGGCTGCCGCTGCACGGGCTGCTCTATCACGGCGCGCATGAGCCGCATCACACGCATCCGGCGGAATATGTCGTGTTTCCGATCTGGTACACGCCGCTGATCTTCGCCGCCGCATGGCTGCTGCTGCTGCCGGTCGCCCCGTTCACCGGCTTCGTGCTCGGCTACTGCTGGTTCATGGCGTGGCACCACGTGCTGCATCCGCTGCCGGCGACTTGAAGGATTTCCCGCTCGTCTCAGCTGCATGCGCGAGCCATCGGGCTGCTGGCGCTTCGAAATAGCGATGCACCAGAACGGCGCCGATGATCACGGCCGAAAGCGCGAACAACATGTACGCCCAGGATTGAGTAGAAACGTTTATCCCAAAGAATGGAAGCGTGTAGTAATAGGTCAGCGGGTGCATAAGGTAGATGGCGTAAGATGCGTCGCCGAGCGTGTTGAAGGTCGAAGCCAGCGGCCGAGGCAGCGGTCCCTGATAGAAGACGGCGCCGGCGACGATCAAGGCGGCACTCGCAAAGTAGGCCATCACGTTGGTGTAGCCCGTCAAGAAGGGAATCGGTGGTCCTGAGACGATAAGTTGCCACAGGGCTACGCCGGACAGAATGGAGGCGGCGCACAGCCATCCTGGTAGGCGTTCCCGGTAGCGGAAAGCGACAGCGATCCCAATTCCGAAGAAGAACTCGAAAAGCCGAATGTTGGCCCAGAACTCGATCGCGGTTGATGACGGCAGCCATGCCGGCGAATTGTAGAGCGCGAGGTAGCCCAGGCCGAGGGCGCCGAGGCCGATCCAGCGTGGCAGAAACAGTGCCAGGCCGAAGGTCATGTAGAACAGCATCTCGTAGTTCAGAGTCCAGCCAATGTCGATGAGTGGATGGATGTTCCCTTGTGGGCGAACTGCCGGGATGAAGAGGAACGACTTCCAGACCACGTCCCACGACAGGTTGGCGACGGTGAGCCCTGGGACTCTGAGGACGAAGTAGAGATAAATCAGTGAAACACCCCAGTAGAGTGGGACGATGCGGGCCAGTCGCCGCACGAAGAACTTGCGGACACTCTCAGGCTCTCCGAACGAGTCCCATTCCCGGTGCATCATGATGAAGCCGGAGATGACGAAGAACACGTCGACGGCGTAGGCGAGCATGCCGAAGTCCGGGCCGCCTGGTTGCCGGGCGAACACGTGATGCAAGTGCGCCCATGCGATCGATAATGCTGCAATCGCACGCAGTCCCTGCAGGGGGACCAGCCGCCGGGTGGCATTCATGCCTGGCACATTCCTATGGTTGCGAGCGTGAAGGTATCGGGCTGGTTGGCACCTGGCAAGCCGGCCGAAACGATTGAATTTCCAGACTTCACAGGGAATCCACATCATGACCGATCTCGCTGCCCTCAAGGCGGCGGAGATACGCCGCTGGCACGAACTGTAGCCGTAGCGTGAGGAACTCTCCCAGGTCTCGTGAACCTAGGAGGCGCGATCCTGTTCCCCTTTTGACACTGCATGAGCTCCCTCTGCGCCTTGCGATCCCATCGAGGGTGCGAGGCGCACGACGATCGCCGATAGATCCAGGTGCATTCCATGATCGAGCTGACGCGCGAAAACCTCGCGCGCGTGTTTCCGCGCGCGCCTGAGGCGGTGATCGAGGCCTTCGTCGCCAAGCAGGACGTCCTGACCAAGGTCGGCGTCAATGCCACGCGGACGCGGCTGTCGTACTTCTTTGCCAACCTCGAGCGCAGTCCGGTTCTGCGTCAGTAGCTATCTCGACCGATCCATTACACAAGGACATCACCGCCTTCGAAAAGGGCAAGGCCTACTATCTCGACTCCACGCCGGTGCATGCATCTGTGAACGAAGGGTAGAGGTCCCTAGGCCACTCACCAGGCCATGGTGCTCAACCTCGCCCGGCCGCGATGATCTCGTGCGCCGGGCCTTTTGCTGTGGCGAGGGCAGGAGCGTTGGCGCGCTCCCGACCACGGGGCCAGACTTGGGCCAGTCCCGTCCGACGACCAAATCGCTCAGCGCCGGCTCGCCGGGCGCCACCATGGCGCGCGAGGGCTTGCGGAATCGTTGAGCTGTTTCGGAATGAACGATGAAAAAAGAGAGGTCGCCCCGGTGCGTCCGGCTGCGGCCTATATCGGGGGCAAGCGTCGCCTTGGCGAGCTGCTGGCCCGCCGGATCGAGGCCGTGCCTCATGAGACTTATGCCGAGCCGTTCGTCGGCATGGGCGGGGTGTTCTTTCGACGCCGCTGGGCACCGCGGCGAGAGGTGATCAACGACGTCTCGCGCGACGTGGCGACGCTATTCCGAATCCTGCAGCGGCACTATCCGCAGTTCCTAGAGACGCTCAAATTCCAGGTCACGTCCAGGGCGGAGTTCGAGCGCCTGGCGGCATGCAATGTCGACACGCTAACCGACCTCGAACGCGCGGCGCGGTTCCTGTACCTGCAGCGTCTGGCGTTCGGCGGCAAGGTGTCTGGTCGCAGCTTCGGTGTCGAGCCGAGCGGCGGAGCGCGCTTCGATGTGACCAAGCTCGGACCGCAGCTCGAGGCCATCCATGAGCGCCTGGCCGGGGTCGTCATCGAATGCCTGGCGTGGCCGGATTTCGTCGATCGCTATGACGGCGCCGGCACGCTGTTCTATCTCGATCCTCCCTATTGGGGGTCCGAGGCGGACTACGGCCCGGGCGTGTTCGCCCGCCCGGATTTCGCGGCGCTCGCGGCCAGGCTCTCAGGGATCTCCGGCCGGTTCATGCTGTCGGTGAACGACGTCTCCGAGACCCGCGAGGCGTTCGCGCGCTTCGCGATCGAGCCGGTATCGACCCGCTACACGATCTCCGGAAAATGGACCGAGGTCGCGGAGATCCTGGTCACCGGGCCGTCGCGCGAGCCGCTTCCGGTGGCGCGCGATCTGTTATCTTTGTGAGCAAGGGATTTTCAATTCCCGCTCATCATGGCGTGACCATGTGGCACGCATAGATGTGGGACTCGGTCGTGCGGAGGTCGATCGGGGCTCCGCAAAAGCATCGCGACCGGTTAGTGCTGCTTTGTGTCGGCATCCGACACCCGGCGTCCCACATCGCATATTTCCAGGCGGTGAAGGCGTGATGGCGGCGCCAGGCCTCGAAATCGGCCGGCGATCGGCGGGACACAAAGGTGGTCCAGGCTGTCTCGAACGATGCGCGGGCCTCCTCGAAGGTCGAGGCCGTGCCGACCGTCAGCTCGCCGGGATGGCTGCCGGGATAGAAGCCGCAGAGCCATTGCCACTCCGGGGTGCCGGACGGATTGCCGGCCCGCCTGGAGATCGTGCCGGCCGCGATGTCGCCGAAATGGATGCGCCAGCTTTCGTCGCGCGCATCGGGATTTCGGCGTCGGGTGAGAGTGCTCATGGCACCATGATTTCAGCCGCGCGCGCCTAAGGAAAGCCGCTACGTCTTGGGGGGGGGGACCCCTCGGGGCACTAGTCCTCCCAGCTGCTATCGAAGCCCGCATCTTGGCTCCGCAAGGTGCCTATCAAGTCCGGGATTTTTTCCGGGAAAATCTGTCCTCATCGGTCCCGGAATGTCCATTCTGATCCGCTTTTGTTTCGCCGCGGACCTCCGCCGCGTGGGCGCGAGCGGGCTAGAGATGCCTATTATTACAGGGCTTTCCGCAGAAATTAAGTGGCGATCCCAGCAGGACTCGAACCTGCAACCCGCGGAGTAGAAATCCGCTACTCTATCCAGTTGAGCTATGGGACCGTCGTCGCGACGTGAACGGCACGGGCGGACGTCACGGGATGAACGCTCCGAGGCGAAGCCCCGCCGGTACGGCCATCCCATAGCATGGGTCATATGAAAAATCTTCCGTTTCGCCAAGACCATCCGAACCGGATACGGGCCGGCGGCGACCAAGCGGAGGCGGAGGAGGGTCATCAAGGGCCGTTCGCGCGTCAGCGGCGCTGGTCAAACGGCTGCTGCGGTCTTTGCCGGTATGCCATGTCCTGTGAACATGTCCCGTGAATTGCCGTTGATGAACAGATTTTCCCGGCCGCGGCCGCCTGCCGATGGCAGCCAAGGCCAAGGGTCGCTATCTTGGCCCCTACAACCCTTGCCATCAGTCCGTCACCATTTCGCGTCCATTCTCGCCACCAATCGGCCAAACACGGGCGTCGATCCGTGCACCGCCAAGACCTGTCTGGAAATCTTTCCAGAGAACTTTCACAGAGCCGTCCAAGGAGCTGTCCCATGATCGGTCTGGTTCGCGCCGCCGTCCTCTGCGCCACCATGGCGCTCGGCCTCGCTTCCGCCCACGCCGCCGACAAGGCGTTCAAGCGCGACGATCTGGCTGACGCCGCCGTCAAGCTGGAGGCCCAGATCAAGAGCGAGGCCGGGGCGGTCAACAAGCCGCTGGCGACCTTGCGCACCGACGCCGATGCGGCGCTGCGCCGCAACGACCTGCGCACGGGCCTGCAGATCCTCGGACAGATCGCCACAGTGGCCCCGGATGATTCCGGTAATTGGCTGCGGCTGGCACGCACCGTGCTCAACCAGATCAAGCCGATCAACTCGTCGGAGCAGACCTTCCTGCTGGAGCGCGCCTCGACGGCGGCCTACATCGCCTACCAGCGCGCCGGCAATGCCGGCGAGGAGGCGGACGCGCTCGCCGTGCTCGGCAAGACCATGGCCGAGCGCAAGCTGTGGCGGCCGGCGCTCGATACGCTCAGGATGTCGCTCGAGCTGCGCGAGATCGCCGACGTCCGAGGACAGTATGAGCGGATGCGCGACGAGCACGGCTTCAAGCTGCTCGACTATACCGTTGACTCGGACTCGGCGAGCCCGCGCGCCTGCTTCCAGTTCTCCGAGGATCTTGCCAAGCGCACCGACTTCTCGCCGTTCGTGGCTCAGGCAGGTACCGACAAGCCGGCGCTGACCTCGGAGGACAAGCAGCTCTGCGTCGAGGGCCTCAAGCATGGCGAGCGCTACAACATCAACCTGCGCGCCGGGCTGCCGTCAGGCGTGAAGGAAAGCCTGCCGAAATCGGCCGAGTTCAACATCTATGTCCGCGACCGCAAGCCGTTCGTGCGCTTCACCGGCAAGGCCTATGTGCTGCCGCGCACCGGCCAGAAGGGCATTCCGCTGGTCAGCGTCAACACGCCCGCCGTCAACATCAACGTCTTCCGGATCGGCGACCGCAACCTGATCAACACCGTCATCGACAGCGACTTCCAGCGGCCGCTGTCGAGCTACCAGCTCACCGATCTCGGCAATGAGCGCGGCATGAAGGTGTGGAGCGGCGAGCTCTCGACCGCGATGACCCTGAACCAGGACGTCACCACCGCCTTTCCGGTGGATCAGGCGCTCAGCGACATGCAGCCGGGCGTCTATGTGATGACGGCCGCGCCGAAGGGCCCGACCAGTGGCAATGACGAGGACAGCGGCGGCCAGCTCGCCACGCAATGGTTCATCGTGTCCGATCTCGGCGTCGCCTCGCTTTCCGGCAATGACGGGATCCATGTGTTCGTCAATTCGCTGGCGTCCACCGATCCGGTGGCGCGCGCCGAGGTGAGGCTGGTGGCGCGCAACAACGAGATCCTGGCGACCCGCAGGACCGATGAGGCCGGGCACGCGCTTTTCGAGACGGGGCTGGCGCGGGGCGAGGGCGGGCTGTCGCCGGCGATGCTGACGGTGGTCGGCGAGAAAGCCGACTACGCCTTCCTCAGCCTGAAGACGACCGCCTTCGATCTCTCCGACCGTGGCGTGTCCGGCCGCGAGGCGCCGGCCGGGCCGGACGCCTTCGTCTATTCCGAGCGCGGCGTCTACCGCTCCAGCGAGACCGTCTATCTCACGGCGCTGCTGCGCGACGGCAAGGGCAACGCCATGACCGGCACGCCGCTGACGCTGGTCGTCGAGCGCCCGGATGGAGTCGAGTTCCGCCGGGCCGTGTTGCCGGATCAGGGGGCGGGCGGCCGATCGTTCAGCGTGGCGTTGAACTCGGCGGTGCCGACCGGCACCTACCGCGTGCGCGCCTTCACCGATCCAAAGGGGGCGTCCGTCGGCGAGACCACCTTCATGGTCGAGGACTACGTCCCCGAGCGGCTGGAATTCGACTTGTCGTCCAAGGACAAGCAGATCAAGGCTGAGACTCCTGTGGAGGTGAAGGTCGACGGCCATTTCCTCTACGGCGCGCCGGCCTCCGGCCTGCAGCTCGAGGGCGACCTGCTGGTGACGACCGCCTCCGAGCGGCCGGGCTTCCCGGGCTATCAGTTCGGCGTCGCCGACGAGGAGAGCGCCTCCAACGAGCGCACCCCGATCGAAGGCATGCCGGAAACGGATGAGAAGGGCGCGGCGACGTTCCCCGTGAGCCTGTCCAAGCCGCCGTCCTCCAGCCGGCCGCAGGAGGCGCAGATCTATGTGCGGATGGCTGAGACCGGCGGCCGCGCCGTCGAGCGCAAGCTGGTGCTCCCCGTGGCGCCCAAGGCCGCGCAGATCGGCATCAAGCCGTCGTTTTCCGGCAAGAGCGTCGGCGAGGGCGAGAAGGCCGAGTTCGACGTCGTGTTCGTCTCGCCCGAGGGCAAGACGCTGGCGCGCAATGGGCTGCGTTATGAGCTGCTCAAGATCGAGTCGCGCTATCAGTGGTACCGGCAGAACGCCTATTGGGAGTACGAGCCGGTGAAGTCGACGCGCCGGGTCGGCGATGGCGACGTCACGATCCCCGCCAACAAGCCGGCGCGGCTGAGCTTCCTGCCGGAGGCCGGGCGCTATCGCCTCGACGTCAAGTCGGCGGATGCCGACGGTCCGGTGACGTCGCTGCAGTTCGACGTCGGCTGGTACACCGACGGCAGCGCCGATACGCCGGATCTCTTGGAGACCTCGCTCGACAAGCCGCAATACCAGTCGGGCGACAGCATGGTCGTGACGATCAATGCGCGCACCGCCGGCAAGCTGACGGTCAATGTGCTCGGCGACCGGCTGCTGACGACGCAGACCACCGAGGTCAAGGAGGGCACCAACCAGGTCAAGCTTGCAGTCGGCAAGGACTGGGGCACTGGCGCCTATGTCGTGACGACGCTGCGCCGTCCGCTCGATACGGCCGCGCAGCGCATGCCGGACCGTGCGCTCGGCGTCGCCTGGTTCGGTATCGACAAGTCGGCGCGCACGCTCAACGTGGCGCTGACGCCGCCGGCGCTGGTGCGTCCGGGCTCGGCGTTGAAGATTCCGGTCAAGATCGGCGGGCTCAATCCCGGCGAGGACGCCAAGGTCGTGATCGCCGCAGTCGATGTCGGCATTCTCAACCTCACCAACTACAAGCCGCCGGCGCCGGACGACTATTATCTCGGCCAGCGCCAGCTCTCGGCCGAGATCCGCGATCTCTATGGCCAGTTGATCGACGGCATGCAGGGCACGCGCGGCCAGATCCGCTCTGGCGGTGACTCTGGCGGCGCCGAGCTGCAGGGCTCGCCACCGACGCAGAAGCCGCTGGCGCTGTATTCGGGCATCGTCACTGTCGGGCCAGACGGAACTGCCGAGGTCAGCTTCGACATTCCGGAGTTCGCCGGCACAGCGCGGGTGATGGCGGTGGCGTGGAGCGCCACCAAAGTTGGCCGCGCCAATGTCGACGTCACTGTGCGCGATCCCGTGGTGCTGACCGCGACCCTGCCGCGCTTCCTCCTGTCAGGCGATCGCGGCACGCTGTCGTTCGATGTCGACAATGTCGAAGGTGCGCCCGGCGACTATGTCGTCAGCGTGAAGGCGGGCGGTCCGGTCAAGGTGTCCGGCAATGCCAACGTCACGATGAAGCTCGCGGCCAAGCAGCGGGCGTCGGCGACCCTGTCGCTGGACGCCAGTGGCACTGGGCAGGCGCAGCTCGATGTCGACATCAAGGGCCCCAATGGGCTGGCGCTGGCGCGGCACTATCAGTTCGACGTGAAGCCGGCGACCCAGGTGCTGGCGCGTCGCTCGATCCGCACACTCGCGAAGGGTGAAAGCCTGACGCTGACATCGGACATGTTCTCCGATCTCGTGGCGGGCACCGGCACGGTGTCGCTGTCGGCGGGGCTCTCGACCGCGCTCGATGCGGCGACCATCCTCAAGGCGCTCGACCGCTATCCGCATGGCTGCTCGGAGCAGATCACCAGCCGCGCGATGCCGCTGCTCTATGTCAACGAGCTCGCGGTCGGCGCGCATCTCGCCATGGACACCGAGGTCGACCAGCGGATCCGTGACTCCATCGACCGGCTCCTTGCACGTCAAGGATCCAATGGCTCGTTCGGGCTGTGGTCGGCAGGCGGCGATGATCCCTGGCTCGATGCCTATGTGACGGACTTCCTGACCCGCGCCCGCGAGAAGGGATTTGCGGTGCCGGACGTACTGTTCAAGAGCGCGCTCGACCGCATCAGGAACTCGGTCGTCAATGCCGACGAGCCGGAGAAGAGCGGGGGCCGCGATCTCGCCTATGGTCTCTACGTGCTGGCGCGCAATGGCGCGGCGCCGATCGGCGACCTGCGCTATCTCGCCGACACCAAGCTCGGCAATCTCGCCACCCCGATCGCCAAGGCGCAGCTTGCCGCGGCGCTGGCGCTGGTCGGCGACCGCGCCCGTGCCGAGCGGGTCTATGCCGCCGCGGCCGACAGCCTCGCGCCGAAGCCGGTCTTGGTGTTCGGCCGCACCGATTACGGCTCCGACCTGCGCGATGCGGCAGCGCTGGTGTCGCTGGCGGGCGAGGGCAATGCGCCGCGCGCGACGCTCTCGCAAGCCGTGGCGCGCGTCGAGGCCGCGCGCGGACTGACGCCGTACACCTCGACGCAGGAGAATGCGTGGATGGTGCTGGCGGCGCGCGCGCTGGCCAGGGAGACGCTGACGCTCGACGTCAACGGCCAGGCCGTAAAGCAGGCGATGTACCGCAGCTACAAGGCGGGGGAGCTCTCCGGCCAGCCGCTGAAGATCACCAACACCGGCGACGCGCCGGTGCAGGCGGTGGTCTCGGTGTCCGGCTCGCCGCTGACGCCGGAGCCGGCGGCGTCCAACGGCTTCAAGATCGAGCGCGGCTACTACACGCTCGACGGCAAACCTGCCGATATCAGAACCGCGAAGCAGAACGACCGTTTCGCTGTCGTGCTGAAGGTCACGGAGGCCAAGCCGGAGTACGGCCACATCATGGTGTCGGACTATCTGCCGGCGGGGCTTGAGATCGATAATCCGCACCTGGTGTCGTCGGGTGACAGCGGCACCTTGGACTGGATCGAGGACGGCCAGGAACCGGTCAACACCGAGTTCCGCGATGACCGCTTCACCGCCGCGCTCGACCGCACCGCGGATTCGAAGGCGGTGTTCACGGTCGCCTATGTCGTACGCGCGGTGTCGCCCGGCAAATACGTGCTGCCGCAGGCCTATGTCGAGGACATGTACAATCCCTCGCGCTATGGTCGCACCGGGACGGGCTCCGTGGAGGTCCGCGCGGCGAAATGAGCGAGGATGGGACGAGCGGTGATGGACGCACGCCGGAGATTCACACTCCGTCGTCGTGGCCGGGCTTTACCCGGCCATCCACGGCCGCACGCGAGGTCGGCGCGGATGCCCGGGGCAAGCCCGGCCATGACGGGAGGAGAGGGCGGGGCGTCAAATGGCTTTTCGGGATTGCGCTCGCATTCATCGCGTTTGTCGCCGCAGCCCTCACCGCCTACACGATCTCCCTCGGCCCGTTGCCGCTGCGCGAGGCTAAAGCGGTCTCAACCACCGTGGTCGATCGTCACGGCAAGTTGTTGCGCGCCTATGCGATGGCGGACGGGCGGTGGCGGCTGCCGGTCAGCGCCAAAAAAGACGTCGATCCGACCTATCTGAAGCTGCTGCTGGCCTATGAGGACCAGCGCTTCTTCGACCATCACGGCGTCGATCCGCGCGCGCTGGCGCGCGCGGCGATCCAACTCGGCTCGCACGGCCACATCGTCTCCGGTGGCTCGACCATCACGATGCAGTTGGCGCGGCTGCTCGAGCCGCGGCGGCAGCGCTCGCTGCATGCCAAGCTCCGGCAGATCGTGCGCGCGCTCGAGCTCGAGCGAGAGCTGAGCAAAGACGAGATCCTCGATCTCTACCTGACGCTGGCGCCCTATGGCGGCAATCTCGAAGGCATCCGCGCCGCCTCGATCGCGTATTTCGGCAAGGAGCCGAAGCGGCTGTCACTGGCGGAAGCGGCCCTCTTAGTGGCGCTGCCGCAGTCACCAGAGACGCGGCGGCTCGACCGGCATCCCGAGGCCGCTCGACGCGCCCGCGACCGCGTGCTCGACCGCATGGTGGCGGAGAACGTGATCTCCGCCGAGGACGCGGCGCAGGCGAAGGCGCAAGCCGTGCCGGCCTTCCGCATGCCGATGCCGATCCTGGCGCCGCATGCCGCCGACCAGGCCTCGGCCGCCGTCAAGGATCAGCCGATCATCCGCCTTACGCTGGATGCCTCGCTGCAGAAGGTGCTGGAGCCGCTGGCGCGCGATCGCGCCATCGCATTGGGACCGAACGTCTCGGTCGGCATCATCGTGGTCGACAATGACAGCGGCGACGTGCTCGCCCATGTCGGATCGGCCGACTACTTCGACGAGAAGCGGGCAGGGCAGGTCGACATGACCCGCGCGGTGCGCTCGCCGGGCTCGACCCTGAAGCCGTTCATCTACGGACTCGCCTTCGAGGACGGCTTCGTGCACCCGGAGAGCCTCATCGAGGACCGCCCGGTGCGCTTCGGCTCCTACGCGCCGGAAAATTTCGACATGACGTTCCAGGGCACGGTGCCGGTGCGCAAGGCGCTGCAACTGTCCCTGAACGTGCCCGCTATCGTGCTGCTCGATCGTGTCGGCGCCAGCCGGCTGTCGTCGCGACTGAAGCAGGCCGGCGGCAATCTGGTGCTGCCGAAGGACGAGGCCCCGGGCCTCGCCATGGGCCTCGGCGGCGTCGGCGTGACCTTGCAGGACCTCGCCCAGCTCTATGCGGGCTTTCCGCGGCTCGGCACCACCAAGCCGCTACGCGAGATCATGACGGCTGACGGCGCGCAGGATAACGCGCGCGAGCCGATGCGGCTGATGGATTCGGCGGCGGCCTGGCAGGTCGGCAACGTGCTGCTGGGGACGCCGCCGCCGGAAAACGCAGCCCGCAACCGGATCGCCTTCAAGACCGGTACCAGCTACGGCTATCACGACGCTTGGTCGGTCGGCTTCGACGGCCGCGTCACGATCGGCGTCTGGGTCGGCCGGCCCGATGGCGCGCCGGTGCCCGGCCTGATCGGCCGCGTCGCCGCGGCGCCGATCCTGTTCGACGCTTTTGCCCGCAGCGGCAAGCTGCCAGCAACATTGCCGAAGCCGCCCAAGGGGGCGCTGGTCGCCAGCAATTCAAAGTTGCCGCTGCCGCTGCGCCGGTTCCGGCCGATCGGCGAATTGCTGCGGACCGTCGCCGAACAGGCGCCGCACATCCAGTTCCCGCTGAACGGCTCGCGCATCGATGTCGACCGATCCGCGGGACGCGAGGCATCGGTGATGCCGGTGAAAGTGTCGGGCGGCGTGCTGCCGCTGACCATGCTGGTCAATGGACTGGCCGTGGGCGAGATCGACAGCCGCCGCCAGCGCCTGATCGATCCGCCCGGGCCGGGCTTTGCCCGCCTCACCGTGATCGACGCCACGGGCGCTGCGGACACAGTTGTGGTCAGAATCCAGTGAGGGTTCGCTAAGCGGTTGTCGACATGGCGGTTTCAGCGTATTCGGAACCCCATGGTCGAGACCTATGCCCGCCCCCGTTTTGGAGAGCCGCGCGAGCCGAAGAACCTGGTCAATCCAGGCAATCGGCTGGTGCGGATGATCGATGCCGTCACCGTGAGCCACACCAGGGCGGCGGCGTTCCTGCTCGTCTGCGGGCTGCTGTTGTTCCTGCCGGGCTTCTTCACGATCCCGCCGATCGATCGCGACGAGGCGCGCTTCGCCCAGGCGACCAAGCAGATGGTCGAGAGCGGCGATTACGTCGACATCCGCTTCCAGGACGACGTGCGCTACAAGAAGCCGGTCGGCATCTACTGGTTGCAATCGGCCGCGGTCGAGACGGCGTCGGCGATCGGTCTGCCGCGTGCGCAGCTGCGCATCTGGGTCTACCGCATTCCCTCGCTGATCGGCGCGATCGGCGCGGTGCTGCTGACCTATTGGACCGCGCTCTCCTTCGTGACACGGCGCGGCGCCGTGTTCGCCGCCTTGCTGATGTGCTGCTCGGTGCTGCTCGGCGTGGAAGCCCGGCTCGCCAAGACCGACGCGATGCTGCTGTTCACGGTGGTGGCTGCCATGGGTGCGCTGGCGCGCGTCTATCTGTCGTGGCAGCGCGGCGAGGATCCGGTGCATCCGCCCTGGGGACCGCCCGCGATCTTCTGGACGGCGCTCGCCGGCGGCATCCTGATCAAGGGCCCGCTGATCCTGATGTTCGCGGGACTGACGATCGTGACCCTGGCGATCATGGATCGCGGCGCCGGCTGGCTATCGCGTCTGCGCCCTCTGTGGGGACTGATGTGGATGCTGGTGCTGGTGCTGCCCTGGTTCGTGCTGATCTTCCTGCGCGCCGGCGACACCTTCTTCGCCGACTCCGTCGGCGGCGACATGCTGAGCAAGATCGGCGCCCAGGAGTCGCATGGCGCGCCGCCGGGCCTCTATCTGCTGCTGTTGTTCATCACCTTCTGGCCCGGCGCGCCGCTGGCCGCGATGGCGGCGCCTGCGGTGTGGCGCGCGCGGCGCGAGCCGGGGGCGCAGTTCTTGCTGGCCTGGCTGCTGCCGTCCTGGATCGTGTTCGAGGCTGTGCTGACCAAGCTGCCGCATTATGTGCTGCCGCTGTATCCGGCGATCGCGATCCTCACGGTGGGCGCGCTGGAGCGGCGGGTGCTGGCGCGCAACTGGCTGCGGCGCGGCGCGGCCTGGTGGTTTGTGATTCCCGCCATCACCTCGGTGGTGGCCGTGATCGGCGCCATCATCGTCACGCACCAGCCGGTGTTCCTGGCCTGGCCGTTCGTCGCGGCGTCGCTGATCTTCGGCCTGTTCGCCTGGTGGCTCTATGACGACGGCCGTGCCGAGCGCTCGCTCTTGAATGCCGGCGTGGCGGCGATGTTCCTGGCGTTCGTGGTATACGGCGCCGTGCTGCCGGCGCTGACGCCGCTGTTTCCCAGCGCGGAGATTGCGCGCGCGCTCCGCAACGTGGTCTGCGTCGGGCCGAAGGCGGCGGCGGCAGGCTTCCACGAGCCGAGCCTCGTCTTCATGACAGGGTCGTCGACGCAACTCACCGACGGCTCCGGCGCCGCCGACTTCCTCAGCCAGGGCACCTGCCGCTTTGCTTTGGTCGAGCAGCGCACCGAGCGCGCCTTCGTGCAACGGGCCGAAGCGATCGGGCTGCGCTACAACGTCGCCAAGCGCATCGACGGCTACAACATCTCGCAGGGCCGTCCGGTCTCGATCGCGATCTATCGCTCGGAGGGCACCGAATAGATGTCGGCGCCCGACAGCCCCGCGCGATCGTCAGGCTATTTCGCCCAGCTCGCGCTGGTCGGCAAATTCTCGCTCGGCCGGCTGGTCCGCCAGCCGCAAACGGCGCCGGAGGCCGCGAGCCGGCAACGCCTGGGGCGCGAGCTTCTCCTGCTCGGCGCCATCGGCCTGAGTGCGATCCTGATGCTGATGTTCGCGTTCGATGCTTACGAGATCGGGCTGATGCCGACACGCGGAACATCGAGCCTTTGGCCGGTGCGGATCATCACCGAGTTCGGTCAGGATGAATACGTGCTGGGACTGTTGGCCGTGAGCGTCGTCGCGACGATCCTGATTGCGCCGCTGTGGCCGGAAGCCAGCCGCAGCCGTCTGCTGAATTTCGCGACCCACGTTCAATACGCCTTCTTCGCGGTGCTGAGCGCGGTACTTGCTGCCCAAGTGCTGAAATACATCATCGGCCGCGGCCGCCCCTTCGTCGGCGGCAAGGCGAATGCCTTCAATTTCGACCCGTTCAACGGCACGCCGGCCTATTTCAGCATGCCGTCCGCACATGCGGTGACGGCCTTCGCGCTGGCCTTTGCAATGTCCGCCATCTGGCCGCGGTTGCGCGTTCCCATGTTCATCTATGCCGTCGTGATCGCCTTGAGTCGGCTGGTGCTGCTGGCGCATCATCCGAGCGACGTGGTCGCCGGCGCCGTGGTGGGATTGGCCTGCGCCATGCTCGTCCGCTACTGGTTCGCAGCTCGTCGGCTCGGCTTTCGTCTCGGCAAGGACGGCCAAATCGTACCGCGCTAAAGGGGTTGATAGCGGGCCCCAAGCCCCATAAGAAGCCTCCGCCGGAGCGCCCCGGGGCAGGAACCGGCCCGATCACGCCCTTACGAGTCTCAACTCTTGTCGACCGAATCCCCCGTTGCCGTCTCCATCGTCGTTCCCGTGCGCAACGAGGCCGGCAACATCACGCCGCTGATCAGCGAGATCGCGACCGCGCTCGATGGTCTGTGGCCGTACGAGATCATCTACGTCGATGACGGCTCGACCGACGAGACCGCGCAGCGGCTCGCCGAGGAAATGGCACGGCGGCCGAACCTGCGCGTCCTGCGGCATGAGACGTCTTCCGGCCAATCGGCGGCTGTCAGGAGCGGCATCCGCGCCGCCCACGGCGCTGTCGTCGCGACGCTCGACGGGGACGGGCAGAACAACCCTGCTTTTCTGCCCGAGCTCATCGCCGCGCTCGAAAAGGGCGGTGCGCATGTCGGCCTCGTCGCCGGGCAGCGGGTCGGCCGCAAGGATACTGGCTTTAAGAAACTGCAGTCACGGCTCGCCAACAAGATCCGCAATGCGGTGCTGCACGATGGAACGCGTGACACCGGCTGCGGCCTCAAGGCGGTTCGCCGCGACGTGTTCCTGATGATGCCGTATTTCGATGGTCTGCACCGCTTCCTGCCGGCGCTGGTGCGGCGCGAGGGCTATGACATCGCCTATGTCGACGTGATCGACCGGCCTCGGCACTCCGGTGTCTCGAACTACGGGTTCTTCGACCGGCTCTGGATCGGGATCATGGATCTCGCCGGCGTGTGGTGGCTGATCCGCCGCAAGAAGCCGACGCCGGTTGCGATCGAGGTGAAGTAATGCTGATTCAATTCGGGCAGGCGTTCAGCAACTATCTCTACGACATCTTCATCGCCAAGTTCGATTTCTGGCTGGTGTTCGGCCTCGCCGCACAACTGGCCTTCGCTGCGCGCTTCCTGGTGCAGTGGATCGCCAGCGAGCGCGCGGGCAAGAGCGTCGTGCCGCTCGCATTCTGGTTCTTCTCGATCGGGGGAGGGCTGATGACGCTGATCTATGGTCTCGTGAAGCGCGAGCCGGTCATCATCTTCGGCCAGCTGCTGTCGAACATCATCTACGTCCGCAACGTGATGTTGATCTTCAAGAACCGCCAGCGGGAATCGCAGACGCTGAGCAACTGATCGAGCCGTAGGGGTCGCGCCACCGCCGACATTCCGGGTTCAATCGCCACGCGCAGCCGCGTCGCGGCTGCATATTGACGCTTGCCCAGGAATGACGGTGGTCGTGAAACCGGAAGAGTAGTTTCACTGATAGGACGCGCAAGACTCAGCGCGGCAACGGCTGGGCCGACGATGCGGGCAGGGCGGCGGCCTCTGCGCTCTCGACTGCTTCGCTGCGGCGGGTCGCGACCTCGCCGGCCGCATCGAGCACGGGATAGGCGACCGAGCAGATGTGCGAGTGGATACGCCTGAGATCGCGCAGCACGTCGAGATGCAGCGAGGTGGTTTCCAGCGTCTCCGAGCGGCCCTCGCGCAGACGTTCGAGGTGCCGCTCGGTCGCGCCGAGCTCGGCGTTGCGGAGCTCGGCTTTCTGATCGAGCAGTTGGTGGGCTTGCTGCGCATCGCCGGACATGAAGATGCCGAACGCGATGCGGAGCGCCTCCATGATCTGGCGATGAAAGGCCTGCAGCTCGTCGGCGCCCTCAGCGGAGAACTGGAACCTGCGTTTGATCTTCTTGGTCGCGAGCTCGCTCAGGTTCTTGTCGATGATGTCGCCGATATGCTCGAGGTTGATCGCGAAGGAGATGATCTCCATCGCGCGCTTGCCCTCGCGCTCGTCCAGGCTGCCGCGCGTCAGCTTGGTGATGTAGAGCTTGATGGCCTCGTCGAGCCGGTCGACGACGTTGTCCGCGCGTGACACCTGATCCACGAGGCCACGGTCGTTGGTCATGATCGCGGTCATGACGTTGCGCAACATGGTCTCGACCAGATCGCCCATGCGCAGCGCCTCGCGCGCCGCGTCCGCAAGCGCAAGCGACGGGGTTTCCAGCGCGGTCTCGTCGAGATAGCGCGGCTTCGCAGGATCGACCTCGGCCGGGCGGTCCGGAAACAGTCGCGTGAGCAACTTCTCCATGCCGCCCAGCAGGCCGATGAAGACCACGGCCGTGCCGAGATTGAACGCCATGTGGAACTGCGCTGTCAGCTTCGACAGATCCGGTTGCCACGATTGCAGCAAATTGGCGAGTGGATGCAGGAAGGGTGTGATCAGCGCGACGCCGATGATGCGGTTGAGGAGATTGCCGACGGGCAGGCGATAGCTCGCGGGATTGTCGCGGTGCGCGCCCTCGAACACCGGGTTGACGGCGCTGCCGAGATTGGCCCCGAGCACGAGCGCCAGCGCCGCATCGGCCGTAACGAAATGCGCATAGGCCAGTGACATCACCAGCAGCACGCTGGCGACGCTGGAGTGCACGACCCAGGTGACGAGCGCACCGAAGATGATGCACAGCGTGACATCGGCCGTGATCGCCTGCATGAACACGCGCATCGCTGGCGCTTCTTCGGCGGGTGCCAACGTATCGATCAGAATATGCAGCGACAGCAGCATCAGGCCGAGGCCGATTGCTACCCGGCCGAGATCCTTGATGCGCGATCGCGGCCCACTGCGGAACGCCACCAGGCCGAGCACGAACAGGATGGGGGCGACCGCAGCCACGTTGAACGAGAGCACCTGGACGATCAGCGTGGTGCCGATATTGGCGCCGAGCATGATCGCGAGCGCCGGGATCAGGCCGACCAGGCCTTCCGCTGCGAAGGAGGTCGTGATCAGCGCGGTCGCCGTGCTGCTCTGGAGCAGAGCGGTCAGACCGAGGCCGGCAGCAAGGGCGCTGAAGCGGTTGCGCAGCGCCCGCGACAGCAGCAGCCGGAGATCCGGGCCAAAGGCGCGGAGAATGCCGCTGTGGACCATGTGAAGGCCCCACAGCAGCAACGCCACGCCGCCCATCAGATCGAGCAAAACCATGATTTCCGTTCGTTCCAGCTTTCCTTGCCGCGCAAGGCTACCCCCAATCGGCGGGACATCAACGCCAATTTGTCGTCCCTGGCTGCCCGATCGCGCGGCGCTCCGCTGGCTGCGAGCGTGCTTAAGCCGCGTTGAACGCCGCAAAGCCCCGGTCGAGATCCTCCTTGAGATCCTCCACGTTCTCCAGGCCGATATGCAGACGCAGCGTGGGCCCCCCCGGCGCCCAGGTGGTGGCCGTGCGGTAGCTCGCGCAGTCGAACGGAATCGCAAGGCTCTCGAAGCCGCCCCAGGAATAGCCCATTCCGAACAGCGTCAGCGTGTCGAGCATCGCATCAACCGCGGCTTGTGGCTTTGGTTGCAGCACGATGCTGAACAGGCCGGAGGCGCCGGTGAAGTCCCGCTTCCAGATCGCATGCCCCGGATGGCTCTCCAGCGCGGGATGCAGCACCTCGATCACCTCGGGACGCGCGGCGAGCCAGCGGGCCATTTCCAGCCCCGAGCGATGATGCTGCGCCAGGCGCACGCCCAGCGTCCGCACCCCGCGCAGGGCGAGGAACACGTCGTCCGGGCCGGCGCAGACGCCGAGCAGGCGAATGCCCTCGGCGATCAGCGGCCACGCCTTCGCATTGGCCGAAATCGTGCCGAACATGATGTCGGAGTGGCCGCCGATATATTTGGTGGCCGCCTGCATACTGATGTCGACGCCCTGGTCGAGGGAGCGGTGGTAGAGCGGCGTCGCCCAGGTGTTGTCATCGATGACCAGTGCGCCGTGCGCATGTGCGACCGCCGCAATGGCGGGGATGTCCGGCATTTCGAACGACTGCGAGCCGGGCGCCTCGACAACCACCGCGCGTGTATTTGGTTTGAGCAGTTGCTCAATTCCTGGGCCGATCAATGGGTCGAAATAGGTCGTCTCGACGCCGTAGCGCGCCAGCATGCCGTTGCAGAAATTGCGGGTCGGACGATAGATGCTGTCGCACACCAGCACGTGGTCGCCGGCCTTGAGCACCGACAGCAGCGTGGTCGAGATTGCCCCAAGGCCGGATGGTGCGATGCCGACGCCGGCGCATTGCGGTCCCTCCAGCGCCATCAGGACCTGCTGCAGGGCCTTCGTCGTCGGCGTGCCGTGGCGGCCATACTGGAATTCGCCGCGGTGTGCGTGCAGGTCCTCGGCGGTTGGATACAGAACCGTCGAACCATGAACGACGGGGGGATTCACGAATCCGTGCTGCGCCTTAGTATCCCGCCCCGCCGTGATCAGCCGTGTTTCGACGTTTTGTCGCACCGCCGCAGCGGGGTCATTCGATGATGCCATTCGCGTGTCTTTTCTCTCTTAACCTGCCGGGATAGCTCGAAATCGGGCAGCACTGCGGTCGTTAATAACAGAATGCAGAACAGGCCCGTCAACCCCTTGACCCGGACCGCCAGTCGTTCTGTGATGCCGGCGCAATTCGATCGCTGCACGTTGAGGGGCTTGCCGCGATTTCCGCTTCATCTCGCCTGCACGGCTTCGTTGTGCATGGTGTAGGCCATATTCTTGGTATGGCGTTTGCAACGCGGATTCAGGTCGGGCCCCCCTGCGCGCTGAGACTTCATCGCTCCCCAAGGACGACCGCGAAAGGCTGTATTTATGAAACGCGTCACTCTGGCTCTCACTCTTGCTCTCGCCCCGGTGCTGGCGAGCGTCGGCGCCCAGGCCGAAACGCTCAAGACCGTCAAGGATCGTGGCATGCTCGCCTGCGGCGTCAGCCAGGGCCTCCCTGGTTTCTCGTCGCCCGACGACAAGGGCAACTGGACCGGGATCGACGTCGACGTCTGCCGCGCCATCGCCGCCGCAATCTTCAATGATCCGACCAAGGTGAAGTTCGTCCCGCTGTCCGCCAAGGACCGCTTTACCGCACTGCAGTCGGGCGAAGTGGACGTGCTGTCGCGCAACACCACCTGGACCCTGTCGCGGGACACCTCGCTGGGCGCCAATTTCGCCGGCGTGACCTACTATGACGGCCAGGGCTTCATGGTGAAGAAGGCCCTCAAGGTGAATTCTGCGCTCGAGCTCAACAGCGCCTCGGTATGCGTGCAGACCGGCACCACCACCGAGCAGAACCTCGCCGACTACTTCAAGGCCAACAAGATGAAGTACGAGGTAATTGCGTTCGCCGGCGCCGACGAGACCGTGAAGGCCTATGAATCCGGCCGCTGCGACGTGTTTACCACCGACGTCTCGGGCCTCTACGCCGAGAGGCTGAAGCTGTCCAATCCGGCCGATCACGTCGTGCTGCCTGAAGTGATCTCGAAGGAGCCGCTGGGCCCGATGGTGCGTCACGGTGACGATCAGTGGTTCGACATCGTCAAGTGGACGTTGTTCGGGCTGGTCACCGCCGAGGAGCTCGGCGTGACGCAGGCGAACGTCGACGAGATGGCCAAGTCGGACAAGCCCGAGTTCAAGCGCGCCTTCGGCACCGATGGCAATCTCGGCGAGCAGCTCGGCCTCACCAAGGACTGGTTCTCGCGCATCGTGAAAGCGGTCGGGAATTACGGCGAGATGTATGACCGCAACGTCGGCGCAGGGTCCAAGCTGCAGATTGCGCGCGGTCTGAACCAGCTCTGGAACAAGGGCGGTCTGCAGTACGCGCCGCCGATCCGCTGATCGCTGCACGAGATCGGGGCTGCGGCGAATGAGCATCGAAGCGAGGCTACCGCCTCCGCAATATGGGCTTCGGCTGAAGCGCATGCTCGGAGGAAAGGCAGGATGGAACGGCATCATCCTGCAGATCCTGTTCGTCGCAGTCCTGGTGTGGGTTGGCTACGAGATCGTGGCCAACGCACGCAGCAACCTCGCAGCCCAACGTATCACGTCGGGATTCGGCTTTCTCAACAACACGGCCGGCTTCGACGTCAACCAGACCCTGATCAGCTACTCCGGCTCCGACAGCTACAGCCGCGTGCTGATCGTCGGCGTGCTGAACACCCTGCTGGTCTCGGTCATCGGCATCGTGCTGGCGACCATCCTGGGCTTCCTGGTCGCTCTAGGCCGGCTATCACCGAATGTGCTGCTGTCGCGTGTCTCCGGCGCCTATGTCGAGCTGATCCGCAACCTGCCGCTCCTGTTCCAGATCCTGTTCTGGTATCTTGCGGTGTTGGCGGCTCTGCCCGGACCGCGACAGAGCATCTCTCTTTTCTCGACGTTCTTTCTCAACAATCGTGGCTTCATCGTTCCGCGACCGATCGAGGAGCCCGGCCTGATGCCGTTCCTGATCGCGCTCGGTGCCGCGATCGTCGGCTCGGCCGGTCTGCACTATTACGCGCGGCGTGAGCTGTTCGTACGCGGCCATGCGATGCGGATCTGGCCCTACGTGCTGGGGCTGCTGATCGGCCTGCCGCTGATTGCAACGCTCGTGTTCGGCGTGCCGATTTCGTTCGAGGTGCCGGCGCTCAAGGGATTCAACTTCGCCGGCGGTTCGCGCATCATTCCCGAGCTCGTCGCGCTGACCCTGGCGCTGACCATGTACACGGCGTCGTTCATCGCCGAGGTGGTGCGTGCCGGCATCCTCTCGGTCCACAAGGGGCAGATGGAAGCGGGGCTCTCGCTCGGACTGAGCCGCGGCACCGTGCTGCGCCTGATCGTCGTGCCGCAGGCGCTCCGCGTCATCCTGCCGCCGCTGACGAACCAGTATTTGAACCTGACCAAGAACTCCTCGCTCGCGGTCGCCATCGGTTATCCCGATCTCGTTTCGGTGTTCGCGGGCACGACGATGAGCCAGACGGGTCAGGCCATCGAGATCATCGGAATCACGATGGGCGTCTATCTGGCGCTGTCGCTGATCACCAGCGCGATGATGAGCTTCTACAGCTGGCGGCTTGGGAAGAGACTTGGCGCATGACCGACATCACGGCCTCAACCTTCATCCGTCAGGACATGGCCGGAGAACGTCCGGCGCCCATCAAGACGACGGGGTTCGTCGGCTTCGTCCGCACGAGGCTGTTGAACTCGCCGACCAATATCCTGCTCACCCTGGTGAGCGCGCTGTTGATCTGGTTCACCGTGATCCCGGCGGCCAAGTTCCTGCTGGTCGACGCGGTGTGGGTCGGCAAGGACCGCGAAGCTTGTTTGGCGCAGAACGCGGGCCATCCGGTCGGCGCCTGTTGGCCCTACATTTCGGCGAAGTTCGGCCAGTTCATGTACGGCTTCTATCCGGAGGCCGACCGGTGGCGGGTCAATCTGACCTACGGGCTCGCGGTGGTGCTGCTGGCGCCGCTGCTGATCCCGCGCCTGCCGGCCAAAGGATTGAACGCGGGCCTGTTCTTCTTCGCGCTTCCGGTGGTCGCATTCTTCCTGCTCTATGGCGGTGGGCTGGAGGGCTTCGGCGTGAGCTGGACCACAGGCGCGCTCCAGCTGTTCGTCGAGAGCATCGATACGGCCGGTAACGCGCTGGTTCGCGCCGGCGACAATTTGCCGGTGGTCGGCATGCTGCTGTGGCTGCTCGGCAAGCTGGTCGTGCTGATCGGTACGCTTGCATCGCTCGTGATCTGGCCGCTGGTCTGGATCCGCAATGAGCTGCAGCAATCTCACCAGCCCGTGTGGAATGATCTCGTGCTCTCCGCGATCATTGTCACCGCGCTGGTCTTCATCGTCGGTGGCGGGAGCAGGGCGCTGCGCAGCGTGATCGCCACGGCCGCGGCCTTCGCCGGCATCGCCATCGTCATTGCGATCATGGGCCTCGATCGCGGCGGCCTTCCCATCGTCGATACAAGGCTGTGGGGCGGAATGCTGGTGACGCTGGTCGTCTCGGTGATCGGCATCGTCGCGTCGATGCCGATCGGCATTGCGCTTGCGCTCGGCCGCCGTTCGACCATTCCACTGATCCGCATCTTTTCGATTGCCTTCATCGAACTGGTGCGCGGCGTGCCGCTGATCACGGTGCTGTTCTTCGCCACCTACATGCTGCCGTTGTTCCTGCCCGGCAATGTCAGGGTCGACGGCCTGGTTCGGGCGCTGATCGGCGTCGCGCTGTTCTCGGGCGCCTACATGGCCGAGGTCATCCGTGGCGGCCTGCAGGCCATACCGCGTGGTCAGGCGGAGGCATCGAGCGCGCTCGGGCTGTCCTGGTGGAAGACGACCAGCTTCATCGTGCTGCCGCAGGCGCTGCGCCACGTCATCCCCGGCATCGTCAACAGCTTCATCTCGTTGTTCAAGGACACCTCGCTGGTGTCCATCGTGGCGCTGTTCGACCTGCTCGGCAGCCTCAAGGCCTCGTTTGCCGATCCGGTATGGGCAACGCCGACCACGGCCTTCACCGGCTTTGCCTTCACCGGGCTGATCTACTTCGCCTTCTGCTTCGGGATGTCACGCTACTCCATGCTGGTCGAGCGCCGCGTCAACGCGCACCGGCGCCATTGAGCCAGAGATCATCGAGAGACCCATGACTGCAAATTCGATCGTGAGCATTTCCGCCCTCAACAAATGGTACGGCGAATTCCACGTCCTGCGCGACATCAACCTCTCCGTCGGGAAGGGTGAGCGCATCGTGATCTGCGGGCCCTCGGGCTCGGGCAAGTCGACCCTGATCCGCTGCATCAACGCGCTCGAGGAATTCCAGGAGGGCGAGATCAATGTCGACGGCATCGATCTCGGTCCGAACCTCAAGCGGGTGGACGAGGTTCGCCGCGAGGTCGGCATGGTGTTCCAGAGCTTCAACCTGTTTCCGCACCTGACCGTGCTGGAGAACTGTACCCTGGCGCCGATCTGGGTGCGCAACATCCCGCAGAAGGAAGCCGAGGCGACTGCGATGAAGTTCTTGGAGCGGGTCAAGATCCCGCATCAGGCGCAGAAATACCCGGGCCAGATGTCGGGTGGTCAGCAGCAGCGCGTCGCCATCGCGCGCGCGTTGGCGATGAACCCGAAGGTCATGCTGTTCGACGAGCCGACATCGGCGCTCGATCCGGAGATGGTGAAGGAGGTGCTCGACACCATGGTCGATCTCGCCAAGGAGGGCATGACCATGCTGGTCGTGACCCACGAGATGGGCTTCGCGCGCGAGGTCGCCAACCGCGTCGTGTTCATGGACGCCGGCCAGATCATCGAATCGAACACGCCGCAGGAGTTCTTCGCCAACCCGCAGCATGCGCGCAGCAAGCTGTTCCTGAGCCAGATTTTGCGGCATTGATGAGGAAGCGAATAGGGACTTGCGAATAGCGAATAGGGCGAAAAGTTCTACTCGCTACTCGCCCTCAAACGAAAGGCGGCTTGATGCCGCTGCGCCGCTCCAGCCAAGCCGGCACCGGCAGGTTCTTCGAACGCATGAATTCCGGATTGTACAGCTTCGACTGATAGCGCGTGCCGGAGTCGCACAGGATGGTCACGATGGTGTGGCCGCGGCCGAGTTTCCGCGCGAGTTGCACCGCGCCGGCTACGTTGACGCCGGTCGAGCCGCCCAGGCATAAGCCTTCATGCTGTACGAGGTCGTAGATCGTGTTGACGGCGTCCTCGTCGGACACCAGGAACGCGTCGTCGACCTTGGCGGTCTCGATCACGGGCGTCACACGACCGATGCCGATGCCTTCGGTGATGGAATCGCCGGGCGTCGATTTGACGACGCCGTTCTTGAACCATTCGTACATCGCGAAGCCGTGCGGGTCGGCACAGGCGGTGACAATGTCCTTGTTCCTGTCCTTCAAATAGCGGCTCGTGCCGGCGATCGTGCCGCCGGTGCCGACAGCGCAGATGAAGCCGTCGACCTTGCCGTCGGTCTGCTCCCAGATCTCGGGTCCCGTGGACTCATAATGCGCCTTGGCGTTGTCGAGGTTGTTCCACTGGTCGGCGAACAGCACGCCGTTGGGCTCGGTCTTGCGCAGTTCGTCGGCGAGCCTGCGGCCGACATGCTGATAGTTGTTGGGATTGCTGAACGGCAACGCCGGCACCTCGACCAGCTCCGCGCCGCACAGCCGCAGCATGTCCTTCTTTTCCTGGCTCTGCGTCTCCGGAATCACGATCAGCGTGCGATAGCCACGCGCGCTGGCGACCACGGCCAGACCGATGCCGGTGTTGCCGGCAGTGGCCTCGACCACGAGGCCGCCCGGCTTGAGATCGCCGCGCCTCTCGGCCTCCAGGATCATCCACTTGCCAGCACGGTCCTTGACTGACTGGCCCGGGTTCATGAACTCGGCCTTGCCGAGAATGGTGCAGCCCGTCGCCTCCGAGGCGCGATTGAGCTTGATCAGGGGCGTGTTGCCGATCGCCGCGACGACGTCAATATGAATGGTCATGTTTGCAGATACCGTAGGAGTTTCCTCGAGCACACTTAAGAGGACCCTAGCCTGATATCCAGGGCAGCGTAAGCCGGCCGGATCAGCCCCCTGATTTCGCAAAGACGACCTGGCGAACATCGATGTTCCCAGAGAGGAAACCTGCTTCGCAGTAGGACAGATAATATTCCCAGAGCCGCCTGAAGCGCTCATCGAATCCTGCGGGCGTGAGGTCCGGCCAGGCCTCCCGGAAGTTCTTTCGCCAGATCGCGAGCGTCCTGGCATAATCTTCCCCGAAGATGCGCTCGCGGATGACGGGTATGCCAAAGCGGTCGCCGAGCGACTTCAGGATCTGCGGCGTCGGCAACATGCCTCCCGGGAAGACGTAGCGTTGGATGAAGTCGACCTCGCGGCGGTAGTGCTGGAACAGGCTGTCCTGGATGGTAATTGCCTGGACACCGGCCAGTCCGCCCGGCAGTAGACGGTCTCGCAGTTGCGAGAAATATTTCGGCCAGAACTGTTCGCCGACCGCCTCGATCATCTCGATCGAGGCGATGCGATCGTAGCGGTCACGCTCGTCGCGGTAATCCTGCAGGCGGATTTCGACTTTCTCGGCGAGCCCGGCCTCGTGGATGCGGCGCTGCGCGAAGTCGCGCTGCTGTTGGCTGATCGTCAGCCCAACGACCTGGGCGCCGAACGTCTTGGCGGCATATTCGGCAAAGCCGCCCCAGCCGCAGCCGATCTCGAGCAGCTTCTGCCCGGGCTTGAGATCGATCGCCTCGGCCAGCCGCTTGTACTTGTTGGTCTGCGCGGCGGTGAGGTCGGTGGTGTCCTCCTCGAACAGGGCCGAGGAGTAGGTCATGCTCGGATCGAGCCACGCCGAGTAGAACGAATTCCCGATGTCATAATGGGCGTAGATGTTGCGCTTTGCCTGACGCTTGGTGTTGCGGTTGAACCAGTGCCGGACCAGTTGGGCAAACCGGATCAGCGGCTTGTCTTCCAGCATCGACTGCAGCAGGTGCTGGTTGACGCAGAACAGATAGAGAAACTGCGTCAGGTCCGGCGTGTCCCAGTCGCCGTTCAGATAGGCCTCGGCGATGCCGATGTCGCCGCCATTGAGAAGGCGCGATGCGAAGCCGTAATTGGCCAGGATCATTGCGGCGGCCGGCCCGGGCTCAACGCCGCCGAGCCGGATCACCCGTCCGTCCGGCAGGGTCACGTCGAGCGTGCCTTTCCGCAAGCGCGAGCCGAAGCCGAGGGCAAGGCGGGGCAGGCGGGGAAGATCGGCAAGCACCTTGTCGATGGTGTCAGGGGTGACTGGGATGACGTTCGGCATGGCAGGTCCATTCACGCAAACGGCTCGAGCCCACGTCCCCCGTCGGCTGGCCGGTGTGGCACCTGTGCGGGCAGGGAATCACGGACGCAGAGCGCGCCGGCCGTTTCCGGTCAGCGTCGTGAAATATAAGCGTGGCTGCCGTTCCCCGCCAAGCCGGTATTGGTTCCAGGGCTTGCGCTGATTTCGCCGCGCGGGACGAGGCGGACGCCTTTGGCCCACAGCCGCAGCGCCTCCCAATGGATCGCGGCAAAGATTTTGACAGTCACCAGCGGGAGCGAGACGAAGGCGGCGAGCAGGGAGCCAGAGGTCAGCGTGCGACGGCGGCCGGAGAAGGTTGCGGCAAGCAGGGGGCCGTCGGCCCCAGTTTCGAGAATCCGCAGCTTGACATTGTCGCCCGGCGGCATGACCCGGAAATGGTAACGCATCGCCATGTCGATGAAGGGCGAGACGTAGAAGGTCTTGTCCTGCGCCTGGCGCAGCCCTGCTGCCGACAGCTCATCCGGCCTGACCGGCAGCACATAGGGCTTGATCTCACCGAAGGTGTTGCGGACCTCGTAGATCATCAGCGCCAGGGTGCCGTCGCTGCGATAGCAGAAATAGACCGACAGCGGATTGAACACGTAGCCGAGCAGCCGCGGATAGCACAGCAGCAGCACGCGCCCACCGCTGAGATCGATCCCCTGATCCGCCGCACAGGTCTGCGCATAGGCCAGTAGCGACGAGCCGTCGCCCGGACCGTGGTCGGCCTCGTGGAAGCTGTAGAGCGCGCGCCGATTGACCCCGAACAGCGAAGCCTGCCGGTCCGCCTGGTCGAGCCGACCGAGATCGATCAGCAGGCTCATCACGCGATAGCGGAAGCGATGCGTGGTCGGGCGCATGCGGGCATGCATGACCTGTCCGACATAGAGCGCGGCCGCTTCCGTTCTGTCATCCGGTCCCGAGTGATCCATGTCCATATCGCGCCTATTCCGCAGCCTCGGCGAGCTCGGTGGGAAGCCCGCGCCACGGCACGTTCGCGCCGAGCGCCTCTGCCACGGCGAGACCCGAGCGTAGCCCGTCCTCATGAAAGCCATAGCCGGTCCAGGCGCCACAGAACCAGGTATGGCGCTGCCCCTGAATCGCTGCCAGACGCTTCTGCGCCGCAAAGGCGGCAGCCGTGTATTGCGGGTGCTCACAGATATACTTGCCAAAGGTTAGCTCCGGAGCCGGAGCGAAGGGTGGGTTGAGGCTGACGAACAGCGGCTTGGCGTTGTCGATGTCCTGGAGGTTGTTCATCCAATAGGTGACGGCGACGTCGTTCATGGGAACGCCCTCACGCTGCCAGCGCAGGAAATTCCACGAAGCCCAGGCGCGGCGACGCTTCGGCATCAGCCTGCTGTCACGGTGCAGATAGATCGTGTTGGGCGAATATTTGATCGCCCCGAGGATGCTGCGCTCCCGCTCGTCCGCATCGGTGAGCATCGACAACGCCTGGTCGCTGTGTGCGGCGATCACGACATGATCGTAGGTGTCGCGACGGCCGCTGCTGTCCTGAACGACGACGCCGTGGGCAGTGCGTTCGATGCTGGTCACGGCGCTGCCGAGCCGGATATGCTTGCGGAAGCTCGACGTCAGCTTCTCCACATAGCGGCGGCTGCCGCCCTTGACGGTGCGCCAGACCGGACGGTCATATTGCAGCAACCTGTGATTGCTGAAGAACGCGACGAAGTTCTCGGCCGGAAAGTCCAGCATCTCGGACGCCGGGGCTGACCAGATCGCGGCACCCATTGGCGCCAGATAGTCGGTGAGCAGTCGCGGGGCGAAATGGTTGCGCCGGAAATAATCCCGGAGCGTAAGGCCATGCAGGCGCCCGGCCTTGAAGTCGGCTGTACTCTGCTCGTTGAAGGTCAGGATGTCCCTGAGCATCCAGAGATAGGATGTCGACAGCAGATTGCTCGGCTGCGCGAACAGCCCCTTGGCGGTGTCGAGCCAGGTGTTGCCGCCCCCCTTCCATTCGAAGCGGCCGGCATCCGCGGTGACGGCAAAGCTCATGCTGCTGTCGACCGTCTCGACCCCCAGATGGTCGAACAAGGCGGTGAGCTCAGGATAGTTCAGCTCGTTGTAGACGATGAAGCCGATGTCGACAGAGACCGGAGCGCCGTCATAGTCGATCGTCACGGTGTGGCTGTGGCCGCCCGGACGGAGATCGCGCTCGTAGACGGTGATCGGATAACGCTTCGCCAGGGACCAGGCCGCGGCGTTACCCGCAATACCCGTTCCGACCACCGCAACTCGCATGAATGCCCCCTGAAGTTCACGTGCAAGTTACGGAGTCGCCGCCAAAGGGTTTCACGGGCGCGCTCCCCGCGTCACACCCCGCCCAAAACGGCATTCGACAGATGAAATCTTGGTAAGGCGGCAGCCGGTGGCCCGTGGCCGTGCCCGCACGAAACTCCGCTGATTTACGGGAGATTCGTCGATTCGGTGGACTTTATCGGCACCATCGCTGCTGGGGGGACGGGGGGCTGCAGGGCTGTCCGGCGCCGTGGGCTGCGGCTAGAATGATTCCCAAGACTACAGGGAAGCATCACGCCAGTGTCCATCGTGCCGATCGCCGTCGACGAGCCTTGCCGCGCGTCCGCTGACCCGCGGATCGTCGCCGGGATGCGGGAGCGCCGTGTGCCGGCTGCCCTGCGGCGATTTGTCCACTGGCTGGCGGCGATCGGATTGGCGGCGAACTCGGCCGGCTGCCTGCTGACCCAGGATATTCCCGATCCGGCCCTCGACTTGCCCCAGCGCTACAAGGCGGCGTCCGGTTCCGATATGGCGGCGCCGCCGCCGCTGGATTGGTGGCGCGGCTTCGGATCACGCGAGCTGACCCAGCTGATGGAGGAGGCGCAGAGCGTCAACCTTGATATTGCCGCTGCTGTGGCAAGGTTCCGGCAGGCCGATGCGCTGGCGCGGCAGGCCGGCGCGGCGCTGCTGCCAAGCCTGTCGAGCACGGGGCAGGAGACCTATTCGCGCACGTCCGGGTCGAGCTCCAGCGGGCTCACCAATGGCGGCCGCGAGGTCGTCAATTACCAAGCCTCGCTCTCTGCGAGCTACCAGCTCGACTTCTTCGGCCAGAATCGCGACGCGCTGCAGGCGGCCGAGGAAACCGCGGTGGCCAACCGCTTCGACCGCGACGTCACGCAGTTGACGACGCTCGCCACCGTCGCCAATGCCTATTTCCAGGTGCTGGCCGCTCAGGATCGGATTCGGACCGCCGAGCGCAACATCGCCAGCGCCACGCGTGTGCTCGATGCCATCCGCGAGCGGCAGAAGGCGGGCACCGGCAATGATCTCGACGTCGCGCAGCAGGAGAGCGTGCTCGCCAACCAGAAGGCGGCGGTGCCGCCGCTGCGCCAGACGCTCGATCAGAACGTCAACGCCCTGGCCGTGCTGGTCGCGCGATCGCCCGAGGGCATTCGCATTGCCGGCGGCTCGCTCGACCGGATCAGGACGCCGCGGGTCACGCCCGGGCTGCCGTCCGAACTCTTGACGCAACGGCCGGACATCCGCCGGCAGGAAGCGCAGCTGGCGTCGGCCACCGCCAATGTCGGCAGCGCGCGGGCGCAGTTCTTTCCCAGCATCCAGCTGACCGGCAATGGCGGCTACCAGAGCGCAGCACTGGTGTCACTGTTTCAGCCGCATGCGGCGTTCTTCAGCCTCGCCGGCAGCCTGACCCAGCCGATCTTCGATGGTGGTAGAATCCTGGGCAATTTCGAGAACGCCAAGGCGCGACAGGACGAGCTGCTGCAAACCTACCGCAAGACGGTCATCCAGTCTTTCACCGACGTCAACAATGCGCTGTTCTCGATCAAGCAGACCACGATCAAGTTGCAATTGCAGCGAGAAGTCGTTGCCGCCTCCCGCCGCGCCTTCCAGCTCTCCGAGCAGCAACTGCGCGCGGGAACTGCCGACATCGTGACAGTCTTGAATACGCAATTGACGCTGTTCCAGGCCGAGGACGCGCTATGGCAGGCGCAACTGGCGCGCCTGCAGGCGTTCGTGAGCCTCTATCAGGCGCTCGGCGGCGGCTGGGAGCCGCGCATGGAGAAGTCGGCCGATGCTCTTTAAACCGGACGAGAAGGGAGCAGCGGCAGTGAAGCGCGCGCGGTCCAGCGTGGCACGGCGGCTGGTGTCGATCGCGATCACGCTGCTGATCCTGGGCGGCCTCGGCTATATCGGCTGGTCGGCGATGCAGCAGAAGCAGCAGGCCAATAACCGCTTCGCGCGGCCCGACCTTCCGGTTCCGGTCCTGGCCGCCTCGCCTGTCATCAAGGACGTGCCGGTGTATCTCGACGGCGTCGGCTCCGTCCGCGCGCTCAACACCGTCACGGTGCGCTCCCAGGTCGACGGCAAGCTAGTCGCGGTCAATTTCGTCGAGGGGCAGGACGTCAAGAAGGGCGACGTGCTCGCCGAGATCGATCCGGCGATCTACCAGGCGCAGTACGACCAGGCCGTCGCCAAGAAGGCGCAGGACGAGGCGCAGCTCGCCAACCAGAAGCTCGACCTCGCCCGCTACGAGCAGCTCGCCGCCAGCAATGCCGGCTCCAAGCAGCAGGCCGACACGCAGCGCGCGGTGGTGGCGCAGCAGCAGGCGCTGATCAAGGCGGATCAGGCCGCGATCGATAATGCGGCGACGACCTTGAGCTACACCAAGATCGTGGCGCCGCTCTCCGGCCGCGCCGGCCTGCGCCAGGTCGACCAGGGCAACATCGTTCATGCGTCCGACGCGACCGGTCTCGTCGTCATCACGCAGCTTCAGCCGATTGCGGTGCAGTTCAGCCTGCCGCAGCAGCAGATCATGCGCGTCAATGCGGCCGCCGCCAAGGGGCCGCTCGCTGTCGACGTGTTCGGCAATGACGGCGTCACCGTCATCGACACCGGCACGTTGCGGGGTATCGACAACCAGGTCGATCAGACGACGGGCACGCTGAAACTGAAAGCAGAATTCCCCAACGGCAAATTCCAGCTCTGGCCCGGACAGTTCGTCAATGTCCGCCTCAAGGTCGAGACCTTGTCGCAGGCGATCACGGTGCCGACCTCGGCCGTGCAGCGCGGGCCGGCAGGCACGTTCAGCTACGTGATCGGCGAGGGCGACATCGCCTCGGCGCATCCGGTGACGGTCGTGCAGCAGAACGAGAGCGAGGCCGTGATCGCCAGCGGCTTGAGCCCGTCGGACCGCGTGGTGACGACCGGCTTTGCCAATCTGGCCGACGGCGTCAAAGTCGTGGTCGGACGCGCCGAGCAGACGCCGCAGGCCGATCTGGCGCCGCGCAAGCGCAGCCGCAATCCGCAAGGAAAAGAGCAGGCGAAGGAGGGCGGAGCGCCACCCGAAGGTGCGCCGAAGGACGGCGAGCGGCGCCGCAGGCCTGAGGCTGGGGGTCAGACCGACCCCGGCGGTGCAGCGCCCCAGGGAGGGAGTGAAGCAGGTCGCGGTGCGAAGGCACAGCCATGACGCAACCGCAAGAGTGACGAGCAGTCGCGATGAGCGTCTCCGAACCCTTCATCCGCCGTCCCATCGCGACCTCGCTGCTCGGCGTCGCCCTGCTGATCGGCGGCCTGCTCGGCTATCTCGCGCTGCCGGTCTCGGCGCTGCCGCAGGTCGACTTCCCGACTGTCCAGGTGACAACGCAACTGCCGGGCGCCAGCCCTGATGTGATCGCCTCGCTGATCACGGCCCCACTGGAGCGCCAGCTCGGCCAGATCCCGTCGTTGTCCGCGATGAACTCGACGAGCTCGTTCGGCGTCAGCCAGATCTCGCTGCAGTTCGATCTCGGACGCGACATCGACGGCGCCACGCAGGACGTCCAGGCGGCAATCAATGCCGCCGCCGGCGTCTTGCCAAAGTCGCTGCCCTATCCGCCGACCTACGCCAAGGTCAATCCGGCCGACGCGCCGGTCATGACGCTCGCGCTGACCTCGGACACGATCTCTTTGCGCGCGATGAGCGACATGGCCGACACGATCCTGGCGCAGCGGCTGAGCCAGGTCTCCGGCGTCGGCCGCGTCTCGGTGCTCGGCGGACTGAAGCCCGCGGTGCGCGTGCAGGCCGACCTGGCGCGGCTCGCGGCCTATGGCATCTCGATGGAGGACCTGCGCGCCGCCATCGCAGGCGCCAACGTCTCCGGACCCAAGGGATCGCTGGACGGGGCGCAGCAGGCCTATCTGATCACGGCCAACGACCAGATCGGGGCCGCCGACGCCTACAAGCCGATCATCATCGCCTACCGCAACGGCTCGCCGGTCACGATCGGCGATGTCGCAACGATCATCGACGGTTTGGAGAACGATCGGACCGGCGGCTGGTACCAGGGCGTCCCTGCGGTCATCCTCGACATCCAGCGGCAGCCGGGTGCCAACGTCATCGAGGTCGTCAAGCAGATCCGTGCCGAGATCCCGAAGCTGCAGCGCATGATTCCGGCCGGGGTGAAGCTCGCTATCGTCAGCGATCGTACCGTGACCATCCGCGCCTCGGTGCACGACGTGCAGTTCACGCTGCTGCTCAGCGTGGTGCTGGTGACGCTGGTCGTGCTGCTGTTCCTGCGCTCGTTGCGGGCCACGATCATCGCCGGCGTCGCGCTGCCGCTGTCGCTGATCACGAGCTTCGGCGTGATGTACTTCGCCGGCTTCAGCCTCGACAATCTCTCGCTGATGGCACTCACCATCGGCACCGGCTTCGTCGTCGACGACGCCATCGTGATGATCGAGAACATCGTGCGCCACATGGAGAATGGCGAGAGCGCGATGAACGCCTCGCTGCGCGGCGCGCGCGAGATCGGCTTCACCGTCATCTCGCTGACTGTCTCGCTGATCGCAGTGTTCATTCCGCTCTTGTTCATGTCCGGTCTGGTCGGCCGCATGTTTCGGGAATTTGCGCTGACGCTGACGATTGCAGTGGTGACATCGGCGGTGGTGTCGTTGACCTTGACGCCGATGATGTGCTCGCGGCTGTTGAAGCACGCCAGCGAGGAGTGGGTGCTGCCGGGGCTGAACGCCGTCAGCCGCTTCATCGACCGCACCGTGGCCGTCTATCATCGCAGCCTGCTGTGGGTGCTGGATCGCCAGACCGAGACGCTGGTCGTGACCTTCGCGACCTTGGCGGCGACCTTGGCGCTCTACGTCGTCGCGCCCAAGGGCTTTCTGCCGCTGCAGGATACCGGCTCGATCACTGCAGTGACCGAGGCCGGCCCCGACGTGTCGTTCGCCGAAATGACGAAACGCCAGGCGGACGTCGCCGCCGCGATCCAAGCTGACGCCGACGTCGTCGGCGTCGTCTCGGTGATCGGCGCCGGATCGGTCAACCCGACCACCAATGTCGGCCGTCTCGTCATGACCTTGAAGCCGCTCGGCGAGCGGCAAGATGGCGTCGCCGAGGTGATCGACCGGCTGAAGCAGAAGACCTCGGGCGTGCCCGGCATGACCGTGTACTTCCAGCCGGTCCAGGACGTGCAGATCTCGACCCAGGCGAGCCGCTCGCAATATCAGTACACGCTGACCGGCGCCGATGCCACCGAGGTGTCGAAATGGGCGAGGCAGCTTGTCGGAGAAATGCGCCGCGACCCTCTATTCCGCGACGTCTCCTCCGAAGCCCAGGAGGGCGGCCTGCGCGCGGAGCTGACCATTGACCGCCAGCGCGCCGGCCAGCTCGGCGTCAGCCTGCAGGGCGTCACCGACACGCTCAACGACGCCTTCGCGCAGCGGCAGATCTCGACGATCTATGGTCAGGCCAATCAGTACCGCGTCGTGCTGGAGGCGCTGCCGATGTATCAGCGCGATCCCTCGATCCTGTCGAAGCTCTATCTGCCTGGCGCCGGCGGCCAGGTGCCGCTCTCGGCGGTGGCGAGCCTGAAGCGCACCACCGCGCCGCTCGCCATCTCGCACCAGGCGCAGTTTCCGGCGGTGTCGCTGAGCTTCAATCTCGCTCCCGGCGCGGCGCTGAGCGAGGCGGTCGAGGCGCTCCATGCGACCGAGAATCGCATCGGCATGCCCGGCAGCATCATCGGTGTCTATTCGGGCGATGCCGCCGAGTTCGCCAAGTCGCTGGCCGGCCAGCCCTGGTTGCTGCTGGCGGCCGTGGTCACGATCTACATCGTGCTCGGCGTGCTCTATGAGAGCTACATCCATCCGATCACCATCCTGTCGACGCTGCCCTCGGCGGGTGTCGGCGCCATTCTGGCGCTGATGCTGTTCGGCCAGGACCTGTCGGTGATCGGTCTGATCGGCATCATTCTGCTGATGGGCATCGTCAAGAAGAACGCGATCATGATGATCGACTTCGCGCTCGAAGCGGAGCGTCACGAAAACCGCACACCCTACGACGCGATCGTGCAGGCGTGTCTCCTGCGCTTTCGCCCGATCATGATGACGACCCTGGCCGCGCTGTTCGGCGCGCTGCCGCTGGCGATCGAAAGCGGCACCGGCTCGGAGCTGCGCTTTCCGCTCGGCATCTCCATCATTGGCGGCCTGCTGCTCAGCCAATTGCTGACGCTGTACACGACGCCGGTCATCTATCTCGCGCTCGACCGCATCAATCGTCGCTTCGAGCGCGCGCTGCCGCCGGCGCCGAACCTGCCGTCGCCGCCGATCGCAGGTGCGACCGAAGGCATCCAGTGATGGCCTCGATCTCCGAGCCGTTCATTCGCCGGCCGGTCGGCACCACGCTGCTCTCGATCGGCCTGTTCCTGGTCGGGATCGTCGCCTATATCTTCCTTCCCGTCGCGCCGGTGCCGAACGTCGATTTCCCCGCGATCTTCGTCAGCGCGTCGCGCCCGGGTGCGGACCCGTCCGTCATGGCGGGGACGGTCGCGGCGCCCCTGGAGCGGCGGCTCGGCGAGATCTCAGGCGTCGACCAGATCACCTCGACGAGCTCGCTCGGCACCACCAACATCCAGATCCAATTCTCGATCGGCCGCGACATCGACAAGGCCGCGCGTGACGTCCAGGCGGCCATCAACGCCTCGCTGTCGGACCTTCCGAGCGACCTGCCGGCGCTGCCGCGCTTCCGCAAAGCGAACACGGCCGCGGCTCCCGTATTCGTTCTGGCCCTGACCTCGAAGACGATGACGCCGAGCGCGATGTACGACGTCGCCGACACCGTTCTGGCGCAGCGTCTGTTCCAGGTGCCCGGCGTCGGCAACGTCACTGTCAGCGGCGCCGATCAGCCTGCCGTGCGCATCGCACTCAATCCGGTCTCCCTCGCCAATGCCGGGATTTCGACCGACGATGTCCGGACGGCGATCATCAACGCCAATCCGATCGGGCCGGTCGGCATCTTCGAGGGCGCGCGGCAGAGCGAGACCATTGCCATCAATAGGCAGATGCGCAGCGCGGCCGAATTCCGCGACATCCTGATCAAGAGCAGCAATGGCAGCTTCGTGCGGCTGTCGGATGTCGCCGACGTCGAGGATTCCGTACGCAACGTGCGTTCGATTGCCTGGTTCAACAAGCAGCCGGCGGTGCTGATCCAGATTGCAAAACAGGGCGACGCCAACGTGATCGAGACCGTCGACCGTGTGAAGGCGCTGCTCCCGGAGCTCAAGCAATGGCTGCCGGCCGGCATCGAGATCTCCACTCTGGTCGACCGCACCGGGACCATTCGCGCCTCGGTCGAGGACATGCAGTGGACCTTGCTCGCGACTGCCGTGCTGGTGATGGTCGTCGTGTTCCTGTTCCTGCGCCGCCTGGTGCCGACGGTGGCGGCCGGCGTCTCGGTTCCACTGGCGCTGGCTGGCACCTGCGCGGCGATGTGGCTCGCAGGCTTCTCGATCGACAATCTCTCGCTGATGGCGCTCGCGATCTCCGTCGGCTTCGTCGTCGACGACGCCATCGTCATGATCGAGAACATGTACCGCAATCTCGAGCATGGTCTGTCGCCGATGCGCGCCGCGCTCGATGGCGCCCGCCAGATCGGCTTTACCGTGTTGTCGATCAGCCTCTCCTTGATTGCGGCCTTCGTGCCCTTGATCTTCATGGACGGCGTCGTTGGCCGTCTCCTGCGCGAGTTCTCGCTGACGCTGACCTTCGCGATCGTCGTGTCGACATTGGTGTCGCTGACGGTGACGCCGATGATCTGCGCGCATTACATCAAGGAGACGCTGTCCGATCGTGCCACCTGGTTCGACCGTATCGTCGAAGGCGTGCTGTCCGGCATGGTCCGCTTCTATGCCTGGACGCTGCGCGGCGTGCTGGTTTATCCGTTCCTCACCTTGATCGTGTTCTTCGCCACCATCGCGCTCACGGTGACGCTCTACATCAAGGTGCCCAAGGGCTATTTCCCGACCGACGATTCCGGCTTCGTCATCGGTGCGACGCGCGCCTCGGCCGACATTTCGTTCCAGTCCATGCTGGGACTGCAGCAGCGGCTCGCCGACATCGTGATGGCCGATCCGGCCGTGGCCGGGATTGGCTCGACCATCGGTGGCGGCGGCGGGCCGGGCGGGGCGACCTCGAACCGCGGCACCATGTTCATCAACCTCAAGCCCCCGGCGGAGCGCGAGGGCGTCTCGACTGAGCTCGTGATCAACCGCCTCAGGCGGAGCCTCGCGATGGTCCCCGGCATTCGGCTCTTCATGTTCGCCGCGCAGGACGTGCGCACCGGCGGTCGCCAGAGCGATTCCGACTACCAGTACACGTTGAGCAGTCCCGACCTCGATCTTCTGCAGAAATGGGCGCCGATCGTCGCCAAGCGCCTGGAGACGGTCGACGGCATCACCGACATTTCCAGCGACCGCGATCCCGGCGGGCTGCAGCTCGCGCTGCGGATCGACCGACAGAAGGCGGCGAGCCTCGGCGTCCGCGTCCAGGACATCGACAACGCGCTCAACAACGCCTTCGCGCAACGCCAGATCTCGATCGTCTACAGCCAGCGCAACCAGTACATGGTCGTGCTGGAGATCGACCCGAAATTCCAGACCGATCCCTCGAATCTCGACCGCATCTATGTGGCCGGGGCAGGGGACGCGCAGGTGCCGCTGTCGGCGCTGGTCAAGGCCGAGCGCGGCCTGTCACCGCTGGCGGTGTATCACTCACAATCGTTCCCTTCGACCACCGTGTCGTTCAACCTGCTGCCGGACGTGCCCTTGCAGACCGCGACGGCCAACATTCAGCGCGCCGTCGATGAGCTGCACATGCCGGAGGGCATCCGCGGCAGCTTCGACGGCAATGCCGGGGACTTCAACAAGAGCAGCGGCCGCCAGCCGCTCTTGATCCTGTTCGCCCTGGCCGCGATGTATATCGTGCTGGGCGTGCTCTATGAGAGCCTGGCGCATCCGCTGACCATCATCTCGACGCTACCGTCGGCGGGGCTCGGCGCGCTGCTCGCGCTGCAGATCACCAATACGCCGCTGACCGTGATCGCCTTCGTCGGCATCATCCTGCTGATCGGCATCGTCAAGAAGAACGGCATCATGCTGGTCGATTTCGCGCTTGAGGCCGAGCGCCAGCGCGGCATGTCCTCGGCCGACGCGATCTTCGAGGCCTGCCGGGTGCGCTTCCGTCCGATCCTGATGACGACGCTCGCCGCGCTGTTCGCCGGTCTGCCGCTGGTGATCGCGACCGGTCCCGGCACCGAGCTGCGCCGTCCCCTCGGCATCACCATCATCGGCGGGCTGCTGGTGTCGCAGATCCTCACCCTCTACACCACGCCGGTGATCTACCTGCTGATCGACCGGCTGCGCCGCCGCTCTACGCCGGAGCCGCTCGCCGCGCCCGCTGAATGAGCCGTTGTGGCGCTGTCCGCGGACGCGTATAGCCGCCGCATGCCAGAACCACACGACCATCCGCCGCTCACCACCGAGGCGCCGCCCGATTGCCCGCGTTGCCAGAAACCGCTGCCGCTGTGCATCTGCGACAGCGTCACACCGCTGGAGAGCCGGCTGGGGCTCCTGATCCTGCAGCATCCGCAGGAGCAGGATCGCGCGCTCGGCACCGCGCGGCTCGCCGCCCTGCATTTCAAGAACGCGGTGGTCAAGGTCGGGTTATCCTGGCCGAGCCTCGCCAAGGCACTGGGACGGCCGGTCGCCGATCCCTCGCGCTGGGCCATTCTCTATCTCGGCTCGGCGAAGGCGGCCGAGCTCGATCCCGAGAGCGAGGTGGTCGCGGTGACCCGCAAGGGTGAGGTGGCCGACAACCAGCGCGCCATCCTCAAGTCGATCGAGGGCGTGATCCTGCTCGACGGCACCTGGAGCCAGGCCAAGGCGCTGTGGTGGCGCAATCCGTGGATGCTGAAGTGCCAGCGCGTGATCCTCGGGCCGCGGCAGCCGTCGCGCTACGGTCGGCTGCGCCGCGAACCGCGCCGCGACGGGCTGTCGACCATCGAGGCAGCCGGGATGCTGATGGCCGCGCTGGAACGGCGGCCTGAGATCGCCACGGCCCTCGACGCGAGCTTCGAGCGCATGCTTGCGCGGTATCGGGAGGCGGAGAAAGAGCATCCGGAGCTCACGCCCCGCCCAAAGGCCCGCAAGCCGGATTGGCGCAGCCGCAAACGGCGGGTTTAGGAACCGAGGGTACGCTTCTTGCATTGCAGCATGGAACGAGGATGAGAGCCATGCAGGAAGCAGAAAAGTCCAATGTGGTGCAGTTGCGGGATTACGCGCCCCGGCTAGCCGGCAGGTCTGGCTCGGATCGGGGCGGTGTCTCGGCCGGTGAACGAGGGGCAATTCTGACTTGGCCGCGCGCGCAGGTCAGCTATCCCGGCGGCATCGACGATCTGCCCATCTAGGGCCGGTTCGCGGCCCCAATGGGTAGTCCAACCGCTTGATTTTGATTGAGTGGAGGCCACGACCAGAATTGAACTGGTGTAAACGGTTTTGCAGACCGCTGCGTAACCACTCCGCCACGTGGCCCCTGTGGGCGGAGCAATATAGGCAATCTCGCGCTTAGGCAACCACTCTCGTCGCGAAGCCGACTCCATCGATCCGGACCCTTAGCCAAGTGGAAGTTCGATGCCCCGAGCCGCGTTTCGAGCTGGTCGGCATCGGGCCACGGCAGCGCATAGGGATGTTGTCACGCCGCGCTCATTGCGACCTTGAGCCACATCTCGCTTTGTCGCAATTCCAGACGGCGCTGGCGACACCGTCGGTCTCGATCGCGAGGACCTTTCGCCGAACCGCTTCACCGGCAATGACGCGCAGCAGCGACGATAGTCGAAAACATCGTGGCGAAATCGCGCAGCGCGCCTTGATTTTTTCAGGTTGTGTTGTTCTAATTGTTCTATGTTGGGCTGTGTTGCGGGACGCCGGGCTGTAGAGCAGCACTCCCACGACTCACACACGACTTCACACGCAAAGATCTGTCATGGATGATCACCCGACGCGCCGCTCGGTGGTTTTCGGCACGCTTGCCGCATGCGCAACAGTCACCAGCGCCGCGGCCGATGACGACGATCCGCGCAGGGAGAAGCGGCCGCAAAAAGGCGACCTGATCGTGTTCTCGGAAGGGGAACGCGAAGGGCAGACGATCACGCCTGACGACTTGAAGATCGGCGAGCCACCGGTTCATGGGTGGCCGAAGGATCCAGCGAATGCGATCGTGCGTGACGGATCGCGATTGAACGAGGTGCTGCTCGTCAGGCTCGATCCAACCGAACTCGACGAAGACACGCGTCAGCGCGCGGCCGAGGGCATCGTCGCCTACTCGGCTATCTGCTCGCATGCGGGATGCCCGGTCACGGCCTGGATCAAGGCGACCGAGGGCAACGACGATGTCTTCAAATGCATGTGCCACAATTCCGAGTACGACCCGAGGCGCGGGGCGCAGGTCGTGTTCGGCCCCGCGCCGCGGCGGCTTGCCGCGCTTCCCCTCGTGATCAAGGACGGCGCGCTCATGATCGCTGCGCCCTTCATTGGAAAGGTAGGTGGCCAACAGGGCTGATGAGAATCCCATGTGCCGATCGGAACTCGCATCGTCTCGACACCCGTCACGACAACAAGTGAATCCAAAAACGAAGCAGGGGAGGTTTGTCCATGTCCATCACGTCCACCGCGATCAAGCAATGGCTGCTATCGAGCACCATGGCGTTCACCTGTCTCGCCGCACCTGCAGCCGTGGCCGGCCCCATCGACAACTACAGTCCTGTCACGCCCGCGCGGCTCGAAAATCCCGAGCCAGGCAACTGGATGCTCTATCGCCGGACCTATGATGGCCAAGGCTATAGTCCGCTCGACCAGATCAACACCACGAACGTCAAGGACATGGTGCCGGTCTGGACCTTTGCCACCGGCGTCGTCGAAGGGCACGAGGCGCCGCCTCTGGTCAACAACGGCGTCATGTTCATCACGACGCCGATGGGACAGGTGATCGCGCTGAACGCCAAGACAGGCGACCAGTACTGGCGCTACAAGCGCGAGCTCCCCGAGGATCTGTTCCAGCTGCATCCGACCAATCGCGGCGTCGGCCTCTGGCAGGACAAGCTCTACCTCGCCACGACGGACGATCATCTGGTCGCGCTCGACGCCAAGACCGGCAAGGTGCTTTGGGACAAGAAGGTCCAGGACTACAAGAAGGGACAATATCTCACGCTGATGCCGCTCATCGTCGGCGGCAAGGTGATGGTCGGCGGCTCCGGCGGCGAGTTCGGCGTCCGCGGCTATGTCGCCGCTTATGACGCCGAGGACGGCAAGGAGCTCTGGCGCACCTTCACGATCCCTGCCGAGGGCGAGCCCGGGCATGACACCTGGAGCGGCGACGACTGGAAGAACGGCGGCGGGTCTGCCTGGATGACCGGCACCTACGACAAGGACGCCGAGACGGTGTATTGGGGCGTCGGCAACGCCGCGCCCTGGCCAGGGGGCTTGCACCCCGGCGACAATCTCTACACCAGCTCGGTGATCGCGCTGGATCCTGCGACCGGAAAGATCAAGACGCATTTCCAGTATCACCAGAACGATTCGTGGGACTGGGATGAGGTCGATGCACCGATGCTGGTCGACCTGCAGCGCGACGGCCGCAGCTTCAAGAGCCTGATCCATCCCGGACGCGACGCCATCTTCTGGGTGCTCGAGCGCACGCCGGAGCGCATCAACTACGTCAACGGCTGGAACTTCGTCCACACCGATGTCTGGAAGGGGATCGAGCCCGAGACGGGACGGCCGATCGTCGATCCCGCGCACAAGCCGACGCTCGGCAAGCGGGTGGACTTCTGTCCCTCGTTGTGGGGCGGCAAGGACTGGCCGTCCGCGGCCTACAGCCAGAAGACGCGCTTCGTCTACGTGCCGGCGAACGAGAATTTCTGCGGCGGCTTCACCGGGGAAAAGCTGTCGTTCGTTCCCGGCCAGCTCTGGCTCGGCACCAAGGCCGAGGACATCGGGCTCACGGTGCGGCCCGGTGCCGACCATTTCGGGGAGCTGCAGGCCTGGGATCCAGCGACAGGCAAGAAGGTCTGGTCGCACAATTTCCCGAAATCCCAGCTGTTCGGGTCGGTGACCGCGACAGCGGGCGATCTCGTCCTGGTCGGCGGCACCAATGACCGGATGTTCCGGGCTTTCCATGCCAACACCGGCGAGCTGCTGTGGGAGCAGAAGACGAATTCGGGCATCATGGGCATGCCGGTCGCCTATGAGGTCGATGGCACCCAGTACATCGCCGTGCAGTCCGGCTGGGGCGTCGACGCGCAGCGCATCCAGGATGCGCTCTCGAAAGGCAACATCGGTCTCGAAGACAACGTCCCGCAAGGCGGCGTCGTCTGGGTGTTCGCAGTCAGGAAGTAGCGCCGGTGATCTGAATGGCGGCGGCCTCGGTCGTCGCCATTCCAGGAAACGAAGACTGCAGCAATGTTCCGGCCAAGACGTGCCGATCGCCTGGCCTGCATGGCGACAGAGGATCGCGCGTCAGCAGGCCGCGAACCAGCCGTCTGGAAACGGGATCAGCGGCCAGGCGCCCTGGTTGTCGTTGGCTGCCGTGGGGAAATGCAGGATCGAAAACAAGCGGGCCATGGAATCGGTCTCGGTCTCGGGCGCAATAGCCGTTCTCACAACGTCCATCAACAACTCGTATTCGGCTTCGCTCATCTTGCCCTCGCGCAAACTGCGAGCCACGATGGCAAAATTCCACTTTGTTCAAATTGAGCGGATCGCTCAAATTCTAACGATCGGGCGCAAAGGACCTAATCGTTACCGGTGCCCGTCGTTCCAAAAGGTACCGCGGTCCGCGCTGTTCCGGTGTGAACAGGCTCACACCCCTCGAGACTTCTCGTCTCCCCTTGACCCGTCTCCCTGTGCGCCAGGTGATGCCGTACAGCGACGACGAGCCGGCCTGCAGCCGACCGTGAGCAAGAGATCGACATGGCCGCCGCGAGTCGCAGGCTGCTTCTCCGGCAAAGGTCGAAGAGGCGATCCGCTCCAAACGTCCGGCTCGACGCGTGCGACCGAATCGCTGGCGGTCAGACCGCGACGGCGAGAGGTTCGGTGTCCTGCGCCAGAATGTCACGCATCAGCTGCGACAGGTCTTTCGGCTTGAACGGCTTCGCCAAACGATGAAGGCCGACCATTCTGGCCGAGAGGCCGAGCAAATCAGCCGTCCCGCGTCCTGATTCCAGCACCATGCCCGACATCATCACGATGGGCATCGTGGGCCGAGCCGCGCGTGCAGCCCGGATCACGTCGTTGCCGTCCATGTCGGCCAAGTTGAGATCGATCAGAGCCGCGGCGAAGTCACCGCGGGTCACCGCATCCATCGCCAGCCGACCGTTGGTGACGGCAGTCACCGCGTAGCCCTCGCGAACCAGAAGGTGCTGGATGACACAGCAAACGCCGACTTCGTCATCAACGACCAGGATGTTCATCATGAGGCCTTCCTGACAGATGTGAGCGAGGAGCCACGTGCCGCGCCTCGGTCAGAAGTCGTTGACGCACCTCGATCGAACGATCGACCGCTTCGAGCAGATCGCGGATGTCGAACGGCTTCTGCAACGCAGCCGTCGCTCCGAGCTTGATTGCCATACCGAGGAAGTCCGGAGCGCCCTGTTTCTTGTCGGTGAATGCGTAGCCGGAGATCGCGATGAACGGCACCGTGGGATCGATCTTGATGAGCTCACGAATGGTTGCGATCCCATCCATACCCGGCATGAACATGTCGATCACGACGGCATCGAAGGACACGCTGCCGATCAATCGAACGCCGGTCGGACCGTCCGGCGCGAGAAACACGCAGAACCGCTTCTTCTTCAATGATGCTTCCAGCGCAGCGCGCGTAGCATAGTCATCATCAATAATGAGGACAGTAGGCATGGGCCACCTCAGTATCAGCGGGACTGAAGGACTCTCACGCTACAAGGACAATAGGTTGAAGCTCGAAAATGAGAAAGTGGTTAACACTGAATTAGTTGTTACGATTCTGCAACGAGGAGCTTTACGGAACTTCCCGGCCGCGGGCGGGCGTATGTGCACTAAGCGCGACGAGATGGAACCATGCTTTCCGGACCAATCGCTTCGGCAGTTTGGAGAAGCTCAGCCCGGCTTGAGCAAGGCGATGGCGACCAGCCCGGCTGCGATCAGTGCGGCGCAGCAGAGCCGCCGCGGCGTCGCTCGCTCCTTCAAGAACAGCACGCCGATCAGCGTCGCAAACAAGACGCTGCATTCGCGGAAGGCCACCACATTGGCGATCGGATTGCGGCTCAAGGCCCAAAGGAATACCACGAATGACGCCAGCCCCAGGGTTCCTGCGATCAGCACCGGAATCCAGGCGTCGCGGATCTCCCACACCAGCGCAGGCCCTCGCAGCATCATCGCGACGAGGAAGAACGCGACACTGTCGAGCACGATCATCCAGACCGTGAACGAAGCCCAGCCTTGGGTCTGCCGGGTGCCTGCCGCATCGACGACCGAATAGCCCGCGACCAGTGCGGCGGCGCAGATCGCAGCCCAGAACGCACGACGATCGACGGGGCCGTGGATGCGGTCGCGCGCCAGGCCGGTGATGCCGAGGACGATCACGGCAATCCCGATCAACTGCCCGCTCCGTGGCGGTTGCTGTAGACCCAGCGAGGCAAACAGCGCTGCAAATAGCGGAACGGCGCCGCGCGCGATCGGGTAGGAGCGTCCAAGCTCGGCCGAGCGGTAGGCCGTTGCGAGGCTCGCCTTGTAGCCTGCGTGCAAGACGAGCGAAGCGACGATGAGCGGCCAGGTCGAGGGGGCCGGAACGGGAACGAGAAACATGAAGGGCAGGATCAGGACGCTGCTCACCAGCCCCATGCCAGCCAGGAGGGAGAGGCTGCTGCCGGTCTTGACGATGGCATGCCAAGTCGCGTGAAGCAGACCGGCCATCAGCATGAGAATTGCGGCGACAGGATCCAACGTCTTGGGTCCGGATCAGCTCTCGGGCCGCCAGCTCGCGGCAGCGAAGTAGGGGACGGGGTCGTGCTGGAGCGCCTGCCGCGAGATGATTCGGCTCGATGGTGAAACCGCAAGCTGTTCCCACTCCGCGCGATCGACAAATCGCAGGCTCGCCATCTCCTCGCCGTCGGGCGCAAGCGCGCCGCCTTCAATGACGGCCTCGAACGCGATGACCGTATAGTAGGTCAGATCACCGTTGGGATAGCGGATGAGGAACTCCGGGCCGCCGAACACCCCGAGCAGACGTTTTGGCCGGACCACCAGTCCGGTCTCCTCGAAGCATTCGCGGGTGGCCGCATCGGCTGGGTGCTCATTCGGATCGATGGCGCCGCCGGGCAACGTCCAGAGGCCCGTCTCCGCGTCGCGTCCGAGCAGAATGCGGCCATGGTCGTCGAACACGGAGATGGAAACTGCCGTGGTCGCCAACAGATCATGGCCGATCTTGCTGCGGACGGCTCTCAGATGATCGGAAATCGGCATCGCTGGTCGCCACTTGCAAGAGATCCGTCCCGCTTGCCCGACGCCCCATGCGCCGTCAAGGCGGACAGCCACGCCGCCCAGCCAGATGACGGTCAGGAGGCGCGCGTTCGCCGCGAATCGGCGGGTGCCCAGCGTCACAAGAAAGAGGGAATGTGAGGATAAAGAACCATTCGGCTTGGCCAGAATGGCTCCCCGGGCTGGATTCGAACCAGCGACCATTCGATTAACAGTCGAATGCTCTACCGCTGAGCTACCGAGGAACAGGCGAAGCAATGTTCGCGAGCGGGGCAGCGTATAACAAAGCCTTTCCGCCTTGCATAGAACGAAATCGCATCTTTGCGACGATTGCGCACTATGGAATAAAGTAGCGAATTTTCAGATGGTTATATTGATTTTGAACGCTTGCTGGGCAGCGGCCGCCCACAGTTCGATGACAGGAATTTCACTTGGAGGGGAGTAGAGCGCCACCGATATTTGGCTGGAACCGGCCAGTGCCCGCGCTCATGGAGTGTCGCAGATGCCAAACACCGTGATCCAATTCGCCGAAGCCGCCTCCGCGCCCTCCTTGATTCCCGACCAGGTCGAGCGTCTCAGCGACGACGAATGCCTCACGCGGCTGGCCGACATGGTGACGCGCGGTGATTCCGAACATATTGACGAGATCGTGCAGTTGCTCGGACGACTCGCCGTGGTGATCGAGTAGCTGGCGACCGCTCTCGCAGACGCGGCTTCCCAGCGGATCCGTTCAAACCCGCATGTTGCCTTTTCGGGGACCTTGTACCAAAAGATTGCGCAGATCGTCCGCGGTCCATCCACTTTGCTTGCAGGTCTGCTCATGTCTTCATTCGCGACGGCGCGCCAGAAAATGGTCGATGGTCAGGTTCGGACCAGCGACGTCACCGATCACCGCGTGCTGGATGCGTTGTTGACCGTGCCGCGGGAAGCCTACGTTCCCGCAGATCGGCAGGCGCTGGCCTATCTCGACTTGGATCTCGACGTCTCCGAATCCGCCTCTGCCAAGCGGTATCTGATCAAGCCGATGCTGACCGGAAAGCTGCTACAGGCTGCCGAGATCAAGCCAACCGACAGCGTGCTCGTGGTTGGATGTGCGACGGGCTATCTCGCCGCGCTGGCCGCCCGACTCGCGGGCAGCGTGACGGCGATCGAGGTCGATTCTGCTGTCGAAGGGCGCGCCAAGCAGCTGCTTGCCGCCGTCGATGGCTGCCCGGTCACGATTCGGGTCGCGCCGGCCGCGCAGGGTGATCCGGCGGACGGCCGCTTCGACGTGATTCTCCTCAATGGGGCCACCGAGGTCCCTGTCGACGGTCTTTGCCGTCAATTGAAGGAGGGCGGCCGCCTGGTCGGTGTCTTCGCCACCGTACGTCCCGCCCGCGCCATGATCTTTACGCGATCGCATGGTGATATCGGCAGCAGGGTCCTGTTCGATGCCGCGGCACCGGTCATTCCCGGTCTCGAACAGGTCCCGGAGTTCGTGTTCTAAAGCGTCCGACGAAGCTCTTCGCGGCTTCTCTGAACTGCCGGGCCATTCCGTAGCGCAGGAGGGTTTGCTGCGTCGTTTTCGCGCCCTCTGGCGGGCAAAATTCTGTTTTAAATCAGAAGTGTGGCCCGGATGCTGCACGTTGACAGTTTTCGGCACAGGTTCCAGGCTTGGGTAGTTCCGTTGCGCATGCATGGGGAATAAGGTGCGAGGTGCGCGGGAGTCTCTTCAACAGGTTACGGCCCGGCTCTGGCGTTCGAGCCGGTAACATATGAATGGAACAGGGATGTTTGGGGTGAAGCTCGTCACTGCAGCGGCGGCTGCGGTCCTCGTGATGGCTTGTGCGGGCCCGGCGCCAGCGCTGGCCGACACGATCGAGGCTGCGCTGGTGCGCGCGTATCAGAACAATCCTCAGCTCAATGCCCAGCGCGCCTTTGTTCGCGCGACCGACGAAGGTGTCCCCCAGGCGCTCTCGGGGTATCGGCCGAAAGTAAATCTGTCGGCGACGGGCGGGGTGTCGTACACGGATCTGCAGGCTGCTCCCGGTGCCCCCGCCGCCAGCGGCCTGCAGCGGCCGCGCAGTGTCGGTTTGACGGTGAACCAGACTCTCTACAACGGTCAGCAGACGGCCAATGGTGTCCGGAAGGCTGAAGCAAGTGTCTCTGGTGAGCGGGAAGGTCTGCGCGTTCTGGAGCAGAACGTGCTGTTGTCGGCGGCCACCATCTACATGGACTACCTGCGCGATGCGGCGATCGTCGAGGTTCAGCGCAGCAATACACGGGTGCTGGAGCAGACGCTCAAACAGACGCGCGACCGCTTCAATGTCGGCGAAGTCACCCGCACTGACGTTGCGCAGTCCGAGGCGCAGCTGGCGGCAGGCCGCACGCAGCAGCTCACGGCCGAAGCGAATCTGACTGCGACACGGTCGAATTTCCGACGCATCATCGGCAGTGAGCCGGTGAATCTCATGCCGGGCTCCCCTGTTGATCGCTACTTGCCGCCTACGCTTCAGCAAGCGATCGAGACGGCCTTGACCCAAAGCCCGAGCGTGACGTCCGCGATGTACGGCATCGACGTTCAATTCCTGCAGCTGAAAATCAACGAAGGTGCTTTGCTGCCGACCGTCACGCTCCAGGCCTCGGCGACCGAATCGTACGAAACGTCGGTTCAATCCTACAAGGCGTTCAATGCCGGTGCGACGGCAACGCTCAACGTGCCGATCTTTCAGGGTGGCGGCGAATATGCATTGATCCGGCAGTCGAAGGAGACGCTGGCTCAACGGCGTCTTACCCTTGAGCAGACGCGCGATCAGGCTCGCTCCGACGTGGTATCTGCCTGGGGCAAGCTGCTTGCGGGCAAGGCACAGGTGCAGTCGGCACAGGCCCAGGTCTCAGCCTCCGAGATCGCCCTCAATGGTGTCCGCGAAGAGGCCAAGGCCGGGCAGCGCACCACCCTCGACGTGCTCAACGCTCAGCAGGCGCTGGTCAACGCGCGGAATTCGCTGGTGAACGCCCAGCATGACCGCGTGGTGGCATCCTATACGGTGCTTCAGACCGTGGGGCGGCTGTCACCGCAAGTGCTGAACCTGCCGACCACCAGCTACGATCCCAGTGTGCACTACCAGCAGGTCCGGGATAACTGGGCAGGTGTACGGACGCCGGATGGTCGTTAGTACATTCTTATTATCGACCCTGATCCCTCGGTCCTTGGCCGGGGGATTTTTTTGTGGCACATGCTGTGGTTGTGACGAATGGGCGACGCTTGACGGGCGACCTCCGTGCTCCACCGGGTTCGCGGCCGGCGTTGCTTGCATTCATTTGTTGCCATGACATAGCCTCAAAATGGCCGCCGAACGATTCGGACTGCGTCGGAAGTTCTTCCAAGAATAGACTCCGACATGGGCAGTATCGTTCTGTTGTTTTGCATCGATCAGGCCTTGTCCGGAGACAAGTTGGCATGTCCGTTGAGAAGTCCAAGCCACTTGGGGCCGGCGCCCGGGACTTTTGCGCTGAGCCGGTTCGTACGGCAGCGTTGCTGATTTGGAGTCGGAAATGACGCAGCCTGCGAAGGTCCAAGAACCCTCCATGGAGGAGATTCTGGCGTCGATCCGGCGTATCATTGCCGACGACGAGGGTAAGCCGCCGGCGGCAGACAAGGCCGCCGCGCCGGAGCCGGTCAAGGCCGAGAAGCCGGCGGCCCCGGCAGCGAAGTCGGCGATGAACGACATCCCACCTTCGAAGATCGCCGCTGCGGCTCCCGCCAAGCCCGCACCTCCACCTCCCGCACCGCCGCCAGCGCCTGCGGCCGCCGCGAGCAACAACCAGGACGACATTGACGCATTGCTGGCGGGTTTGGATGAAACGACTCCGGTCGCAGAGGTTCGGCCGGTAGCACCCGAGCCCGATCCCGAACCTGAAGTACTCGAGTTGACGGACGACATGGCAGTGGCCCCACCGACTCCCGCTCCAGCGCCAGCCCCCGCCGCGGCATCCTTCCGAAAGGTGGATCCGCGGGACGATATCGAGTTCATCGAGGCCGGGCGGCTCAATCAGAAGGCTGCCAGCTTCGAGTCCGCGTTCGAGCAAGTCACGCCGAAGCAGCCGATCCTGGCCCCATCGACGGTGAACGCCGTCGAATCGGCGTTCAACGCGCTGGCCAATACGGTGCTGAGCAACAACGCCCGGACGCTCGAGGACCTCGTCAAGGAGATGCTGCGTCCGATGCTGAAATCGTGGCTGGATGACAATCTTCCGGCCCTGGTGGAGCGCATCGTCAAGGCGGAGATCGAGCGCGTCTCGCGCGGCCGCTGACGCCAAGACGGCACGATCTCCCGTTCCGTTCTGGAGTGAGCCGCGGCGGGCGGTAGACGCTATCCGTCAATGTTCGCCGCTGCTGTTGACTTGGCGCGCCGCGGCGGCTTTCTAGCCCTGTCAAGCTGATCCCTGCCGGACGGATCGAGAGGGCTCTTCCGGGAGCGCGGTCCGCGGTCGGACATCAGTCCGAAAACAGCCCAAGCACCAACAGCTTGCGCGAGCTTTTTCAGGTCGTGTCACAAAAGGCCCGGACGAGTTCCGCGACATCCCGAATTGGACAGCCGGCCCCGCGCCGCTGGAAATGCCATGATCGATAAGAATTATCAGCCCACCGATCTCGAAGGTCGCATGTCCCTGGTCTGGGAGGATGCCCGCGCGTTCTCCGCCGGTCGCCCCGATCGGCGCAATGCGGATCCCTTCACCATCGTGATCCCGCCGCCGAACGTGACCGGCTCGCTGCACATGGGGCACGCGCTCAACAACACGCTGCAGGACATCCTGTGCCGTTTCGAGCGCATGCGCGGCCGCGACGTGCTGTGGCAGCCGGGCACCGACCATGCGGGCATCGCGACCCAGATGGTGGTCGAGCGTCAGCTGATGGAGCGCCAGCAGCCCGGCCGCCGCGAGATGGGCCGCGAAAAGTTCCTCGCGCGCGTCTGGCAGTGGAAGGACGAGAGCGGTGGCACCATCATCAACCAGCTCAAGCGCCTCGGCGCCTCCTGCGACTGGGGCCGCGAGCGCTTCACCATGGACGAGGGCCTCTCCAAGGCCGTCGTGAAGGTGTTCGTCGAGCTGCACCGCGCCGGCCTGATCTACAAGGACAAACGGCTGGTCAACTGGGACCCGAAGCTCCTGACCGCGATCTCCGACCTCGAGGTGCAGCAGATCGAGGTCAAGGGCAATCTCTGGTACCTGCGCTATCCGATCGAGGGCACGACGTTCAGCCCCGAGGATCCCACGAGCTTCATCGTGGTCGCCACCACGCGTCCCGAGACCATGCTCGGCGACAGCGCGGTCGCGGTGCATCCGGACGACGAACGCTATCAGCATCTCGTCGGCAAGCGCGTGATCCTGCCGCTGGTCGGGCGTGAGATCCCGATCGTCGCCGATACCTATTCCGATCCTGAGAAGGGCACCGGCGCGGTCAAGATCACGCCGGCGCACGACTTCAACGACTTCGAGGTCGGCCGCCGCCACGGCCTGCCGCAGATCAGCATTCTCGATCGCGAAGGCTGCATCGCGCTGGTCGACAACGAGGACTATCTGCGCGGCTTGCCTGAGGGCTCCGAGGAGTTTGCCAGGGAGTTCCACGGCATCGAGCGTTTTGCTGCGCGCAAGAAGATCCTGGAGCGGCTGGAATCCTTCGGCTTCCTCGAGCGCGTCGAGCCGAACACGCACATGGTGCCGCATGGCGACCGCTCCGGTGTCGTCATCGAGCCGTACCTCACGGACCAGTGGTACGTCGACGCCAAGACCCTAGCGCAGCCGGCGATCGCAGCCGTCAGGTCGGGCGCGACAACGTTCGTGCCGCGCAACTGGGAGAAGACCTATTTCGACTGGATGGAGAACATCCAGCCCTGGTGCATTTCGCGCCAGCTGTGGTGGGGCCACCAGATCCCGGCCTGGTACGGGCCCGACGGCAAGGTGTTCGTCGCCGAGACCGAGGAGGAGGCGGTGTCCAACGCGCTCGGCTACTATGTCGAGCAGGAGGTCATCACCGCGGAGCAGGGGCGCGAGATGGCGCTCGACCGAAACAAGCGCGACGGCTTCATCACGCGTGACGAGGACGTGCTCGACACTTGGTTCTCCTCGGCGCTGTGGCCGTTCTCGACGCTCGGCTGGCCGGATGCCACGCCGGAGGTGAAGCGCTACTACCCGACCAACGTGCTGGTCACCGGCTTCGACATCATCTTCTTCTGGGTTGCCCGCATGATGATGATGGGCATCCACTTCATGAAGGAGGTGCCGTTCTCGACCGTCTACATCCATGCGCTCGTCCGCGACGAGAAGGGCGCCAAGATGTCGAAGTCGAAAGGCAACGTCATCGATCCGCTCGCGCTGATCGACGAGCACGGCGCCGATGCGCTGCGCTTCACGCTGGCCGCGATGGCGGCGCAGGGCCGCGACATCAAGCTGTCGACCCAGCGCGTCGACGGCTACCGCAAGTTCGCCAACAAGCTCTGGAACGCCAGCCGCTTCGCCGAGATGAACGGCTGCACCGTGCCGGACGGCTTCGATCCGGCCTCCGCCAAGGAGACGCTGAATCGCTGGATCGCCCATGAGGCGGCCGCCGCGACGCGCGAGGTCACCGAGGCGCTGGAGGCGTATCGCTTCAACGACGCGGCCAATGCGATCTACCGCTTCGTCTGGGATGTCTATTGCGACTGGTATGTCGAGCTCTCCAAGCCGACCCTGCTCGGCGAGGACGGCCCGGCCAAGGCCGAGACCCGCGCGATGGTGGCCTGGGCGCGCGACGAGATCCTCAAGCTCCTGCATCCCTTCATGCCTTTCATCACCGAGGCGCTGTGGGAGTCGACCGCCAAGCGCGACAGTCTGCTGACCCTGTCACCCTGGCCGCACCGCACCGACAGGCCGACGGTCGCCGAGATCGCCGCGCTGTCGGCCGCCAGCTTCGGCGATCCCCTGGTGCCGCCGCTGCTGGTCTCGTTCGACGCCGCCAGCTTCAAGGACGAAGCGGCCGAGGCCGAGATCGGCTGGGTGGTCGATCTCGTTACCGCGATCCGCTCGGTCCGCGCGGAGATGAACATCCCGCCGGCGACTCTGATGCCGCTCGCGCTCGTCGCTGCCTCCGCCGAGACGAGGGAGCGCGCGCCGCGCTGGAGCGAGGTGATCAAGCGCCTTGCGCGTCTCTCCGACATCTCCTTCGCCGATACGGCGCCCGAAGGCTCCGCCCAGCTCGTCGTGCGCGGTGAGGTCGCGGCGCTGCCGCTCAAGGGCGTGGTCGATCTCGCCGCCGAGCGCACCCGCCTGGGCAAGGAGATCGCCAAGGCCGAGGCCGACATCGAGCGCGTCGATAAGAAGCTCGGCAACGAGAAGTTCGTCGCCAACGCGCCCGAGGAACTGGTCGAGGAGGAGAAGGAGAAGCGCGAGGCGGCGCTGGCCCGCAAGGCCAAGCTCCAAGACGCGTTGTCGCGGCTTCAGGGCGCGTGACGTAGTCCTCTCTCCTTCGTCATTCTGGGGCGATGCGAAGCATCGAACCCGGAATCTCGAGATTCCGGGTCTGGTGCTTCGGACCATCCCGGAATGACTGCCATGGGCTTAGCGCGCGAACGGCTTGCTCAAAAACCGCGAGCCCTTCAGTCCGAACCGCCAGGGCAGCTCGACGGCCTTGGTGATGCCTATGCGCACGCCGGTGACGACGTCGACATCACCCGCTCGTGCGAACAGCTCGATCGGTAGAGCATCCAGCGCCAGGCCATTATGGGCGATCGTGATCCCCATCGCCTCGGTCAGCTTGCCCGGCCCCGAGCACAGTGTCCTGACATCCTCCAGCCCGCGCCGCTGCCGCATCTCATCGATCCCGAACGTCGGCTCGATCGCGCGGATCAGGACCGCGCTCGCCGAGCCCTCCGCCTCGCAGACGAAATTCACGCACCAGTGAATGCCGTAGGAGCGGTAGACATAGGCGAAGCCGGGCGGACCGAACATCACTTGGTTGCGCGGCGTCGGGCCGCGGAACGAATGCGCCGCCGGGTCGGTGTGATGATAGGCCTCGACCTCGACGATGGTTCCGCCGACGCCGTCGACCAGAAAGGTCGCCCCGATCAGCTCCGGCGCCACCTCCAGCACCTCGCGGGCGAAGAACGCCCGCGTCAGCCGTTTGGCCGCGCCATGCCGCCGGGGCCGTGAAACCCCGGGGGCTTTTGCCGGTTTTTGCGCCATTCTGGAGAAAATCCGCCTCGATCAGCGCTGTTCCGCGCTGCCCATATCTGCCATGCCCTGGTATCCTCGGCCAGCCGGTTGCGGTGCGCCGCGGCACGGAATAGCTAGGGCGCAACAGAGGTTTGTGCGAATCCCATGGTCACCATCGTCGACACGCTCTCGAACACGCCGCTGCGCCCGCGCCACCCCGAAAAAGCGAACCGGCCGGACTCGATCTCGCCGGCCAAGCCTGCCTGGATCCGCGTCAAGGCGCCGACCACCCGCGGCTACGCCGACACCCGCAACATCGTGCGCGAGAACGGCCTCGTCACCGTCTGCGAGGAGGCCGGCTGCCCCAACATCGGCGAGTGCTGGGACAAGAAGCACGCCACCTTCATGATCATGGGCGACACCTGCACGCGGGCCTGCGCCTTCTGCAACGTCAAGACCGGCCTGCCTCAGGCGCTCGACGCCGGCGAGCCCGAGCATGTGGCGGAGGCCACCTTCAAGCTCGGCCTGGCCCATGTCGTCGTCACCTCCGTCGACCGCGACGATCTCGCCGACGGCGGCGCTGCGCATATCGCAGCGACCATCCGCGCCATCCGCGCCAAGTGCCCGACCACGACGATCGAGGTGCTGACCCCGGACTTCCTGCGCAAGGACGGCGCGCTTGAGCAGGTCGTCGCCGCCAAGCCCGACGTCTTCAACCACAATCTCGAGACCGTGCCGTCGCGCTACCTCTCGGTCCGTCCCGGCGCGCGCTACTTTCACTCGATCCGGCTGCTGCAGCGGGTCAAGGAGATCGATCCGACCATCTTCACCAAGTCCGGCATCATGGTCGGCCTGGGCGAGGAGCGCCACGAGGTGCTGCAGGTGATGGACGACCTGCGCTCGGCGGAGGTCGATTTCCTCACCATCGGCCAGTATCTGCAGCCGACCAGGAAGCACCACGCCGTGATGCGCTTCGTCACGCCGGAGGAATTCTCCGGCTACGAGACCGTCGCCTACACCAAGGGCTTCCTGATGGTGTCGGCGAGCCCGCTCACGCGCTCCTCGCACCATGCCGGCGAGGACTTCGCCAAGCTGAAGGCCGCGCGCGCCGCCATCGCGCGCTGATCGAGACCAGATGCCGAGATTTTCCAACAAGCGCCGCGTCGCGCATACGGCCGAGCAGATGTTCGACCTCGTCGCCGATGTCGAGCGCTATCCCGAATTCGTGCCGCTGTGCGAGAAGCTGGTGGTGCGCCAGCGTAGCCAGAAGCCCGATGGCACCGAGGTCGTCGTCGCCGACATGACGGTGTCGTTCAAGCTGGTGAAGGAGACCTTCACCAGCCGCGTCACGCTCGACCGCGCCGGGCGCAAGATCCTGGTCGAATATGTCAGCGGGCCGTTCTCCAGCCTGGAGAACCGCTGGAGCTTCGAGCCGCGCGAGCAGGGCGCCTGCGAGGTGACGTTCTTCATCGCCTACGAGTTCAAGAGCCGCATGCTGGCGATGCTGATGGGCTCGATGTTCGACACCATCTTCGCGCGCATGTCGGCGGCGTTCGAGAAGCGCGCGGATGCGATCTACGGCCGCAAGCCGGCGGTGTCGTCGACGTAAGTCCTTGCCAATCCCTGCCGATGGTAGACCACGTCCGGCGCCCCAACCTCAGCTGTCATCCCCGCGAACCATAGCCGCCGCGGAGTATGGGTCCCGGGTCGGCGCCTCCGCGACGCTGCGGGCCGCTCTGGCTTGCCCGGGACGACAGCGAAGGGTGAGGACGCTCCTCGTCATCTCACCCCGCGCGTTCCGAGTGCGAAGCCCGAGCGCTTTCCTTCCTATCCACGTCTTCAAACAGCTGCTCCGCGACATCGTCGCGGAGTCGTTCTGATCGCGGACACGTCGAGCCGCGATCGAAACTACGCCGCCTGCACGGCGCTCAAAAAGTCCTTCACCTTGCCGCGCAGTTCGTCCGCGTGCTTGGCGAGCTGGCCGGCCGCGCCCAGCATCTGCCGCGCGGCGCCGCCAGCTGATTCCACGGTCTGGCTGACCGAGCCGATGTTGGTGGCGACCTCGCGGGTGCCGCTGGCGGCCTGGCTGACCGAGCGGGCGATCTCCTGCGTCGCGTGGCCCTGCTGGTCGACCGCGGTCGCAATGGTCTTGGCGATCTCGCTGATCTGGCCGATGGTGCCGCCGATGCCCTGGATCGCGGCCACCGTGTCGCTGGTGGCGCGCTGCATCGCGCTGATGTGGGCTGATATCTCGTCGGTCGCCTTTGCGGTCTGGCTCGACAGGCTCTTCACCTCCGAGGCGACGACGGCGAAGCCGCGACCGGCATCGCCGGCGCGCGCCGCCTCGATGGTCGCGTTCAGCGCCAGCAGGTTGGTCTGGCTGGCGATCGCATTGATCATGTCGGTGACGGCGCCGATCTTGGCGGCGGCATCCGCCAGGCTGTTGACGAGGTCGTTGGTGCGCGAGGACGCCTCGACCGCCTCGGCTGCGATGGTTGAGGAGGTCGCGACCTGGCGGTTGATCTCGCTGACCGAGGTCGAGAGCTCCTCGGTGGCGCCGGCCACCGACTGCACGTTGGACGATGCGGAGTTGGACGCCGACGCGACCAGCGCCACGCGCTGCGCGGCCTGATCCGCCGTGGTCGTCAGCGACGCGGCCGTCGTCTCGACTTCGCGCGAGGCGCCGGAGATCGCGTTGGCGATGGCGCCGACGCTGGTCTCGAAATCCTTGGCGATCCGGTCGAGCGCGCGCTTCTTCTCCTCGCGTGCGGCGATGAGGTCGGAAAGATCGCGGCGGAAGCTTATGACGTAGGTCTGGCCCTCGACCTGGGTCGGCACCAGCGTGATCTGGACCAGCGCCGGGCTGCCGTCGGCGCGCTTGGTGGTCCACTCGAACGTCGCGTGGCCCTCGCGCCTTGCCTTGGCGTCCATCTCCTTCACCACGTCGGCGGAGCGCTTGCCACTGGGCTGAAACTCCGGCGCCATGGTCGCCGGCGAACGCGACAGCAGGTCCTGCTTGCTTCGGAAGCCGCCGAAGCGGACCGCGGTCTCGTTGCAGGCGATGATCTTGCCTTCGGACATCACCAGGATGGCGTCGCGATGGCGTTCGAACAGCTCCGTCATCAAGAGATTATGCGTGCGATCAGCCGACTTGCCGGAGAAGAAAGCCATGGGGTCCCGAATCCACTGTCAGAGAAGAACGCACGAGACGTAGCAGGACAAAATTAACCAAAACCTTTAGGCCGTGGAGGGGCGAGCGATAATCGTCGGCGATCGCGGTCCGGACGGTGAGGGACGGCATCCAGCGGGCACGCAGCCGCATCCTCCGCGGCGCAATCACGCCCGGGCTGTGCATCTCGATCGACCCTCTGAAATCACGAGGGCGCAGGGAATGCCGGGTGCTGGCCGCAACCCATGGCCCGCCTGCAACAAAAAAAGCAGGCGGCAGTCACCACAGGTCCAGCCGACATCCGGCATTCCCTGCGCGATGGTCCTCACGTTTATACGCAGTCTCCCCGGGGACCGGCTGTTTTGCCCCCGTGACCGGCGGATCATCATCTCCACCGGCGTGACACCAGCTTCGGGGTGTCAGGACGCTGCGACTTCACGTCCGCCAAGAGCCGTTCGTCCGCACGTCCAAGACGCGCTGCGGCCCGTCGGCGGCCATCGCCTCCCCACCTCGCGTGTCGTGACGATCGCGATACGCCCCTCGTGTCGAGGCGGGATGAGGGGAGGGAAGCATGAATTCTGGAAAATAGAAACGAGAATATTTTCGTCGGCAGGACTGGACAGTGAGTCGGACATTGAACGGATTGAGGAAATCAGTGTCTCGGCGCACGCCCTCGCGATGGGCTTCGATCGCAGCAAGGAACCGGAGGCGGGCTCTCCGCTATTCCGCACGCCAGCTGATTCGCCCGTCGGGTCGGCTAGGATGATGCTCGACGTGGTGCCCAATGATTGGAACAATGCCGATAGTCCCCAATGACGAACCATCGGTCTGCCCCTGCGTCAGCCAGAGAAGAAAGCAAGCAATGACACTCTCCCATCTCTACGACGAAGCGCTCGTCTATGCGACAAGGCTGCACCGGACCCAATTGAGAAAGGGCAGCAACGTGCCCTACATCGCGCATCTGCTGAGCGTCTCCAGCCGCGTGCTGTCGGCGGGCGGCAGCGAGGTGCAGGCTATCGCGGGACTGTTGCATGACGCCGCCGAGGACCAGGGCGGGCAGGCCACGCTGGATGAGATCCACCGGCGTTTTGGCGATGGCGTCGCCGGGATTGTCGCGGACTGCACGGATTCCTGGGTCGATCCGAAGCCGGCCTGGCGCCCGCGGAAGGAAGCCTATCTCGCCAAGCTGCCGCTCAAGCCGGCGACATCGCTGCTGGTCTCGCTCGCTGACAAGGTCGACAACGCGGAGGCGATCGCGAGCGACCTTGATGAGGTCGGCGACGTCGTGTGGCAACGCTTCACCGGCGGAAGGGATGGGACGATCTGGTACTATCGCACGCTGAGCAGCATCTTCGATCAGGCCCTGCCTGGATCGTTGGCGCGGCAACTCGCGCGGACCGTCGGCGCCTTTCCGTCCTAACCAGATCGGGCAAGGCGCTTGCCCGCCTCGCACCGGATTCGATGATGACAACCTCAGGGCGATCAGCTATAGAGCCGGCCATGATCACCGTCGCCACTCATCGTTTTGGTCGCATCACGCACCGTAGCTCGCTGGCGGCGGGAGGATCGCGCTCAATCTGACGAATTGCAGCATTTGATCCGAACAGCCGCCAGAACCTGGCGGTTTTTTTGTTGCCGGCAGGTTCTTCATTTGAAGGGGAGCCCGCCATGCCGAGCACGACCGACGATCCGAGGGGCAGCGCCATCGAGGAGCGAACTCCGCTCCATCATGTGCTGCGTTTCCAGGAGCTCGACGAGCGGCGCCGTGGTCCCTCGGCGAGCCATCCCATCTCGCCCAAGCCCGGCGCCGAGATCTACTACTTGGCGCGACCGGCGCCTGATCAAAGCTGCGCCGAGCTGCAGCCAGTGTCATTGCTGCGGCTCTGGTGGAAGCGCTGGCGCGAGCGCGGTCGCTTCGCCCGGGAGTTGCCGTGGATCGCCGACGAGGTGCTGCAGGACTACGGCCTGACACGCGACAAGGCGCGGCGGCTGTGCCGGCGTCCGTTCTGGCGCGCATGAGAGCGACGCGGCGGAACGCAGGTTCTGCCACGGATCCTACTTGCCCAGCTTCTCGGAGAAGAACCTGACGACCTCGGCGTCAAACTCTCGGTGGAACGCCGCGCGGTCGAAATCCGCCGGTTTATCGGCACAGATGCGCGGGACGGCGGCCGCGAGCTCCGCGGAGCACGGCGCGAGGAAAGCAAAATGCGCGGCGGACACGGTGTGGACCTCGGGCGTGCCGGGAAGGCTCGCGGTTACGCGGGCGGTCCCTTCCGGATCGACCCCGTTGCCGCCGAGCTCCGAGCGCCAGACTTGGAGGGGAATCTTGATGCTCGCGAGATTTGCTCGCGTGAATCCGACCGTGTGGGCGGCGTCGGCCAGCACGGCCGCCTTGATCCTCTCGTCGTGCGGCCAGCTTCTGGGAAACTCGCCATTGCGGACCTGCTCGCAGAACGGGTTCTGTTGCGTGCAGTAGTGCGCCACCCGTTGAAAGTCCGGGTCGACGCCGGCGAGAACGGTTCCGGTGTAGCCACCGCGCGAAAAGCCGAAGAAGCCGATCCGGTCCGGATCAATCGCGGCTCTGCTTGTCCAATCGTTCAACATGAAATCGATCAGATGCATGATGTCCTGCGGCCGTGAGAGCCAGACCGACAGGCTGTCGCGCTGCGCCAGGTCACCGACACTGTCGCCGGGATGGTTGATCGCCGCGACGATGAATCCCGCGTCCGCCAGCGCTTCCGCAACATCGTGGTTTCCACCGATCCAGCCGCCGCGACCGTGGGACATGACGACCAATGGCAGCTTCGTGCCCTTGATTGGACAATTCTTTACCCCGGGCAGTGTCTCCAGCCCTGGGATCGCGAGGCTTCCAACCGGCACCCTACCGGCGTCTGTGGCGCAAGGCGTCCAGATGATGCCGTGGAATCCGGAATCGGTCTCAAGGAGTGTTAGGCCGGCAGCTTGAGCGGAAGAGGTGAGGAGCGACAGGGTGAGGGCGAGAGTGGCGGAGGTCCGATGCAGCAAGACGATCTCCTCAAGACGGGATAGAAATGGCGTATACCGCTATAGTTGAGGGAGACCATACACGACAGCCATCAGACTAGAACTAATTCAGGAGCATTCTTCATGATCGAGGTGATTAGGGCCTACCCGTTGCTATTTGTACTGCTTGTAGTTGGCCCCTTCGTCGGCGGGATGGTAGGTACCTATCTTGGCTACGATAATCTTTCAGCTCGTTTGCAAAACGAGCGTCAGTCTGATCGAATTGAACGGCGAGCTGATGGAATTAGCAACGAGATAAGTAGCCTCAAACCTCCTCTGGACACACTCCGGCGCTATTAAAAGGCCCTGTCAGACGCCGGACAAAACCAGGGTGTTCTTGCTCAGCTTCTTAAACAGTACGATCAGTTGCTCGCGGGTATAGCGACAATAGAAGGTCTTCGGGGCAGGGTCGAACAAGCAGAACGACTCGCGAGCGCGGAACACGTGCTCAACGAGATGAAAGCGCTTCTCGGCGAGATAAGGACCGTTCCTGGCCCTGGTGGTCAAGCGTTGGTAATAAAGGCTGCTCCAAATACGTTCAGAGTAACGTTTGCTGTTCCTATGCGAATTGCGCCTAGCCTGACGTTCATTGGTTTGCCTGCAGGAGCGGAGCCTCATGTAATCGAAAGGACTAATATTGGCTTTGTCGTCATTTTTACTCCTGGAAGTATTCCTGTGGATGTCTTTGGATTTTCTGCGTCGGCAGAGCTCTAGTATGGCGACGAGAAGCGGTGCTTGGGGGCGGCACGTCGGGAACTTTTTCCGCGCGATCTGCAATGACATGCAACTGAACGGCTGCGCCACTTCGAGGAAATCTCCGCCCTGTGCCGAAGCAACTCGGAATCTCAGCCAGTCAGAATACTGGATCGCGTCGCTGCGCTCGCGATGACGATGCGGCGAGAGCCGCGCGCGTCACTTCCAACTACGTCCGCGGCCGGCGTGGCCGCTTCACCGGATGCAGGCGCGGCGTCCGTGCCACGCGCGGACGCAGTCGCGTCGCCGCCGCGCGTTTCGGCTTAGCGGGGACCTGTGGCCGGGCCAGCTCCATCAGCAGGCGCAGGGCCTCGATAACGGAGCGCGTGCGCACGGTGCTGCGGCCGATGGCGCCGAAGCGGTGCTCGCGGTGGGTGATGCGGCCGTCGCGGGCGGCGACGGCGAAATAGACCAGGCCGACCGGCTTGCCGGGGGTGGCGCCGCCGGGGCCGGCGATGCCGGTGATGGCCACCGCGAGATCGACATCGGCGCGTTCCAGGGCGCCGACCGCCATCTGGATCGCGGTCTCCTTGGAGACGGCGCCGAAGGTCTGCAGCGTCGAAGCCTCGACGCCGAGCATGGCGCGCTTGGCCTCGTTGGAATAGGTGACGAAGCCGCGGTCGATGACATCAGAGGAGCCGGGGATGTCGGTCAGCGCCGCTGCGACCAGGCCGCCGGTGCAGGACTCGGCGGTCGCGATCATCAGCTTGCGCGACCGGCAGAGGTCGAGCAGCGAGCGGGCCAGCGCGCTGGTAGAGCCGATTTGACGTTCGCTGGCCATGGCTGCGTTGTCCTCATCCGACCGTCAGATCGAAAGCTCCATGAGCGGTGACAGGGTGGTGCGCCTCTAGGCACTCCACGGCAGACGGATCGTCGCGCTCGCCGTCGCTGCGATGCCTTCCTCGCGGCCGGTGAAGCCGAGCCGCTCGCTGGTGGTGGCCTTTACCGCGATGCGCGAGATGTCGACGCCGGTGATCTCGGCGATGCGGGCGCGCATCTGGTCGCGCAGGGGGCCGATCTTCGGGCGCTCGCAGATCATCGTGACCTCGAGATTGGCGACGCGGCCGCCGCGCGCGGTCACGCGCTCGATGGCGTATTTCAAAAACTGGTCGGAGGCGGCGCCTTTCCATTTCATGTCGGAGGGCGGGAAGTGCGAGCCAATGTCGCCATCGGCCAGGGCGCCCAAAATTGCATCAACCAGAGCGTGCAGACCGACGTCACCGTCGGAGTGGGCAAGGAACCCCTTGCTATGCGGCACACGCAGGCCGCACAGCCAGACATGGTCGCCTTCGCCGAAGGCGTGGACGTCGTAGCCGGTGCCGGTCCGGATGTCACCGAGCTGCGCGGCAAGGCGCGCTTCCTCGCGCACGAAATCTTCCGGTGTGGTGAGCTTCATATTGGCAACATCGCCCTCAAAGGTCGCGACGGTCAATCCCGCCCATTCGGCGATTGCCGCATCATCTGTGAACTCGGTGAGGCCGTCGCGCGCGGCGCGGCGGTGTGCCTCCAGGATCGTGTCGAACTTGAAGGTCTGCGGCGTCTGGGCGATGCGCAGCTTCGCGCGCTCCGGTGTCGCGGTGATGTCGCCGCCCGTGCCGACTTCCTTGATGGTGTCGGTGACCGGCACCACGGGAATCGCCGCACCGGTCTTGCCGGCCGCTCGAATCGCGCGCGAGATCACGGCGGGCGTGACGAACGGACGCGCGGCATCGTGGATCAGCACGATGTCGGGCTTGTGCGGCGCCAGCGCTTCCAGGCCCGCGAGCACCGAGGCCTGGCGCGTCGCACCGCCATGCGCTGGGACCTCGTGGCGCAGGCCGAAGACGGCTGCGTTGAAGATGTCGATGTCGTCGGGGTTCACCACCGGCTGGACCACCGCCACCTCGGGGTGATCGGCGAAGGCGGCGAGCGCGCGATGGATGACCGTGCGGCCGCCGATCATGCGGTATTGCTTCGGACCGCCGGCGCCGGCGCGCAGGCCACGTCCGGCCGCGACGAGAATGGCTGCAGTCCGCTGAGAAGTCGTCATGGGAACAGGGTATCGATGCAAAGGGAGATGATGGGTTCGCGGCTTCTTACATCTGCAGAACATGTTAAGCGAGCAGGATCACACGTTGCCTGAGCGGCAACTGCGATCGCGATGCATGTGCCGGGAGGCGCCGTGGCCTCGAGCGGGCCGATCGCCCGCCGCCTGTGGGCATCCTCGCTGAGCCATGCAAAAATCCGGCGGCTCGCGGGTTTACCATGACTGCCGAACAAGCATATTTTGCTGCACTGCACTTGAAATGCTGATTGTCTTGGCTAAAGTGTAGGCATGACGCTTGACTGCCCAAGATTTGTGCTTGAGAGTGCAGCGCAGACGCGATGATGCGTCCAGAGAGCTTTAAGAGTCGTTCGTGACCGGTCTGGCCAATACACAAGCCAAAGCCTTGAAGATAGGCGACGTTTCACTCGCCAACCGGGCCATTCTCGCGCCGATGTCGGGCATCACCGACGCGCCGCTCCGGCGACTCGCGGCCGAGCTCGGCGCCGGGCTGGTGGTGTCCGAGATGACCGCGAGCGACGATCTCGTGCGCGGGCGGTGGATATCGCGGTTGCGCTGCGAGGCGAGCGGCATCGGACCGCATGTCGTGCAGCTCGCCGGCTGCGAGGCGCATTGGATGGCCGAGGGCGCGCGGATCGCCGAGGAGGGCGGAGCTGATATCATCGACATCAACATGGGCTGCCCGGCGCGGCACGTGACCGGCGGCCAGTCCGGCTCGGCCCTGATGCGCGATCTCGATCATGCGCTGACCCTGATCGAGGCGACGGTCGAGGCCGTCGACGTGCCCGTGACCCTGAAGATGCGGCTCGGCTGGGACGAGCGCAGCCTGAATGCCCCGGAGCTGGCGCGCCGCGCGCAGGCCGCGGGCGTGCAGTTGATCACCGTGCATGGCCGTACGCGGCAGCAGTTCTACAAGGGCGAGGCCGACTGGAGCGCGGTGCGCGCGGTGAAGGACGCCGTCGATCTGCCGGTCGTCGTCAACGGCGACATCACCACCTACGAAGACGCGCGCGAGGCGCTCGACGCCTCCGGCGCCGATGCCGTGATGATCGGGCGCGGCGCGCAAGGACAGCCGTGGCTTCCCGGCCAGATCGGCCGCCGGCTCGACGGCGGTGCGGAAGAGGGCGCGCCCGAACTGGCTCAGCAGCTCAGTCTTCTCACAGCGCTCCATGACGAGATCTGCCGCCACTATGGCGCGCGTGTCGGCCTGCGCCACGCCCGCAAGCATCTCAGTTGGGGGCTCGACGTCGCCGCCCAGCACGCCCAAGCGCCGGCTGACAAACTGAAGGCGTGGCGCGACCGTATCCTGACGTCCGAGCAGCCGCCTTTGGTGCATCGGGCGCTGCGTGAGGCTTTCGACGATTTTGCCTGGAGTGCAGCCGCATGAGCTCAGCCGCAGAACAGCGCAAGCGACTTCCGTCGGATGGCGACGCCATCCTCAACGCTTTGCCGAATCCGGTCCTCGTCATCGGCCCGGATGGCATGATCGTGGACGCCAACATGGCGGCGGAATCCTTCTTCGATTCCTCGACGCAGTTTTTGCAGCGGCAGTCGCTGAAGAAGCTGGTGCCGTTCGGCAGCCCCTTGCTGGCGCTGATCGACCAGGTCCGCACCACCAGCGCGCCGGTCAACGAGTACAAGGTCGATCTGGGCACGCCGCGCACCGGCGCCGATCGGCTCGTCGACCTGCACGTCGCGCCGCTGCCGGAGCGGCCCGGCCATATCGTGGTGATGCTGCAGGAGCGCACCATCGCCGACAAGATGGACCGCCAGCTCACGCATCGCAGCGCTGCGCGCTCGGTGATCGCGCTGGCCGCGATGCTGGCGCACGAGATCAAGAACCCGCTGTCGGGCATCCGTGGCGCCGCGCAGCTTTTGGAGCAGCAGGCCTCCTCCGAGGACCGCATGCTGACCCGGCTGATCTGCGACGAGGCCGACCGCATCGTCACTTTGGTCGACCGCATGGAGGTGTTCGGCGACGACCGCCCGGTGGCGCGCGGGCCCGTGAACATCCATTCCGTGCTCGATCATGTGAAGCGGCTGGCGCAGTCGGGCTTTGCCCGCAACATCCGCTTCGTCGAGGATTACGATCCGTCGCTGCCGCCGGTGCTCGCCAACCAGGATCAACTGATCCAGGTGTTCCTGAACCTGGTCAAGAATGCCGCGGAAGCGGTCGTCGATCTCGGCTCGGATGCCGAGATCCAGCTCACCACGGCCTTCCGCCCGGGCGTGCGGCTGTCGGTGCCCGGCAAGAAATCGCGGGTGTCGCTGCCGCTGGAGTTCTGCGTCAGGGACAACGGCCCCGGCGTGCCGGAAGACCTGATGCCCAATCTGTTCGATCCGTTCGTGACCACCAAGCCGACCGGAAGCGGCCTCGGACTTGCATTGGTCGCGAAGATCGTCGGCGACCATGGCGGGATCATCGAGTGCGAGTCGCAGCCGCGCAAGACGACCTTCCGGGTGCTGATGCCGATGTACAGCGCAACCAGACAACCAGACCAAAGCAATCGCGATGACGTTTCGGGGACGCCGTTGCATGCCTCACAGGGATCAAATTGAGGACCACCTATGCCTGCAGGTAGCATTCTCGTTGCCGACGACGATACGGCCATCCGCACGGTCCTGAACCAGGCGCTGTCACGCGCCGGCTATGAGGTGCGGCTGACCGGCAACGCCGCCACGCTGTGGCGCTGGGTGAGCCAGGGCGAGGGCGATCTCGTCATCACCGACGTGGTGATGCCGGACGAGAACGCGTTCGACCTGCTGCCGCGGATCAAGAAGATGCGGCCGAACCTGCCGGTCATCGTCATGAGCGCGCAGAACACCTTCATGACCGCCATCAAGGCGTCGGAGCGCGGCGCCTATGAGTATCTGCCGAAGCCGTTCGACCTGAAGGAGCTGATTGCGATCGTCGGCCGTGCCTTGGCCGAGCCGAAGGAGCGCGCGGCGAGCCAGCCCGACGACGGCGAGTTCGAATCGATTCCGCTGGTCGGCCGCTCGCCGGCGATGCAGGACATCTACCGCGTGCTGGCGCGGCTGATGCAGACCGATCTCACGGTGATGATCTCGGGCGAGAGCGGCACCGGCAAGGAGCTGGTGGCGCGCGCGCTGCACGATTACGGCAAGCGCCGCAACGGGCCGTTCGTCGCGGTCAACATGGCGGCGATCCCGCGCGACCTGATCGAGTCGGAACTGTTCGGCCATGAGCGAGGCGCCTTCACTGGCGCTAACACCCGCGCCTCCGGCCGTTTCGAGCAGGCCGAGGGCGGCACGCTGTTCCTGGACGAGATCGGCGACATGCCGATGGAGGCGCAGACGCGGCTCTTACGCGTGCTGCAGCAGGGCGAGTACACCACCGTCGGCGGCCGCACCCCGATCAAGACCGACGTGCGCATCGTCGCCGCCTCCAACAAGGACCTGCGCATCCTGATCCAGCAGGGGCTGTTCCGCGAGGATCTGTTCTTCCGCCTCAACGTCGTGCCGCTGCGGCTGCCGCCGCTGCGCGAGCGCATCGAGGACCTGCCGGACCTCGTCCGCCACTTCTTCGCGCTGGCCGAGAAGGACGGCCTGCCGCCGAAGAAGCTCGATGCCGCGGCGCTGGAGCGGCTCAAGCAGCACCGCTGGCCGGGCAATGTCCGCGAACTGGAGAATCTCGCCCGGCGTTTGGCCGCGCTGTATCCGCAGGACGTCATCACCGCGTCAGTCATCGATGGCGAGCTGGCGCCGCCGGCGGTGACCACCGGCTCGAACACGCCGACCTCGATCGACAATCTCGGTGGCGCCGTGGAGGCCTATCTGTCGTCGCACTTCCAGGGGTTTCCCAACGGCGTGCCGCCGCCGGGGCTGTACCACCGCATCCTCAAGGAGATCGAGATTCCGCTGCTGACGGCAGCGCTGGCGGCGACGCGCGGCAACCAGATCCGCGCGGCCGATCTGCTCGGCCTCAACCGCAACACGCTGCGCAAGAAGATTCGCGACCTCGACATTCAGGTGTACCGCAGCGGCGCTTGATGGTGATTTGATACCTTTACGGCGAGCTCAGGCCCGCCTCAGGTGAGAATTAATGTAGACAAATCCGCGACGCGCTCCGGTGCCGCGGATTTGTCGCAATTTGGCAACAGCGTGGTAGGAATGCATCAGTCCGATTCCCGGACATGCCGCGTTCAGCATCACCCACCTTGCCGGAATGACCAGCGCAGAGACATCGGCCACCCCCTTCGATTCGTCGTCCACCGAGGGCCGGCGCTGGACCTGGCGCACCTGGCTGGCGCCGGTGGCGGTGGCGCTGGCGCTGCTGTCGGCCTTCCTGACCTTCATCGTGCTGGTCGGGCTGACCCCGGTCGAGCCCACGACCGACGTGGTCAAGACCTTCTACCTGATCGACGCTGGAACGATCCTGGTCCTGGTGGGGATCATCATCCGCGAGGTCTGGCAGGTGGTGCAGGCCCGCCGGCGCGGCCGGGCGGCGGCACGGCTGCACGTGCAGATCGTCAGCCTGTTCTCGGTGATCGCGGTATTGCCGGCAGTGCTGGTCGCCGTGGCGGCCAACGTCACCATCGATCGCGGCCTCGACCGGCTGTTCTCCGGACCGGCCAAGGTCGCGATCCAGAACTCGCTGACCATCGCGCGCGCCTACATGCAGGAGCACGCGCAATTCATCCGCGGTGACATCATCGGCATGGCGACCGACATCGCACGCGCCAGGCCGCTGTTCGACCAGGACCGCGCCAGCTTCCGCGAGCTGCTCACCACCAGCGCCGCGTCGCGCAACCTGCCGGGCGCGATGATCATCGACAAGAACACCAATCCGATCGTCTGGGCCGAGACCGGCGGGGTGCAACTGGCCTATTCGCCGCCGGCGCCCGAGTTCCTCAACAATGTCCGGGAGGAGGAGCCCGAGATCGCGGTCCTGCCGGAGTCGAACTACGTCGCCGCGGTGATCCGGCTGCGCGCGTTCAACGACACCTTCCTCTACGTCGCGCGTCCGCTCGATCCGCAGGTCGTCGAGCAGCTCAAGCAGACCGAGCTGTCGGTCGCCGAATACGCCCAGGTCGAGGCGCGGCGCTTCGGCATCCAGATCGCCTTCGCGCTGATGTTCGCGGTGATCGCGCTGACCATCCTGATGGCCTCGGTGCTGATCGGGCTGAACTTCGCCAACTGGCTGGTGGCGCCGATCCGGCAATTGATGAATGCCGCCAACACCGTGTCGACCGGCGATCTTAACGTCCAGGTCCCGGTGCATCGCTCGGAGGGCGATCTCGCCCAGCTCGGCCAGACCTTCAACAAGATGACCCAGGAGCTGCGCACCCAGCGCGACGAACTGGTCAGCGCCAGCGAATTGATCGACAGCCGGCGCCGTTTCATCGAGGCGGTGCTGTCGTCGGCCTCCGCCGGCATCATCGGCGTCGATGCCTCTGGCAGCGTCGGCATCCTCAACCGCTCGGCCGAGAAGCTGATCGGGCATGCCGAGCAGGAGGTGCTCGATCACCCGCTCTCCGACGTGCTGCCCGAACTCGACGACATGATGAAGACCGCGCGCGAGGGCAAGCAGCGGCTGGTGCAGGGGCAGATCACGATCCAGCGCGACGGCCACGAGCGCAATCTGTCGGTTCGCGTCACCGCCGAGCAGACCAACCAGGCGCGCGACAGCTACATCATCACGCTGGACGACATCACCGAGCTGGTCTCGGCGCAGCGCACGTCCGCCTGGGGCGACGTCGCGCGCCGCATCGCGCACGAGATCAAGAATCCGCTGACGCCGATTCAACTCTCGGCTGAGCGCATCCGCCGCAAATTCGGCAAGGTCATCACCGAGGACAAGGCGGTATTTGAGCAATGTACCGAGACGATCGTGCGGCAGGTCGACGACATCAGGCGAATGGTCGACGAGTTCTCGCGATTCGCGCGGATGCCGAAGCCGGTGATGGAAGGCGAGGACGTCGCCGACACCGTGCGGCAGGCCGTGTTCCTGATGAAGGTCGCGCATCCCGAGATCGACATCGAGACCGAGATCAAGCAGGACCCGTTGCGCGCGCAGTTCGACCGCCGCCTGATCTCGCAGGCGCTGACCAACATCATCAAGAACGCCACCGAGGCGATCGAGGTGGTGCCCGAGGCGGAGCTCGGCAAGGGCCGGATCGATGTCGTCGCCTCGCGCGAGGGTGAGGACGTGCTGATCGACGTCATCGACAACGGCATCGGTCTGCCGAAGGTGGCGCGGCAGCGGCTGCTCGAGCCCTATGTCACGACGCGCGCCAAGGGCACCGGCCTCGGGCTCGCCATCGTCGGCCGCGTGCTGGAAGACCATGGCGGCAAGCTCGAGCTGAAGGACGCGTCCGATTTCCGTCCCGGCCAGCGCGGCGCCTGGATGCGACTGCGCTTTGCCGTCTCCGGCCAGGCCGCGAAGACGGGCGCGAAGGAGCAGGCGGGGGCGTCTGACAATGCGCAGAAGACCGAGGCCGGCGGCGAAACCGCTGACACAGTTAAAACGACCAATGATGAACCAAAAATCCAAGCCGCAACCGGCAGCTGACGAGACAGGCGTGACCCATGGCGAGTGATATTCTGATTGTCGACGATGAAGCCGATATCCGGGAGCTGGTCGCCGGCATCCTGGATGACGAAGGCTTCACGACGCGAACCGCGCGCGACAGCGATTCGGCGCTCGCGGAGATCACGAGCCGCCGTCCCAACCTGGTGTTCCTGGACATCTGGCTGCAGGGCTCCAAGCTCGACGGTCTGCAGCTCCTTGAGCAGATCAAGAAGGACCATCCCGACCTTCCGGTCGTGATGATCTCCGGCCACGGCAACATCGAAACGGCGGTCGCCGCGATCAAGCGCGGCGCCTATGACTTCATCGAGAAGCCGTTCAAGTCTGACCGCCTGATTCTGGTTGCCACGCGTGCGCTCGAGAATTCCCGGCTGAAACGCGAGGTTCGTGAGCTCAAGCAGCTGGCGCCGACCGCGAGCAGCATGACCGGCCGCTCGCCATCGATGAACCAGTTGCGCCAGACCATCGAGCGCGCCGCCAAGGCCAATAGCCGCATCCTGATCGTCGGCCCGCCGGGCTCGGGCAAGGAGCTTGCCGCGCGTTCGCTGCACGCTCAGTCGCCACGCTCCGAAGGCCCGTTCGTCGTCATCAACGCCGCCGCGATCACGCCGGAGCGGATGGAGGAGGAGCTGTTCGGCATCGAGCAGTCGAACGGCGAGCAGTCGCGCAAGACCGGCGCGCTCGAGGAGGCCCATGGCGGCACGCTGTTTGTCGACGAGATCGCCGACATGCCGCGCGAGACGCAGAACAAGATCTTGCGCGTGCTGGTCGATCAGACGTTCCAGCGCGCGGGCGGGACCACCAAGGTGCACGTCGACGTGCGCATCATCTCCTCGACCGCACGGAATCTCGAGGAGGAGATTGCCGCCGGGCGTTTCCGCGAGGACCTCTATCACCGTCTGTCGGTGGTGCCGATCCGGGTTCCGCCGCTGTCGGAGCGCCGCGAGGACATTCCCGAGCTGATCGACTATTTCATGGAGCAGATTTCGGCCACGACCGGCCTGCCAAAGCGCCAGATCGGCCAGGACGCCATGGCCGTGCTGCAGTCGCATGTGTGGCCCGGCAACGTCCGTCAGCTTCGCAACAACGTCGAGCGTGTCATGATTCTGGCTGCCGGTGGACCGGAGGTGATCATCACCGCCGACATGCTGCCGCCGGATGTGGGATCGATGGTGCCGGCGATGCCGACCAGCAACAATGGCGAGCACATCATGGGCCTGCCGCTGCGCGAGGCACGCGAGGTGTTCGAGCGCGACTATCTGATCGCCCAGATCAGCCGCTTCTCGGGCAACATCTCGCGCACGGCCGAGTTCGTGGGCATGGAGCGGTCGGCCCTGCATCGCAAGCTGAAGGCGCTCGGCGTCGGCTGAGGCTTCAGCTCGGCCAAACTTGCCGACTGGACGAATTTACATTGGAAAATTCGTCCATTTCCGGAATTTTACGGATGAATCCGGTTGTTTTGGAACCGGCTTCCTTGCAAGCGGCTTGCCTAATATGCTCGCCTGTCTTCTAATCCGGCATCCCGTGGTCCCTCGAGGGGGATCTCAATGGACCATGGGCCACCTCGATGAATCCGGGGCCTGCGATCGGGTCATCGAAGGTCCAATAAGAAAAAGCACAAGACTGCGAGACAATAACAATGGCGGCTGACCGCGCACAAAACCTACAAGACACCTTTCTAAACCATGTCCGCAAAACCAAGACGCCGCTCACGATCTTCCTGGTCAATGGCGTGAAGCTGCAGGGGATTGTCACATGGTTCGACAATTTCTGCCTGCTGCTCCGGCGCGACGGTCACTCGCAGCTCGTGTACAAGCATGCGATCTCCACCATCATGCCGGGCGCGCCGATCCAGTTGTTCGAAGGCGGCGAGGACGCGTCTGCGTGAGTGTGACCTGACGTGAGAGTGACCTGATTGGAACCCCGCGATCGCGAAGGGACCATCGGCCTGTCGAGGCCGGATGACAATAAGGGGACCGGGCTCGTCATCGTGGTCGGCCCCTACTTGCGAGCGCGCCGCGGCGACGATGGCGCGCAAGCAGGCCAATCCGACATGCGTGATTTCGAGGCGCGGATCGACGAGGCGGCGGGCCTCGCGCGGGCCATCGACCTGACCGTGGCCGAGGCCATTCTCACGCCGATCGGGCAGATCCGCCCCGCGACCTATCTCGGCAAGGGCAAGGTCGAAGAGATTGCCGGCGTGATCGCCGGCCATGGCGTCGAGCTGGTGGTGATGGATTGCGCGCTCTCGCCGATCCAGCAGCGAAACCTCGAGAAGGCCTGGAACACCAAGGTGCTCGACCGCACTGGCTTGATCCTGGAGATCTTCGGCCGCCGCGCCAAGACGAAGGAGGGTGCGCTGCAGGTCGAGCTCGCGCATCTCAACTATCAGCGCAGCCGTCTGGTGCGGTCCTGGACCCATCTCGAGCGCCAGCGCGGCGGTTTCGGCTTCATGGGCGGTCCCGGCGAGACCCAGATCGAGGCCGACCGCCGGCTGATCGGCGACCGCATCACGCGGCTCGAGAACGAGCTGAAGAAGGTCCAGGCGACGCGGCGGCTGCATCGCGCCGGCCGCCAACGCGTGCCGTATCGCGTCGTGGCGCTGGTCGGCTACACCAATGCCGGCAAGTCGACGCTGTTCAATCGCCTGACGCGCGCCGACGTCCAGGCCGCCGACATGCTGTTCGCGACGCTCGATCCGACCTTGCGCGCGATCACGCTGCCACATGGCGGCAAGGCGATGCTGTCGGACACCGTGGGCTTCATCTCCAACCTGCCGACGCAGCTCGTCGCCGCCTTCCGCGCCACGCTCGAGGAGGTGCTGGAGGCCGACGTGATCCTGCACGTCCGCGACATGTCGCACGAGGATGCCGAGGCGCAGCAGCACGATGTCGAGCTGGTGCTCAGCCAGCTCGGCATCGATCCCGAGGCCACCGACACCATCATCGAGGTCTGGAACAAGATCGATCGCCTCGACGAGGCGGCCCGCGAGAACCTCGCCAACATCGCCGCACGGCGGCCACCGGAGCGCCCGTGCCTGCTGGTCTCGGCCCAGACCGGGGAGGGCGTCGAGGCGCTCCTGCAGACGATCGAGGACCGGCTCGCGGCGGCGCGGACGACGCTCGATCTCACCATCGATGCGGCCGACGGCGCCGGCATCTCCTGGCTGCATCGCAACGCCGAAGTGCTGGCCAAGGAGCTGCACGAGGGCCACTACGACATGACCGTGCGCGTCGATGCCACCAAGCGCGACATCGTGGTCGAGCGCTATCACGGCGTGCCCCGCGTGGCGTGAGCCGCGCGCGACGTCGTTTGCCTCTCGTGCAGGATGTCATGCATCGCTGCGCCTATCCATCGGGCTACAAGGGCGTGATGTCGGCGTGCAGCACGGCGGCGCGCCCGCCGTCGAGAGCGGCGAGGCAGCGCTCGATCGCCGCATCGAGCTTGTCGGGATCGTCGACCCGCTCGCCATGGGCGCCGAATGCGCAGGCGATGTCGGCGAGACGACGCTGCTCGCCCTGGCGCCCGGTGCTGAGCCTAGAGAGGAAGGAGTCCGTGCGCTGTGCGGCGCCGTCCGGATAGACGCGCTGCACCGATGCCTTCACCGCCTGCCATCCGTTGTTGTCGAGGATCACGGTCAGGATTGGCAGCTGATACTGCTGCGCTACGGCGTAGACGGAATCCGGCGCAGCGAAATGGTAGGCGCCGTCGCCGACGACCTGTACGACGCGGCGTGACGGATTGGCTAGCTTGAGTCCGAGCGCCATGCCGCCGCTGAAGCCGAGGCCGCCGCCGGCCAGGCCCACATAGGTCATCGGCTTGGTGCGGCGAAGCTGCTGTTGCAGGATTGGCGCGTTGCGGACCGCCTCGTTGAGGACGATGTCGTCCTCCGACAGCAGCGCCTGCAACCGCGCAAACAAATAGGCCGGGTTGATCGCTCCGATCCGGCCCTTCTGTGCAGCTGCAGATATCCGTTTCGCCTGCGCGGCCTCGCGTGCCGGCTGCCAGCTCGCGATCCGGTCGCGCACTCTCGTGAGATAGGCGTCGTCGCCACGGGCAACGATGATCTCCAGCACCTGACGAAGAATGACGGCCGAATCGCCCTGAATACGGAGGTCGGTGGCAAATCCCCACATCGGGATGTCCGCCTTCAGGGCGTCGATATCGATCTGGATCCAGCGCAGCCGATCGGCGGCCTTCAGCATCTGCGGAATGAATGGCACGTCGATGTCGATGAGCAGCCCGAGATCGGCGCCGGCGACCAGCGCGGCCGGGTCGGAGCCGGCAAAGCAAGGGGAGTCCTGGCAGATGTTCATCGTGACGGGGTTGAACTCCGCGACACGGATTCCGCAGACCAGCGCCAGCCGCTCCAGCACAGAGACGGCCTCGGCGCTGCGTCCGAGATAAGCGGTGAGCGCGATCGGATTCTCCGCCTTCATCAGCGCGTCCGCGATGGCACGCGCGCGCTCCGGCTCGATCCCTCCCGCCTTGACGCTGCCATGGCGCGCGGGCGGGCAGGCCGGCATCGCCGCCTCGTCCCAGGTCTCAGCGAGGGTCTCGCGCGGCAGCATCATGTAGACCGGGCCGGGCGGATCGCTGTGCATGAACGCGGCAGCACGGGCCACCGCCTCCTTGACGACGACGCCCGACGGCAGCGTGTATTCCCATTTGACATAAGGACGCACGATGCTGCCCTGATCGAAACTCTCCTGCACGAAGTGGACGTAGGTGTCACGTCCTCCCGGCAGCTCGCCATGCAGCGCGAACGGAGCCCGCCCTGCAAACAGCAGCACCGGCAGCCGGTAGCGAAAGGCGTTCTGAATCGCCATGCACGCGTTCGCCGTGCCGGCATCGACATGGACGAACACGGCCTGGCCGCGGCCGGTCGCGCTCGCATAGCCCATTGCCATGTGCACCGCGACCACCTCGTGGGGACACAGGATCACCTCGGGGTGCCGTCGACCTTCGCTGTCCCAGCGTGCAATCTCCTCGATCAGCGAGACATGATCGGTGCCGAGATTGGCGAAGATGTAATCGATGCCGATCTCGACGAGCGCCTCGAGGAAGTAGTGCGCGGAGGTGTGGCGTGTCATGGCGCGGTGGCGAGGATCAGGCGACGACGGCATTGTCACGGCGCACGGCCTCAGGCTGGGTTGTGAGGCCGCGGAGGCGGTCCAACAGGTCGTCGGGCTCCTGAGGTGCGGCCGCGCCGCGCCAGGCGATGTGCGAATCCGGTCGCACCACGAGCAGGCTGTCAGCGAAGTCGTAGCCGGCCTTGGCCCGGTCGACGTCGACGAGCGTCAAGGGAACGCCCTGGCGGGCTGCGGCCTCGACCAGCGCCTCGGCATTGATGGTTGGATCGAACCGGACCAGCGTATAGGCTGGGCCGAGCGCGTCGAGCAGCGAGCGGCCATCGGCGAGCCACACGTGCGGGGCGCGTGCGCCTGGCACGGTAGACGCGGTGAAATGGCCCATGCCGTAGGGCGGCGGCGTCTCGCCATCGTACGAAATGGCCGGTGACCGGTCGTAGTAGTAGCCGAAGTTCAGGCCGGCGCAGCAATATTGCTGCACGTTGAGGTCGTAGGCGGCCTGTCCCACCTTGCGGCGCGCCTCATCGCCCACGGGGCCGTCCATTTCGACTTCGGCAGGCACGCTGCGTCGCTGGCTCATCACGGCGAGCGCATGGTTCATCGCGAAGTGCGACACCTGCTCGGTGATCGGCTGCCGCTCCGCCTCATAGGCGTCCAGCAGGGCAGGGGCAGCCCAGCCGTGCAGCACGCCGGCGAGCATCCAGCACAGGTCGACCGCATCGGCGATCCCGGCATTCATGCCGTAGCCCGCATAGGGAATCCACAGATGCGCCGCATCGCCACAGATGAAGGCACGGCGATCGCGAAAGCGATCCGCCACCAGGCGGCGTCCGATCCAGTCCTCCTTGCTGATGACCTCGTACTCGAAACGGTCGTCGACACCGAGAATGGTGCGCAACGCCCAATCGCGATCGACACTGTCGAATTCGACTTCCTCGGCCGCGAGGTGGTTGTGGATCAGCCAGTTGTCGCGGCCGTCGATGGAGACGGTGGTGCCGCAGCGCCGCGGGTTGAGCGACATCGTCATCCAGGCCGGCTTCTGGGTGATCAGGTCCTTCAGCGCAGGGGCATGGATGTAGGTCGACTGCACCCGCTGCACGACATCGGTGCCGCTGAGCCGCGCGCCGATCAGCTTGCGCACCGCAGAGCGGCCGCCGTCGCAGCCAATCAGATAATCGGCCGAAATGGTGATGTCCCGATCGGCGTCGAGATCGCGTGCCCGCGCGATCACGCCGTTTTCATCCTGGTCGAACCGATCGACCTCGACGCGGTTGAGAATCGTGATGCCGCGTTGCGCCTCGGCGCAAGCGAACAGGATGGGCTCGAGATAGATCTGGTTGATGCGATGGGGCGGCTCGGGCGTCGGCCAATCGGTGTCGGGTCCGCCGGTCGCCGTATAGCGGTCCTGGCGGGACGGAATCGGGATGCGCGTCAGCTCGCGGCCGACGACCGCGGTGCGGTAGGCGCAGTCGTTGGGAAAGTCGGCCGGCAGGCCGCCTTCGCGCACTTGTTGGACGATGCCAAGGCGGCGGAACACCTCCATCGAGCGCGCGGAGACGTGGTTGCACTTCACGTTGGGCGGCTCTCCGGCGCGCCTGATCTCCGCGACCACGACGTCGATGCCGCGCGAGGCAAGATCCATGGCGGCGGTCAGTCCGACCGGGCCGGCGCCCACGATGAGCACCTGGGTTTGAATCGTCTTCATGTCAGTTCTCTTCTGCTCTGAACCTAGGCACGCTCGGCTGTCGAAAGCGCATCCCGCTGCGTGCCGTCGGCGGTCGGAAGACTGCCGCGCATGCCGAGGACGGCAAGGCCCAGGATCACCAGTGCCGAGAACAGTTGCGGCACCGCGCTGGCCTGAAACAGCGAGGACACGTCCCATTTCGCCGCGAGCATCAACCCGCCGATCGTGACGCCGAGGATCGAGCCGAAGCGGCCGATGCCCAGTGCCCAGCCGATGCCGGTGCCGCGGATGTAGGTCGGATAGATGCGCGCCGCGTAGGCGTTGCAGCCGATCTGTCCGCCGATCACCGCGACGCCGGCAATGAAGACGGCCGGCACGAGAATCGGCAACGAGGCTCCCGCGATACCGATGGTGATGATCGAGAGGAAGCCGGCAACGTAGGTCGCGAACAGGACGCGATCGAAGCCGAACTTTTCGATCAGCAGGCCGAGCCCGACGGTGCCGAGCATGCCGCCGAGCTGGAAGGCGATGCCGACGGCGATCGCCGCCTGGACGTCAAGCCCGACACCATGTGTGAGCGTCGGCAGCCAGCTGTTGAGGAAATAGATGTCCATCATGTTCATGAAGAACATGACCCACAGCAGCAAGGTCGGCAGCAGACGCCGCTTGGTGAACAGCTGTGGCAGCAGAAAGCCCTTGCCGCTCTCCTCGATGATCGTAAACCGCGCGTCGGCGGGGAGGCGGCCCGACGGATCGATCCGCGTCAGCAGCGCGCGCACGCGATCATTCTTGTTGTCGTCGAGGGCCAGCAGCGAGAGCGATTCCGGTAGCCAGATAATCAGGACCGGACAGAGGATGAGCGGCAGAATGCCGCCGATGAGAAAGATGATCTGCCAGCCATAGGTGGTGATGAGCTTGGCCGCGACCGCTCCGCCGATCGCCGATCCCAGCGACACCGTCATGAACATCAGCATGATCAACAGGGTCCTGCGACGCTGCGGCGAATATTCGCCGGTCAGCGCGATCGTGTTGGGCAGAACGCCGCCGAGCCCCAGGCCGGTGAGGAACCGAATGATGACGAGGTCGGATACGCTCGTGGCCTGGGTGGTCGCCAGCGATCCAAGCGCGAACACGAGAACCCCGGCGACGACGAGCCATTTGCGCCCGAGATAGTCGGCCAGGGCGCCGAACACCAGCGAGCCGATCATCACGCCGAACAGGGACGCGCCAAACACGGGCCCCAACGCGCCCGGCGCCAGATGCAGGTCCTTGCTGAGGGCAGGGGCGACGAAGCCGAGCGCCTGGGCATCGAAGCCGTCGAGCCCGACGACCAGCGCGCACAGGCAGATCACCCTGATCTGGAATCCCGACAGCGGCCGCTCGTCGACGTAGCGCGTGAGATTGATCGCTTGCGTCAAATGTCCCTCCCCATGTGCTTGTTGTTGCCTGGCCGCTTCACCGCAGCCGCCGGCTGTTTGCAAATATGTTGCATGATCAGACTCTTTCGATTAGCCACAAAATTCTCATTCATTCATGAGGAAAGCTAATGCCCCCGACCTTGCGGCAATTGGAGGCCCTGGTCCTGGTGTATCGGCTCGGCAGCATCACCAAGGCGGCCGCCGAGCTGCGCGTCACGCAGTCGGCGATCAGCCTGCTGATCCGGCAGATCGAGGAGAACTTTCAGCTCAAGCTGTTCGATCGCACGACGCGGGCGCTGCACCCGACGGCGGCCTGCCGCGAGGCGATCACCGCGGCGGAACGCATCCTGGCGGGGACGCAGGGGCTGTCGCAGCGGATGCGCGACCTTGCCGAGATCAAGGCCGGCCGAATTTCCATCGCGGTCTCAGCGGGCGTCGCGTCGGCGCTGCTTCCACGCGTGTTTGCGACGTTTCGATCGCGCCATCCCGAGGTGCGCATCGATCTGCGTGATGTCGCGCCCGACGAACTGCTCGCGATCGTGATGGCCGGGCATGCGGAGTTCGGCCTCGGCAGCGTGGAGGACGAGGGCGTACCGGAGGTCAGGATCGAGACGCTGATGCAAAGTCCGCTCTCGGCGATCGGCATCAAGGACGGGCGGTTCGAGAAGCACCGCCGTCTGACGTGGGACGGCATCATGAGCTCCGACCTGATCACGATGCGTCACGGCACGCGCATCCGCCGCCAGATCGACGAGGCGCTGGCGGAGACCGGGCGGTCGCTGAAGCCTGCCTGGGAAGTGTCGCTGATCACGACCGCGCTGGCGCTCACGGCGGAGGGCGCCGGCATCAGCATCCTGCCCGCGCACATGCTGCCCAAGGCACAATTTCCGACCTTGGCCGCGATCCCGCTATCGCAGCCGACGATTCATCGGCACGTCTCGCTGCTGAGCCGCGCCGACTTTGGATTGTCGCCGGCCGCCCAGCGCTTCGTCGAGATCGCAAGGGCCGAGCTGTCGCGCAAGGGCGGCTGATCACGACCTCGGAGCCGGGAACGCTACTTCTCCAGTCGCTTCGCCTCGTTCCACAATTCGTCCATCTCGTCGAGCGACGCTTCTTCGAGTGTGCGGCCCTTCGCCGTCAACGCCTGCTCGATGTGCGCGAAACGGCGCTCGAACTTGGCGTTGGTGCCGCGCAATGCGGTCTCCGGATCAACCTCGGCGTGGCGGGCAAGATTGACCAGCGCGAACAGGAGATCGCCGGTCTCTTCGGTCAGCTCGGTCGCATCCTTGTTGTCGAGCGCGGCCTCGATCTCGTCGGCCTCCTCGCGGATCTTCTGCAACACCGCGCGCGGATCGTTCCAATCGAAGCCGACGGTCGCGGCCTTGCGCTGCAGCTCCATGGCGCGGACCAGCGCCGGCTGTCCGGCCTTGATGCCTGATAGCAGAGAGGACTTGTTCGTCTGCGCCTCGGGCGGCCGCCGCGCGGCGCGCTCGGCCTTCTCCTCGGCCTTGATGCGGTCCCAAGTGCCTTTGGTGGGCTGGGTGACGTTGCCGTCCTTGTCCGGGAACACATGCGGATGGCGGCGGATCATCTTCTTCGTGATGCCCTCGACGACGTCGCCGAACGCAAACGCGCCTTGTTCTTCGGCGATGCGGGCGTGATAGACCACCTGCAGCAGGAGATCGCCGAGCTCCTCGCGCAGATCGTCGAGGTCGTCGCGCGTGATCGCGTCCGCCACCTCATAGGCTTCCTCGATGGTGTAGGGCGCGATGGTCCGGAACGTCTGCTCGATATCCCACGGGCAGCCGGTGACCGGCGTGCGCAGCGCCGCCATGATCTCGATCAGGCGTGAGATGTCGCGGGAGGGGATCATGGGCAGGTCCTGACAGCATCGTTCGATCGGGTCCTGTATGCCCCAAGCCGCGCGCGGCTCCCAGCGAAAAGGGCGACTGCACGGGATGCGCCCGGCGGGTTGGCCCGACCCGTCGATGGTGCTAAGCGGGGGCCATGAGTGAGCAGGACACGACGGCCCTGGTGCTGTTCTCGGGCGGGCAGGATTCCACGACGTGCCTGGCCTGGGCGCTCGACCGCTTCGCGCGCGTCGAGACGATCGGATTCGCCTACGGCCAGCGCCATGCGATCGAGCTCGCCTGTCGCGACCGGCTGGTCGAGGGCATCGCGCGCCTGCGCCCCGACTGGGCAGCCAAGCTCGGTGACAGCCACACGTTGGAAATTCCAACGCTGGCTGCGATCTCCGAGACCGCGCTGACGCGCGACGTCGCGATCGAGATGGGCGCCGACGGCCTGCCCAACACCTTCGTGCCGGGCCGCAACCTGGTGTTCCTGACCTTTGCGGCGGCGCTCGCCTATCGCCGCGGCATCCGCCATATCGTCGGCGGCATGTGCGAGACGGACTATTCGGGCTATCCGGACTGCCGCGACGAGACCATCAAGGCGCTGCAGAATGCGCTGAGCCTGGGCATGGCGCGCGCGTTCGAACTGCACACGCCGCTGATGTGGCTGTCGAAGGCCGCGACCTGGCAGCTGGCGCATGACCTCGGCGGCGCCGGCCTCGTCGACCTGATCCGCGACCAATCGCACACCTGCTATCTCGGCGAGCGCGGCGCGCGGCATGACTGGGGTCACGGCTGCGGTCACTGTCCCGCCTGCGAGCTGCGCGCCAAAGGATGGCGCGCGTACGTCGCGGCGGGCGGGCCATCCTGAATCGGAAGCGGGGCCCTCGGGCCCCGCGGAGAGTTGCGCACAGACGAGCGCTCAGGCGGCTTCGTTGTCGGACGGCTCACGCTGGCTGACGATGACGAGATCGGCATCGGCGAGGTCGTGGCCGTCATCGGCCTCATTGGCTGCAGCGGATGCCGCCTGCGCGACGAGGCGCGCGGTGATGTCGTCCTTGGCGTCCTTGCCGCTCTTCTCCCAGGCAGGCGCGTTCAGCACCACGATGTCGTCGTCGTGGGCGGCATCGTCGTGATCGGCGGGCACGATCGACGGCGACTTCACCGGGGTGTCGACGATACGCAGGGTGGGGGTCTCGGCTTCGACCGGCTCCGCTGCGGCTGCGGCCGGTTCGTCCTCGGCCATTTCTGCCTGCTCCGGCTCGGGGGGCGCGGCCTCTTCGGCGGGGGCATCGGTGTCGGCGCTCGCAGCGCGGGCCACAGCCTCGGCGGCTTCGGCGGGCTGTTCGGCGGCCGCGGCAAGGCCCTCCTTGGCCGGCGCATCATCATGCGGCGCGAGGCCGAGATGCTGCGAGATTTCCTTGATCAGCCTGTCGATCGCCACCAGCACGCGATACTCCGGGATCGAGGCCATGTGCTGCTCGAACCGGTTGCGCGCATATTGCAGCGAATCGATCACGTCGGTGGCGATGGAGGAGCCCGACGCCTCGGTGCCGTGCAGGGCTCCCGCAGCCTTCTCGGTCGAGCTCTCGATCAGCAGGAAGGCCTCGTATTGCGGAATCGATTTGAGCTTCTCGTGATAGTCCTGACGCACGCCGGCGAGCGTGTCGACGATGGTGGCGAACTCTGGCGCGGGCATTTCGACGTCCCCCTCAACTTCAGCAAAGAAGATGCGCGGGACGCTACGGACGCACTGATGAACGTTCAATTTCGTACGAATACCGCTGTTCGCGGCATGAATAGCCGGCCGTTAAGACCGGACCATCAAAAGCAGGATCGTCCGCACACCGGGCATTAAGCATCCGCCAGACGCGCGCGAAGGGCTCAGCCGACAAAATCCTCGGGCCTGAGCTCGATCGGCTTGCCATGCGGGGTGCGATCGGCAGCGTGATCCCAGGCATTGCGGTAACGCGTCAGTGCGTCGGCGGAGGTGACGCCCTTCTCGGCGACGAGGCGCTCGAGCGTCGCGAGCCAGTGCCGGTAATAGGTATCGCCGCAATCGGGATCGCCAGACGCTTGCGCGCGCGAAATCTCCTCGGCGAGCGCAGCCGCCCATTCGGGCCAGGTAAAGAGGCCGCGGGCGTGCAGCGTGACGGCCATCGCGAAGGCGTGGGCTTCCCACGGCTCGCGAAACACGGGCCCGCTGTCGTCGACGGGAATGCCGGGCAGGGCGCGCGTCGCCGCGGCCGCCGCCTCGCGGTCGGGTGTCATCGGGCCGGCTCCAGATAGGGCTCGAAGGCGTCGACCGTGACCTCCAGCAGCGGATCGGGCGCATCGGCCCACAGCTCGGCGCCGCTGAACGACACCGTGTAGAGCCATTGCGGGTCTTCGCCGCCGCCATGGGCGTTGCTGTCCGGAAACACGTGCGCGCCTCTGACCGCCTCGACGCGTCCGAGATGGCCGCGCACGTAGCGCGGCAGCCGCGTATGCGTCGTCGGATGGATGTCCTTGGCGCGGACGCGGTCGCCGACGGCGAACAGCGCCGGCTTCGTCGCCGCGCGCTCGGTCGGGCCGCCGCGACGCAAGGTCGGCGCGACGGCATCGGCGGTGAGGATCTTGGCGACGGGCTTGGCCGGATGCAGCACCTTGCCGGCGACGATCTCATCGGCGTCGACCAGATGCCGCTCCTGCATCAGCCGTTCGATGCCCGCGAGCCAGATCTGGTAGTAGCTCATGCCGAGGTAATCGTCCGGCGGACGGTTCTCGCGCGCGAAGCGCGACATGTCGATGTTCCAGCCGCCGGGCGTCGCCATCGCCAGCGTCATGGCAAAGGCGCGACGCTCCCATTCGGCGTGGAACACCGGCTCGTTCGGCTCGGGGCGGACCGGACCAAAGCCGGCGACGCCGCCCATGTCATGCGCACCATCCATCAGCGGCCAACCTCGTGCGGCTGCTTCGGCAGGCCGGTGCCGATCATGCTGTCGCGCGTGACGAGCGCGGCGAGCTGATCCTCGCTCCAGCCATCGGTCCCGGCGGGACGGATCGGCAGCACGAAGTAGCGGACCTCGGCCGTCGAATCCCACACCCGGATCTTCGTCGTCGGCGGCAGCTCGAAGCCGAAATCCTTCAGGACGCCGCGCGGATCCTTCACCGCCTTGGCGCGATAGGGCGCCGATTTGTACCAGACCGGCGGCAGGCCGAGCACGGGCCACGGATAGCAGGAGCACAGCGTGCACACGACCATGTTGTGCAGATCCGGCGTGTTCTCGACCGCCACGATGTGCTCGCCCTGGCGGCCGGCATAGCCGAGCTCGCCGATCGCCGGCGTGGCGTCGGCAAGAAGGCGCGCCCGATAGGCCGAATCGCTCCAGGCCCGCGCCACGACCTGCGCGCCGTTGCGGGGACCGACCTTGCTCTCATAGGTCTCGATGAGCACGTCGAGCGCGGCGGGGTCGATATACCCCTTCTCGGTCAGGATGCTTTCGAGCGCGCGGACGCGCAGATCGGTCTCGGACAGGTCCGAGTGATCGTGCGGATGGTCGTGATGGTGATCGTGATCCGTCATGACTCAACCATAGGCGTAATCGGGCACCGCTGTCGAGCCGAGGCCGCTACGAACCGACGGTGCGAGCAGTCGCGTTTCACTGCCGCCGCAGCCGTGCGGCGGTCACAATGCCGAGCGCGGCGTCCTCGGTCATTGACGCGCCGATTCCGGACGCAGATGTGATCGGGGCCGCTCCATTGCCGCCATCTCGGGCGGTTCAAATCGGAGCCCAGATATGGTTCGTAGTGCTTTCGCCGTTCCGATCGGGCACGATACCAACAGAGGTTTGAGGTTCATCAATGCCGAACGACGTCTCCCGCCGTGATCTTGCAAAGCTGGCCGGGCTGGCCGCCCTCGGGGCGGCCAATGGCCCAGCGCAAGCGGAGGAGGGCGCGGTGAAGGAGGACATCGGGCGGCGGTTTCCCGCAGATTTCGTGTGGGGGACGGCGACGTCGTCGTACCAGATCGAGGGCGGGGCTACGGCCGATGGCCGTGGACCGTCGATCTGGGACGTGTTCACGCATTTGCAGGGCAACATCGAGGACGGCAGCACCGGCGACGTCGCCTGTGATCACTACAACCGCTACAAGGACGACGTGCGGCTGATCAAGGAGCTCGGCTGCCGGGCCTATCGGTTCTCGATCGCCTGGCCCCGGCTGTTTCCCGACGGCGGGCTGACGCCCAATCCGAAGGGCCTCGACTTCTACAACCGGCTCGTCGACGAGCTCCTGGCGAACGGCATCACGCCGTACGCAACGCTGTATCATTGGGATCTGCCGCAGGCGCTGCAGGACCGTGTCGGCGGCTGGCTCTCGGCCGACACGGCCAAGGCCTTTGCGCATTATGCGGGCTACGTCGCGCAGCATCTCGGCGACCGTGTCAAGACCATCTTCACCATCAACGAATGCGGCCGCTTCGTCCCGTTCGGCTATGGCCTCGGCGTCGACGCGCCCGGGCTGAAGCTGCCGCAGCAGCAGGTCAACCAGGCGCGCCATCACGTGGCGCTGGCGCACGGTCTCGCCGTCCAGGCCATCCGCTCCGGCGGGCGCGCCAGCATGCGCGTCGGCATGGCCGAGAACATCACGGCCTGCCTGCCGGCGATCGACACGCCGGAGAACATCCGCGCCGCCGAGATCGCGACGCGCGAATTGAATGCCGGCTTCCTCAACGTCATCCTCGAGGGGCGCTACACGGAGGGTTTCCTGGCGTGGTCCGGCAAGGATGCGCCGAAATTCACCGCCGACGAACTGAAGATCATTTCGGCGCCGGTCGATTTCGTCGGCCTCAACATCTACGCGCCGCAAGCCTATGTCGTCGCGTCGGACCGTGCGGCCGGATTCGACGTGCTGCCGATGCCGTCCTCGTTCCCGCACATGAGCTCACCCTGGCTGCTGGTCGGTCCGGAGACAGCCTATTGGGTGCCGAAGCTCGCCGCCAAGATCTGGAATCTCCAGACCATCTACATCACCGAGAACGGCACCTCCTCGGACGACAAGCTGACTGCCGACGGCAAGGTCTACGACCTCGACCGCGTGATGTATCTGCGCAACTATCTCGCCCAGCTGCAGCGCGCAACGTCCGAGGGCGTGCCCGTGAAGGGCTACTTCCTGTGGAGCCTGCTGGACAATTTCGAGTGGGTGTTCGGCTACAAGCAGCGCTTCGGCATCTATCACGTCGACTTCGACACCCAGGTGCGCTCGCCCAAGCTCAGCGCGTCGTACTACCATCACGTGATCAGCCGCAACGCCGTGAGCGCGTGAAGCGCCGCCACGCTCGATCGGGACGACATTCCGTTCGACATCGGCCGCAAGGCCAACCGAGTCCAGCTGGACGCAGTCGGCGCCGTTCAGGCGGCCAATGCGCGCCGTTGACATCCGACGCATTGAGTGTCGGCGCGCCGGCCTTCGCGCCGGGATTGCAAATCCATGACGCGGAAAGCACACCTTGTGCGACTCTTTTGCGCGCATGCCGTTTTCGGGGCGAAAGCTGGCTGCAGATGACGTAAACCGGCAATCTGCCGGCCCCTCAAGCGAGTTTTCGAGCATGCAAGTTTCCGTTGTTTGTCCGCCAGCCGTCCGCGCCGGCGTTCTGTTCTGCGTCCTCGGAATGATCGCTGGCTCTGGCGCCTGGGCCCAGGGAGCCGCGAACGATGCGGCCAAGCCCGCGACGGAGCAGTCTGCCGCGCCGCCGGCCGACAAGCCCGCAGAGTCCGAGCCGAAACCCGCGGTCGCTGAAACCAGGCCCGCCGAGCAGCCCTCGGATGCCGCCGGCAAGCCTGCGGCCGAGCCTGAGAAGACGGCCGAGAAGCCCGGCGAGCCAGCCGCTGCGGACACCAAGCCCGTTCAGGCCACAGACAGCGCGAGCCAGCCGCCGGCGGACAAAGTATCAACCGAAAAAACCGCGACGGATGTTGCGGCCGAGAGCAAGCCGGCCGAGGCCAAATCCGAGACCAAGGTCGAACCGAACTCCGGCACCGACGTCGGCCAGAAGCCGGCCGTGACCGAGTCGAAACCGGCAGAGCCCACTCTGGCCGTTCAGCCCGCTGCCGTCGCCAAGGACGCGCCCGCATCGGAGAAGATCGAGGAGAAGGCCGCCGAGAGCAAGCCCGCTGCCGCTGCGCCGGCGGAAAGGCCGGCCGCCGCCGCCGACGTGAAGCCCGCGGCGGCGCCGGCCGAGCCCAAGAAATCCGAGCCGCCAGCCGCAGCTTCGCCCGCGGCCACGCCGGAGAAGGCGGCTGCGAAGCAGAACACCGCAACCACGTCAGCCAAGCCCGAACGGCACGGCCAAGCGCATCAACATGCCGTGGACGACGCCAAGCGCGAGCACCGCGCCCGCAAGCCCAAGAGCCAAACGAAGAGCGAAATGAAGCGGGAGGCGAAGAGGGGTGGTGCCAGCTGCAAGAGCTTCCGCACCTATGACGCGGAGAAGGGCACCTATCGCGGCTACGACGGGCGCGTTCACACCTGCTCGTAAGGACCGATCGGCGAGTGCGCTCATCGGCGGCGGCCAAGACCGCCACCGATCGCCGCTGCCGATCACACCATCAACGCGGCATCGGCGGCTGAATGCCCGAGGTGTTGCGGGTAAAGAGTGTCCCGAACGTCGAGCCCTGCGGCTGCGCCGGCTGCGGACGGGCCATTCCCGTCGTGGTCCGCTGCTGCGGCGTCACGATGATCTGCTGGGGCGGGCCCGGGGGGACCGCAGTGCCGCGTGCCTGCACCGCCTGGTTCGACATCCGCGACACCAGTCGCATCAGCTGATCCTGGCCGGCCTGCAGTTGCTCGATGGCGCGGGTGTGATCGCGGCTGGCCTGATCCTGCGTTGACTTGATCTGCTCGATGCCCTGCTGCAGCTCGGCGATGTCGCGCGCCATCCTCTGCATCAACGTGCCCGGCTCACGGGCGCCGGTGGTGTCTTCCGCTCCCCTCAGCGAGGCATTCGACATCATGGCATCCTCGCTGCCCTGCTGGACCGACGCCTCATCCTGCGACGCTTCGCTGGCGCCCGGCATCCAGCGGTCCATCAGCGAGGTGCCGGCGTCGCGCTGCGACCAGGCGACGGAGCCACCGACCAGCACGACCAGCAGAGCGAGACCAACGGCGTTGCGCCCGCGCAGCTTGCCGAGCGGCGCCTTCATCCGCGTCCAGCGGCTGGCCCCGCTGCCTGTCGCCTCGCTCGTGCTCGCCGCCGCAGCAGCATCCGCCGCCACACCCGGCTTCTCGATCGCCGCGAGCCGCGTATCGATTCGGGTCAGCACCTCGCGCAGCACCCGCCGGTACAGTTGATCGTAGCTTGCCTTCTCGGGCTTCTCCGGGGCGAGGCCGATCTCGCTCTGATCAATCTGTTGCACGTTCTGTGTGGACTGCATTGCTGATCCCCAAACCCTCTAGCCCGCCGCCGACGCCGCTGTTCTCTTTGAATTTTCAAACGTGACTCGACCCGCCGCTTTGGCCGAAAGCAAGACAGCGTCGTGACGAGGAGGGGGCCTTTTCGGACCATCTCTCCCTCGGTGCAGCGCCAGCAGATCGCTTCGAGAGGCCTGAATCCGCCCTTGGTTGCGCACCGCCGAGCCTTCGAGGTACTATCCGACCGATGTTTTTGGGGATTGGGGCCGGTGAAAAGCTTGATTGTCATTGCGCGCGCAGTGGTGTGCGCAGCGTTCGTAATCCTTGCCGCTCACGTGCAGGCCGCGCCAGCGGATGAGGCCACGCGCAAGGCTGAATTGATGGCGGCCTGGCAGGCGGCGAGCCAGGCGGGCACCGACGGACCAAGCGACGTCGTGCTGATCGATCAGGGCACGCTGAAGCTGCCGGCCGACTACTTCTACGTGCCGAAGAGCGAAGGTCTGCGGGTCCTACGCGCGCTCGGCAACGTCGTCAACGACGCGACCTTCGTCGGGTTGGTCGTCGGCAGACGCCAGAACGACGATTGGATGGTGGTCATCAAGCACATCAAGGACGGCTACATCAAAGACGACGACGCCAAGAACTGGAACGCGGACGATCTCCTGAGCAACCTTCGCGCCGGCGCCGAGGAGGCGAACAGGGACCGTGCGGCGCGCGGATTTCCGGAAATGGCCGTCGTTGGCTGGGTCGAGCCCCCGGCCTACGATGCCACGACACATCGTCTCGTCTGGTCGCTCCTCGCGAAGGAGAAGGGCCAGCCCGACGATGCGCCGAAGAACGTCAACTACAACACCTACGCGCTCGGGCGCGACGGCTATTTCAGCCTGAACCTCCTGTCCGGCTCGGAGCGGATCGCGGGGGACAAGGCGGTGGCGCACGAGCTGCTGTCCGATCTCTCCTACAATGCCGGCAAGCGCTATGAGGATTTCAGCGCGAGCACGGATCGGATCGCCGAATATGGATTGCTTGCGCTGGTCGGCGGCGTTGCCGCGAAGAAGCTCGGGCTGCTGGCGCTGACCGGTGCGTTCGTCCTGAAGTTCGCCAAGATCATCATCTTCGCCGTCGTCGGCGCCGGGGCCGCGGTCATGAACTTCTTGCGCCGCAAGCCGCGCGGCGACAACGCGGGCGGGCCGGCGTGAAGGCTCTCCTGCTGATCCTGTTCTCCGGCCTGAAATGGGGGAAGCTCGCCATGAGCGGCGGCACGATGCTGCTGTCGCTGGTCGTCAATGCCGGCATCTGGGGCTGGCGCTATGCGGCCGGCTTCATTGCGCTCCTGTTTGCCCATGAGATGGGGCACTACATCGCCGCACGCCAGCGCGGCCTCGACGTCGGGGCTCCCGCCTTCATCCCGTTCGTTGGCGCCTGGATCGCGCTCAAGGAGCAGCCGGTCGACGTCGAGACGGAAGCCTATGTGGCACTCGCCGGTCCGCTGGTCGGGACCGCCGCCGCGCTTGCGGTCTATCTGTGGGCGCGATCGGGCGACAGCAATCTGCTGCTTGCAATCGCCTATTCCGGCCTGTTCCTCAACCTGTTCAACCTGCTGCCGATCTCGCCGCTGGACGGCGGCCGCGTCACCAGCGTGCTGAGTCCGCGCATCTGGCTGCTTGGCGTTCCCATGCTGCTGACCTTGATGCTCTATCGGCCGAGCCCGATGCTGATCATCATCGCCATCCTCGCAGCCCCGCAACTGATGAAGGCCTGGCGCTACGATCCCGGCGCGCCCGAGAACGTCGCCTATTACGGCACGACGCTGCAGACGAAGCTCGAATATGCCGGGACTTATCTCGCGCTGGCGGCGCTTCTCGCCGTCATGACCTACGACGTGCACGAGATGCTTGGGCACTTGCGTCAGCTTGGCTGAATGCTGTTGAGGTCGCCGCTTCAGTTGAGAAGCTTCATGTAGGTCAAGGCACCGCCTCGTCGTGAGGACATGGGCCTTCCTCAGCGTCTGAGGTCGCCGACTTCTCCGACCTCATCCGCGAATTCCGCGACGTGCTGCTGGTCGATCACAACGTCAAGAGCGTGTCGGCGCTGGTCGATCGCGTGCTCGCGATGTATCTCGGCGAGAAGATCGCCGAGGGCAGGGCGACCGAGGTGATGCAGGACGAGACAGTGCGCCGCGTCTATGAGGGACAGGAGCAGGGGTGCCCAGCTCCCTGCCCGGATCTCATTCGTTCGGAGCTACGGGAAACGGGGCGGGCGCGCCTGGGGCGGCCGGGGCGCGAGGCGCGCCGCTGCGCCGACGGTCGTCGGTTCGGTCTTCGCTGCGCGGAACGTGCGCGCGAGCTGGTCCTGGCTTGCCTGCAGCTGTTCGATCGCCCTGGCGTGATCGCGGTTGGCCTGCTCCTGGCTGGCCTTGAGCTCCTGAAACCCGCTCTGCAGCTCGGCGACATCATGCGCGATCTTCTCGATCAGCGGCGCGACGTCCCGGTCGGGAGCGGGCGGCATGTCATGCTCCGGCGTTGCCTCCGCCATCGCGGAGGATGGATCGCTGGAGCGCGTTGATACTGATGCTGATGATGTCTCGGGTGTCGGCGAAACGGATGGTGATGGCGAGGAAGGGGCCGTCTCTGCCGTCTCGGCCGCGCTCGATCCGCTCGCCGCCGTCTCCGGTGACCCGGCCGGATTCACCGTCTGAGCGTTCTCACGCCGGATGGATTGAACCGCCGCTTCGATCCGGTCCGTGACGGAGGTGATGGTCTCGGTATGGTCCCGCGCCAAGGTGACGGCAGCGCCGACGAGCCCGGCTGACGCTATCAGCGTGATCATCGCCCGCAATACGGGCCGGCGCCGGGCTGGCGGAGCCGCTTCCACGGGCTCGCCGCCTGCAGCGGGGTCGGCAGCCTCGACTGCATCAGCGGCTGCCTGGGCCTCGATGGCGGCGATCCGCTGGTCGATACGTGCGCGTACCTCGGCCAGCACCCGCTGATAGATCTCCTCGCAGATATCGTCGTCGGGCGGCAGCGCGACATCACCCGGATCAACTTCCTTCGGCGTCGACTGAACTGGCATGTCTTCGGGTCCCATTCGCGATACGCCCGTGCCCAATCCTGAAGGATGCGCTTTTGACCTCTGGGCTTTGACCAAACGAAGACTGCGGGGTGACAAGGCGGGGGCGATTTCGCACAGGCGCCGACGTGCGCTGGGCGGGCCGTTGTGCGGCTTCTCACGTCAGGAGCCGCCCATATCCAATTCGCATAAGGTATATTATGGAATATTTATATGATTAGGGAATTCAGAGACTTGCGGCCAACACCTCAAACTCTGCCGTAGCACCGAGCCTGCAGCCCGCGTCGCGAGCACGACCATCGCCGCTCGCCATTGGCGCCTGAAACCCGCGCCAAGGCGCCCGCAGCGAACGCCGCATATTGCTGCTGCGGCTCATCGCTGCAATAAGCGCTGATGACGCTGCTGACGTCGCGGGATTCGGACCGCGCCATCATGCGGCGACTGGATGCAACAAGAAGAAGCTTCTCAGGGAGAAACGAGCATGAGCCTGTCACGACGCGCGCTGCTGAAGGCCTCCGTAGCGTCAGCCGTACTGGGTGGGATCGCGGCGCCGCATGTGGCGCGCGCCCAGAGCGCCGAATTCACCTACAAGTACGCCAACAACCTGCCCGACACCCATCCGCTCAACGTTCGTGCCAAGGAGATGGCGGCGGCGATCAAGGCCGAGACCAACGGCAAGTTCGACCTGCAGATCTTCCCGAACAACCAGCTCGGTTCCGACACGGACATGCTGAGCCAGATCCGCTCCGGCGGAGTCGAGTTCTTCACGCTGTCCGGCCTGATCCTGGCGACCCTGGTGCCGGCGGCGTCGATCAACGGGATCGGCTTCGCGTTCCCGGACTACGACACGGTCTGGAAGGCCATGGACGGCGATCTCGGCGCTTACGTGCGCGGCCAGATCAACAAGGCCGGCCTGGTGGTCATGGACAAGATCTGGGACAACGGCTTCCGCCAGACGACCTCGTCGACCAAGCCGATCAATGGGCCCGACGACCTCAAGGGCTTCAAGATCCGCGTGCCGGTGTCGCCGCTGTGGACCTCGATGTTCAAGGCATTCGAGGCGGCGCCCGCCTCGATCAATTTCAGCGAGGTCTATTCGGCGCTGCAAACCAAGGTCGTCGAAGGTCAGGAAAATCCGCTGGCGATCATCTCGACCGCCAAGCTCTACGAGGTGCAGAAATACTGCTCGCTGACCAACCACATGTGGGACGGCTTCTGGTTCCTGGCGAACCGCCGCGCCTGGGAGGCCGTGCCGGCCGACATGCGCGCCATCGTCGCCAAGCACATCAATGCGGCCGCCGTGAAGGAGCGTGAGGACGTCGCCAAGCTCAATGCCGGCCTGCAAGCGGAGCTCGCCTCGAAGGGCCTGACCTTCAATCAGCCCAACGTCGCGCCGTTCCGCGACAAGCTGCGCTCCGCCGGCTTCTATGCCGAGTGGAAGGGCAAATACGGCGATGAAGCCTGGGCGCTCTTGGAAAAGGCCGTCGGCAAGCTGTCCTGACGGGTTGATGGCTGAAGGCGCGTTCGGGTGACGTCATGGCGCATGCCGAGTTCACGGAAATCGCGATCAGCGAGGTGGTCATCGAGACCCCTCGCCGCCGGTCCTGGCTCGATGGCTTGGATGCCTTGCTGGGTCTTCTGGTCGAGATCCCAGCCGCGCTGCTGGTCGTGGCCGAGATCGTCATCCTGTTCGCGGGCGTCGTGGCGCGCTACGGCCTGCACCGGCCGCTGATCTGGTCGGACGAGCTGGCTTCGATCCTGTTCCTGTGGCTCGCAATGCTCGGCGCCGCGGTGGCGTTCCGCCGCGGCGAGCACATGCGGATGACGGCAATGGTGGCGCGCGCCAGCCCCGGCTTGCGCGCCTATCTCGATCTGGTCGCCACTGCCGCGGCGCTGGCGTTCCTGGTCATGATCGCCTGGCCGTCCTGGGAGTACGCCTACGAGGAAAGCTTCATCACGACGCCGGCGCTGCAGATCGAAAACATCTGGCGCGCCGCCGCGCTGCCGGTCGGCATCGGACTGATGGCGCTGTTCGCCCTCATCCGTCTCGCCCGCACGGCCAGCGTCAGGACGATGCTGCTGGCCGTCGTCTCTATCGCAGCCATCATCGCGCTGTTCTGGGTGGCGCAGCCGGTCCTGAAGCCACTCGGCAACATCAACCTCGTGATCTTCTTCGTCGGCGTGGTCGGCCTGTGCGTCTTCGCCGGCGTGCCGATCGCGTTCGCCTTCGGGCTCGCGATCTTCGGCTATCTGGCGCTGACGACGCGCACGCCGCTGATGGTGCTGGTCGGGCGCATGGACGAGGGCATGAGCCACTTGATCCTGCTGTCGGTGCCGCTGTTCGTCTTTCTCGGCCTGCTGATCGAGATGACCGGCATGGCGCGCGCAATGGTCGCGTTCCTCGCGAGCCTACTGGGGCACGTCCGCGGCGGGCTGCATTACGTGCTGGTCGGCGCGATGTACCTGGTGTCCGGCATCTCCGGCGCCAAGGCGGCCGACATGGCCGCGGTCGCGCCGGTGCTGTTCCCGGAGATGAAGGCGCGCGGCGCCAAGCCCGGCGATCTCGTCGCCCTGCTCGCCGCCACCGGCGCACAGACCGAGACGATTCCGCCGAGCCTGGTTCTGATCACGATCGGCTCCGTCACCGGCGTGTCGATCGCGGCGCTGTTCACCGGCGGCCTGCTGCCGGGCGTGGTGCTGGCGATCACGCTGTGCGCGCTGGTGTGGTGGCGTTACCGCAACGAGGACATGAGCGGCGTCCGCCGCGCGACGGGAGCCGAGATCAGCAAGGCCTTCATCGTCTCGCTCCCTGCCCTGGCCCTGCCCTTCGTGATCCGCGCTGCCGTCGTCGAGGGCGTCGCGACGGCGACGGAGGTCTCGACCATCGGCATCGTCTATGGCGTGCTGGCGGGCCTGCTGGTCTATCGCCGTTTCGACTGGCGCCGCCTGATGCCGATGCTGATCGAGACGGCGGCGCTGTCCGGCGCCATCCTGCTGATCATCGGGACCGCGACCGGCATGGCCTGGGGCCTGACGCAGTCCGGCTTCTCGCGCGCGCTGGCCTCCGCCATGACCGGGCTGCCGGGCGGCCCGGCGACGTTCATCGCGGTCTCGATCGTCGCCTTCACGATCCTGGGCAGCGTGCTCGAGGGCATTCCGGCGATCGTGCTGTTCGGCCCGCTGCTGTTTCCGATCGCGCGCGCCGTCGGCGTGCACGAGGTGCATTATGCCATGGTGATCATCCTGGCGATGGGAATTGGCCTGTTCGCACCGCCTTTCGGGGTCGGATATTACGCCGCCTGCGCCATCGGCCGGGTCGATCCGGCCGAGGGCATCCGCCCGATCTGGGGCTACCTGCTGGCGCTTCTGATCGGCCTCATCGTGGTCGCTATTTTCCCGTGGATTTCGATCGGCTTCCTGTAAACTCCTGAGATCACGAGGGAGGGTGGTGATGAGCACGAACCAGTATCAGCTCGGTCTGGACAAGACCCCGGCCAACTACGTGCCGCTGACCCCGCTCAGCTTCCTGGCGCGCAGCGCGGCCGTCTATCCCGACCATGTCAGCACGGTCTATGAGGGCCGCAGCTTCACCTGGCGCCAAACCTATGACCGCTGCCGGCGCTTCGCGTCGTACCTCGCGGGCCGCGGCATCGGCGTTGGCGACACGGTGGCTGCGATGCTGCCGAACATCCCCGCGATGAACGAGGCGCATTTTGCCGTGCCGATGGCCGGCGCCGTGCTCAACACGCTCAACATCCGCCTCGACGCGCCGTCGATCGCGTTCCAGCTCGATCACGGCCAGGCCAAGATCATCCTGGTCGATCCGGAGTTCTCCGGCGTGATCAGCGAAGCGCTGAAGCTGATGAGCGGCGCGAAGCCGTTCGTGATCGACGTCGACGACGCCTCCTATGCCGGCGGCAGCCGCATCGGGGAGATCGAGTACGAAGCCGCCGTCGCCTCGGGCGATCCGCTGTTCGAGCCGCGCCGTCCGGCGGACGAATGGGACGCGATCGCGATGAGCTACACCTCGGGCACCACAGGCAATCCCAAGGGCGTCGTCACCCATCACCGCGGTGCCTATCTGAACGCTGTCAGCAACATTCTCGCGGGCGGGCTCGGCCAGCATCCGGTCTATCTCTGGACCCTGCCGATGTTCCACTGCAACGGCTGGTGCTTCCCCTGGACCATGGCCGCCGCGGCCGGCGTCAATGTCTGCCTGCGTAAGGTTGAGCCGACCAGGATCTTCGAGCTGATCAAGACCCACGGCGTCACTCACATGTGCGGCGCGCCGATCGTCTACAACGTGCTGATCAATGCGCCCGACGCGCCCAAGGGCAAGCGCGACAAACCGGTGGTGGGGCTGATCGCGGGCGCCGCGCCGCCGGTCGCCGTGCTCGAAGGTGCCGAGAGCATCGGCATCAAGCTGACCCATGTCTACGGCCTGACGGAAGTCTACGGCCCCGCCTCGGTCTGCGCCGAGCAGCCCGGCTGGGACGACCTGCCGGCGCCCGAGCGCGCGCGGCTGAAGCGGCGCCAGGGCGTGCCCTATCCCTTGCAGGAAGCCGTCACTGTGCTCAATCCGGAGACGATGCAGGAGGTGCCGCGCGATGGCGAGACCATCGGCGAGGTCATGTTCCGCGGCAACATCGTCATGAAGGGCTATCTCAAGAACGAGAAGGCGACGCAGGAAGCTTTCGCCGGCGGCTGGTTTCACACCGGCGATCTCGGCGTGCTCGACGAGCACGGCTACGTCATCATCAAGGACCGCTCCAAGGACATCATCATCTCCGGCGGCGAGAACATCTCCTCCGTCGAGGTCGAGGACATCCTCTACAAGCACCCCGCCGTGCTGTTCGCCGCCGTCGTCGCCAAGCCCGATCCAAAATGGGGCGAAGTGCCCTGCGCCTTCGTCGAGCTGAAGGATGGCGCCGAGGCGACCGAAGCCGAGATCATCGCCTATTGCCGCAGCCACATGTCCGGCTTCAAGACGCCCAAGGTCGTGGTGTTCGGCCCGATCCCGAAGACATCGACGGGCAAGATCCAGAAATTCCTGCTGCGCAATCAGATCGACTCGGCCAAGGCGATCTCGGCGTAAGCCAAGGACATGCGCATGAGCGAGGCGCACGCGTGCGCCATGCTCATGCGGTCTCCGGCATGGTGGTGTCTTCGTTGCCTCTGCGATACTCGAGAATGTCACCGGGCTGGCAGCGCAGCACCTCACAGATCCGCGCAAGGGTGTCGAAACGCACGCCCTTCACCCGGCCCGATTTCAAGAGCGAGACGTTCTGCTCGGTGATACCGATGCGTTCGGCGAGCTCCTTGGATCGCATCTTGCGGCGCGCCAGCATGACGTCGAGATTGACGATGATCGGCATCACGCCTCACACGATGCTGGCGTTCTCTTCGGCGATCCGGGTCGCCTCAGCCATGACCCAGGCGACGGCGAGCAGCACGCTGCCAACGATCAGCGCGATGTAGTCGTTGACCGAGAGCGCGATACCGAGCTGCCGGCTGCCAGGCGGATTGCTGATGGTGAAGGCGATCAGCAGGGCCGTCGACGACAGCGGACCAAGCAAGGCCTGCGCCAGGACTGTGAGGGCGAAATCGCGCAAGCGGCGCGCTGTCGCCAGCGTGAAAACCATCCCTTCCGCAAAATCCAGGAACAGGGCTCTCACCTGCCACAACCCGTACAGCATCACGCCGACCGGGATCGCAGTCACCGCCGCGCCCAAAAGCACGCGATCCGGCGTGGTTTGCAGCTCCGCGCCAGCCGTGCCGAGGCGCGCCAGGAGCAGACCTCTCGTCCACTCCGGAATCACAAAGACGAGACACGTCGCTGCGGCGATCAAGACGATGCCGAGCCCCGTGATCCAGGCCATTACCCGGGAGAAGTGGCGCAGGCGACGGGATTGATCCGCACGGTCCACCATGACGAGCCTCCTATTGACCAGTGAATAATTTATCGTATTACGATAATTAATGACTGTCAAACGAAGGCTCCTCCTCATGCCCATGCATCCCTTCAAGCGGCTCGTTCTGGCCATCGGACTAACGTTGAGCGCTGTTGGTTGTGGCCATATGCCGGTGACCTCAATGGTCAAGCTGGCCCGGGTCGATTTCCAGACCAGCGACCCCGCACAGCTGCGCGCGGCCGTGAGACTGCCCACGAGTCTGCGGCCGCTGCCAGGTGGCGTGGTGCTGAGGATTGCCGTGAAACGCGGGCGCGGCGCGGAACAGCAGCGGGACTTCGTGCTGCGGGAAATTCCGGATCCCCCGGCTCTGGCGCAGGAGGCCGGAGCCGGCACGCGCATCTACGCCTACCGCCTCGAGGAGGCCGACACGGCGCGTCTACAGTCTTTTCGCGCCGAACTGATGGCGGAAAAGAACTCTGCCGGTGGCGGATCGGTCACGATCTCGGTCGCGCCGAAGGCCTGCACCACCGTAGCGCTGCCGGCTGGCCCCATCAACTTCACGACCTATCTGAGGACATCGGAGACCATCGACTATGTTACGCTGGCACGTGACGTCGATCTGCGCTCGATTGCTCCTGATCAGGCCGTGGTCGATGGCATTCCGCGCTGCCCCACCTGAGCTCGCTACGCGTCTCGTGTCTTCTCCGCGTAATATTGCGGCGCCTCGCGGCGGTCGTACATGCCGTAGTCGCGGGTGACTTCGACGACGCGGATGTTGTCGGCGCCGGGTTCGGCGAGCAGCTGCGTGCTCAGTGCGACGCCGGTCGGCTCGTCCGGCAATTCGACGAGATGCGCGAAGCGCCCTTCCCGGTAGACGCTCGAGAAGCTCGCGACCGGCAGGTCCGTCACGGCGCTTAGCTGCGGCCCCGCCGTCTCGACAGCCAGGACGTAGGTCGGCGCACGCCGCTTGGGATCGTTGTAGGTGCCTCGCCGCTCCGGCTGCCAAGCCGCCTGCCCTGGCTTCACCTCGTGGACCAACTCGGCGATACGCAGGCGATAGTCCGAGAACACCTTGTCGCGGCCGAGGGTCTGGATGTCGTGATGATGGGCGTGGACGCGCCAGGCGGTCATGGCGCCCTCGTCCTGCCAGATCTGATAGGAGAGGATAAGATTGTCACGCGCCAGGCTCCTGAAGCGGTCAAGGAACAGGCAGCCGCCGAGCGCATCGAGCTCGGGCCGCAGCGCCGCGGCGAGTTGCAGATATTGGTCGAGCCGACCTGGCTTGACCTCGACCTCGAAGAACAGCGACAGCATGGCAAGGCTGCTCCTTGTTAGTTCGCGAACATGATAGTCGCTGCGTAGGGTGGGCAAAGCGGCGCCGTCAGGCGCCGCGTGCCCACCGTCGGGCGGCGGACTCAAGAAGCAAGATGGTGGGCACGGCGCCATCGCAATCCCGCATGGGGAGAGAGCGCGGCCGCGCCTTTGCCCACCCTACGAATCCAGCTCCAGTCGCATGCCGTCATACGCCGGTACCACGCCATCGGGTAGGCTCTGGCGCAGCACCTCGTAGTCGAGATCGGCGGTCATGTTGGTGATGACGGCGCGCCTCGGCTTGAAGCGTTCGATCCAGGCGAGCGCGTCGTTGACCGAGAAATGGCTCGGATGCGAGGCAGGGCGCAGGCCGTCGACGATCCAGAGGTCGAGATCCTCCAGCACGCCCCAGCTCTCCTCGGGGATGTCGTTGAGGTCCGGCGTGTAGGCGGCATCGCCGATGCGATAGCCGAGCGCGGGGATGTTGCCGTGCTGGACCAGGAACGCCGTCAGCCTCAGCTCGCCACCCTTGCCTTCCACCGCCTGGGTCTCGCCCGCCTCGATCGCGTGCTGGGTCAGGATCGGCGGATAGTCGCTTCCCGGTGGCGAGATGAAGCAATAGGAGAACCGGTGCATGATGTCTTTCGCGGTCGACTGATTCAGGTAGACCGGAATGCGCCGGCGCTGATGCATCACCACCGAGCGCAGATCGTCGATGCCATGGGTCTGGTCGGCGTGCTCGTGCGTGAGAAACACCGCGTCGATGTGATCGACTTGCGTATCGATCAACTGCTCGCGCAGATCCGGCGAGGTGTCGATGACGACGCGCGTCACGCCATGTACTCCGCGGCGCTCAGCCAGAAGGGAGCAGCGCCTGCGGCGGTTCTTCGGGTTGTTGGGATCGCAGGCGCCCCACCCCAGCGCCGGGCGCGGCACGCCGGCCGAGGAGCCGCAGCCGAGAATGGTGAGCGTCAGCGTCATGCAGCCTCCTTTGACCGCGGCACCTTCGAGAACAGCTTGAAGAAGGTCTCGGTGGTTTGGCGCGAGAACTCCTCGAGCGAGACGCCGCGGGTCTCCGCCAGCACCTTCGCGGTCTCGACGACGTAGGCCGGCTCGTTGCGCTTGCCGCGGAACTTGCCGGGCGCGAGATATGGCGCGTCGGTCTCGACCATGATGCGGTCGGCGGGCACCTCGGCGGCGAGCGCCCGCAAGGCCTCCGACTTCTTGAACGTCACGATGCCCGTGAACGAGATGTGCAGTCCGAGATCGATCGCCTTCATCGCCAGCTCACGCCCGCCCGTGTAGCAATGCAGCACGGCCTGGAAAGGTCCGCGCGCCATCTCCTCCTCGAGGATGCGGCCGCACTGCTCGTCGGCCTCCCGGGTGTGGATCACCAGCGGCAGGCCGGTCTCGCGCGCCGCAGCGATGTGGGCGCGGAACCCGCGCTCCTGGGCGTCCTTCGAGCCGTGATCATAGAAGTTGTCGAGTCCGGCCTCGCCGAGCGCGACCACCTTGGGGTGATCAGTCAGCGCAATCAGCTCCGCGGCCGGAATGCCGTCCTCCTCGTCCGCATTGTGCGGATGGGTGCCGACCGAGCAGAAGACGTTGTCGAAACGCTCGGCGATGGCGAGCAGTTCGGGAAGCCGGCGCACCCGCGTCGAGATCGTCACCATGCGGCCGACGCCGGCGGCGGTGGCACGCGTGACGATGCCATCCAGATCCTCGGCGAAATCCGGAAAGTCCAGATGGCAATGGCTGTCGACCAGCATCACGCCGCCGTCGGCTCGATGTAGCGCGGGAACACCGCCTGGGGCGCCGGCAGCTGCGTGCCGGCCGCAATCCTGACATCGCCGCCGAGCCGCGCGAAGGTCCGCTCGTCCTCTGGGATGCCGAGGCTGTCGAGCAGCTTTGCCGACGCTGCCGGCATGACCGGCTGGGTCAGGATCGCGACCTGACGGATCACCTCGGCGGTGACATAGAGCACCGTGTGCTGGCGCGGCGGATCGGTCTTCGCCAGTGCCCAGGGCGCCTCACCCGCGAAATAGCGGTTGGCCTCGGCCACGACCGACCAGACCGCATTGAGCCATTGGTGGATCTGCTGCGTCGCCATGGCTTTCCGTGCGGCGCCGATCATCGCGTCGGCCTCCGCCAGGATCGCCTTGTCGTTGGCCGAGAACTCGCCGGGCTCCGGCAGCTGGCCTCCGAGCTGCTTTGCGATCATCGACAGCGAGCGCTGCGCGAGGTTGCCGAGGTCGTTGGCGAGATCGGCGTTGATGCGCGCGACGATCGCCTCGTGATTGTAGTTGCCGTCCTGGCCGAACGGCACCTCGCGCAGGAAGAAGTAGCGGAGCTGGTCGACGCCATACTGGTCGGCGAGATTGAACGGGTCGACGACGTTGCCGACCGATTTCGACATCTTCTCGCCCCTGTTGAACAGGAAGCCGTGCGCATAGACCCGCTTCGGCACCGGCACGGCGGCCGACATCAGGAACGCCGGCCAGTACACCGCATGGAAGCGGATGATGTCCTTGCCGATGACGTGCACGTCGGCCGGCCAGTATTTCCAGTTCGCATCGCTCTCGTCGGGAAAGCCGACGCCGGTGATGTAGTTGGTCAGCGCGTCGACCCACACATACATCACGTGCTCGTCGTCATGCGGCACCCGGACGCCCCAATCGAAAGTCGTGCGCGAGATCGACAGGTCCTTCAGCCCGCCCTTGACGAAGCTGATGATCTCGTTGCGCCGCGCGTCCGGCCCGATGAAATCGGGCTGGTTCTCATACAGCGCCAGCAGCTTCTCCTGATAGGCCGACAGGCGGAAGAAATAGCTCTTCTCCTCGACCCATTCGACCGGCGTGCCCTGCGGGCCGCGGCGGACGCTGTCCTCGCCGACCACCGTCTCGTCCTCGGCGTAATAGGCCTCGTCGCGTACCGAGTACCAGCCGGCATAGCTGTCGGCATAGATGTCGCCATTCTCGCGCATGCGGTTCCAGATCGCCTGGACGGAGCGATGATGCGCGGGCTCGGTGGTGCGGATGAAGCGGTCGAACGAGACGTTCAGCCGCTCGTCCATGTCGCGGAAGCGGCCGGCATTGCGGGTTGCGAGCTCCGATGGCGTCAGCCCCTCGTTCTGCGCGGTCTGCACCATCTTCAACCCGTGCTCGTCGGTGCCGGTCAGGAAGTACACGTCCTTGCCGTCGAGCCGCGCAAAGCGCGCGATGGCGTCGGTCGCGATCGCCTCATAGGCGTGGCCGATATGCGGGTTGCCGTTGGGATAGGCGATCGCGGTCGTGACGTAGAAGGTGTTCTTGACGACCGGCGCTGCGGCGACGTGCGCTACGATCTCATCGATCTCGACGACCAGGGCGGCCTCGACCTTCGGCTTGCGCGGTGCCTTCGGCTTCGCGGCGCGTGGCGGCCTCGGCGCTTCAACGATCACGGGCGCGGCCTTGTTCGGCACGGCCGGCTGTTTCGTCGCGGCGGGCTTCTTCGCTGCCGATTGCTTGTTCGTTGCTGCCGCGGGCTTGGCGACGGTCTTCTTGGCCGGCGGTGTGGCAGGCTTTGTCGCGGCCTTCTTGGCTGGCGCCTTCACAGCTTTCTTGGCGGCGCTCGTCGCGGCTTTCTTTGCCGCGCTCGCCGCCGGGGCTTTGCTCTTGGCTTTCGCGGGCGCCGTCTTGGATTTGGCGGCCCTGTTCTTGTTCTTGGCGTCCTTGTCCTTCGCCGCCTTCGCCTTGGCCGCGCTGGCCTTGCCCTTCGCGGGCGCCTTGGCGGCAGCCTTCTTCGCGCCGCTCTTGCTCGCGGGCTTGCCCTTCTTCACGGTTGTCTTGCTGGCCTTGGCCACGGCAGATTCCTCTTTGACGACGTCGGTCGACGGATTGATCCTGATGATCCCGGGATGATGGTCGGCGCGGTTACCGCGTGGCTTCGGCGAGCATCCCGAACACCGAGAAAACCAGCGGTTTTCGCTCCAGATTATAGGATTCGGTGTCGCGCGCGGCGCGGACGATCTTTTCCCATACCTCCGCCAGCCGTGCAAGGCGCGGCAGTTCCGCGTTGGGATCTGCGGCCCGCAGCCGCTCCGCCACCCAGCGCTCGATGCTGTCGAGGAAGCTCGCCAGCGCGACGCGGTCGCTGGTGCCGAGCGCATCGCCCAGGGCATGCAGCTCGCCCGGGTCGATCCGGGGCAGGCTCGCGAGCAGCGCGGCGGTCCGCGTCTGCAGCTGCAGCCCGTCGCCGCCCAACAGCATCAGGGTCCGCGCGACGCTGCCCTCGGAGGCCCTGGCGGCCTCGCGCAGCGCCGGATCGGCTCCGTCCATTCCGGTGGCCTCGGCCGCGGCGCTGACGACGTCGTCGGTCGACAACGCCCGCAGCGCCAGCCGGCGGCAGCGCGATTTGATGGTGGCGAGCACCCGTGCCGGCGCGTGGCTGACCAGCAGGAACAGCGACTGCTGCGGCGGCTCCTCGAGGATCTTGAGCAGCGCGTTGGCCGCGTTGGGATTGAGCTCGTCGACTGTGTCGACGATGCACACCCGCCAGCCCTCGACCGCCGCCGTCGAGCCGAAGAACGAGATCGTCTCGCGGGTCTCGTCCACGGTGATGACGGTGCGCAGCACGCCCTTGTCGTTGGCCGAGCGCTCCAAGGTGAGCAGCCCGCCATGAGCCTCGGAGGCGATCAGCCGGGCCACGTGATCGTCCGGGTCCACGTACAGCGAGCCGGCGGTACGCACCGCGTCCGAGGCAGGATCACGGTGGGTGAGCACGAAGCGCGCCATGCGGTAAGCCAAGGTGGCCTTGCCGATGCCTTGCGGGCCGCCGATCAGCCAGGCATGCGCCATCCGGCCGCTGCGATAGGCCGACAGCAGCGCCGCCTCGGCGTCGCGATGGCCGAACAAGGCGGTGGTTTCGCGTGGATGACGGACCGCGATCTCCGGCTCGACCTTGCGTGCGCTCATGACGCCGCCGCCACTTCCGTGAACAGGCGCTCGCGCACGGCGTCCCAAACGAGCTGCGAGACGGTCTCCGCGCTCGCCGTCGCGTCGATCAGCACGCAGCGCCGGGGATCCTCGGCGGCAATGTTGTGAAAGGCCTCGCGCAGCCCCTTGTGGAACTTGATGTCCTCGCCTTCGAACCGGTCCGGGGTTCCGGCGCCGCGCCGCGCCCCGGCACGCTGCAGACCGATCTCGACGGGAACATCGAGGATGAGGGTCAGATCCGGCTTGAGGTCGCCGATCGTCACCCGCTGCATCGCATTGAGCACGTCCGGCGCGACCTTGCCTTGGCTGCCCTGGTAGGCCCGGGTCGAATCGAAGAAGCGATCGCACAGCACCCAGCTGCCCTGGTTCAGCGCCGGCAGAATCACGTTGCGCACGTGGTCGTCGCGAGCGGCGGCAAACAGCAGCGTCTCGGCCTCCGGGCCCAGCAGTCTGCCCATGCCCGACAGCACGAGGTGGCGCATGATCTCCGCGCCCGGTGAGCCCCCGGGCTCGCGGGTCAGGACCAGGCGCACACCCTCTTTCTGCAGATGGTCCGCCAGCATCTTGATCTGCGTCGATTTTCCGGCGCCCTCGCCGCCCTCGAAGGTGACGAATCGGCCGCGGCCAGGACCACGTTTCAAAGCTGCTTCCGCCATGTCTCTAGAGCTTCTCGGCCCCGGCGCGGAACATCCCGATCACGAGCTCGCTGACCCCATCGATCGCACGCCGCATCGTGGACCCCTTGCCCACCGCCTCCGCAGCATAGACAGGGGCCTCCATGGCGATATTGGGGCCGCGCCACACCCTGACAACCCCGACCTTCTGCCGGGGCTCGACGGGAGCCCTGACCGGGCCACTGTAGACGATGCGGGCGATCAGCTTGTCGCCGCCGTTCTTCTGCACCATGACCTTGACCGGCACCGGGCTCGACAGCTTGACCGAGCGGCTCTCGCCGCCGAACACCTTGGCGTAGCCGATCGGCTGCTCCGCGGCGAACAGGGTGCGGGTCTCGAAATTGCGGAAGCCCCATTCCAGCATCTTCTTGGCCTCGGTGGCGCGGTCCTCGGAATCCTCCAGGCCATTGACGACCACGATCAGCCGCGTGCCGTTCTGCACGGCCGAGCCGACCATGCCGTAGCCGCCTTCCTTGGTGTAGCCGGTCTTGAGGCCGTCGGCGCCCTCCATCGCGTTCAGCAGCGGGTTGCGGTTCTGCTGCCGGATCTTGTTCCAGGTGAACTCCTTCTCGCCGAAGATCTTATAGAACTCCGGGAAATCCAGGATGATGTGCCGGGCGAGCATGGCAAGCTCACGCACCGTCATCTTGTTGCCGGGATCCGGCAGCCCGTTGGAATTGGCGAAGGTCGATTTGGTGAGGCCGAGCTCGCGCGCCCGCTTGGTCATGTAGTCGGCGGCGAAGATCTTCTCGTTGCCGGCCATGCCCTCGGCGAGCGCGATGCAGGCGTCGTTGCCGCTCTGGATGATGGCGCCGTGCAGGAGGTCGCTCACCGACACCTTGCTGTTGAGCGCGGCGAACATCGTCGAGGTGCCGGAGGGCGCTCCGCCCCGGCGCCAGGCATTCTCGCTGATGCGGTATTCGTCATTGAGCTTGATCGTGCCCTCCTTGACGGCGTTGAACACCACCTCGGCGGTCATCAGCTTCATCATGCTGGAGGGTGCGCGCAGCTCGTCCGCGTTCTTCTCGAACAGAACACTGCCGCTGTTGGCCTCGATCAGGATCGCGGTCGGCGCGTCGCCGTCGAAGCCGCCATCCTCCTTGCGCGCGCCCTGGACGCTCTGGTTGGCAGCGAGAAGCACGCCGCTCCAGCCGACGGCAACCGCCACGGCCAAGGCGATGAGCGCACGCGTCGTCCGTCCGGACGTGAAACCGGCGCGACGCAGCAGTAAGGTCATGAAATCCATCGGCTAAGCTCTGGAGCGCACTGGGAATCTAGCAGCTGCGGGGGGCGCAAACAACTCGGCAATCCCGCGGATCAGACCGCTCTCCCGTGGATTTGCACGGCCTTTCGCGCGGTGCGATACGTCCTGGGCCGGCAATCAAAAGTCGAGCAATCAAGGGGGAAACGGTGTCATCGACGCGGATCATCAAGGCCAACGGAATCGAGCTGTTCGTGCGCGAACAGGGCGAAGGCCCGCTTGTCGTGCTGTGCCACGGCTGGCCCGAACTGTCGTATTCGTGGCGGCACCAGATTCCTTCCCTTGCCGCTGCGGGCTATCGGGTCGTGGCGCCCGACATGCGCGGGTTCGGCCGCTCGCAGGCGCCTGACCACATCGGCGCCTACACCATCTTCGACACGGTCGGAGACGTGGTCGGACTGGTCGGGGCGCTCGGCGAGCGCCAGGCCGTCATCATCGGCCACGACTGGGGCGCGCCGGTCGCCTGGCATGCGGCGCTGTTCCGACCGGACCTGTTCAGGGCCGTTGCCGGACTGAGCGTGCCGCCGCCGTTCCGCGGCCGCAGCCGGCCGCTCGAGACGCTCCGCGCCGGCGGCATCGAGAATTTCTACTGGCAGTATTTTCAAACGCCCGGCGCGGCCGAGGCCGAGCTCGAGCGCGACGTGGCGCTGACGATGCGCACGATGCTGGCGCGCGGCTTCTCCGATCCGCAGTCGCTGTTCGTCGCGCCGGGGAAGGGTTTTCTCCGCGCGGCGCCCCCTGACATTCCTCTGCCTGCGTGGCTCAGCGAGGCCGACCTCGCCGAGTTCGTCGCGGCCTATCGCGCCTCCGGCTTTCGCGGCGGCCTGAACTGGTATCGCAACATCGACCGCAACTGGGAGCTCACGGCGCCGTGGCAGGACGCGCAGATCCGCCAGCCGTCGCTGTTCATCGCCGGCAGCGCGGACGCGGTCGTGACCGGGATCATCGGTGCCAAGCGCGTTCAGGAGATGGCGCGCGTGCTGCCGGATCTCCGGCGCAAGCTGATCATCGACGGCGCCGGGCACTGGATCCAGCAGGAATGCGCTGCCGAGGTGAATGCGGCGCTGATTGCGTTCCTGCGCGAGGTGGCTCCTGCTCGCTAGCACGCGAGCGACCGCTCCATCGTGCGATGCGACGCCGTCGCCTCGTCCGCGACGTCGCGGAAGCCAAGCCGGACGTAGAACCTTATCGCGTCCTCATTCGTCGTCGCGACCGCGAGCGAGAGCGCGCCGGCGCCCTGCTCCCGTGCCGCCGTGGCGACCGCCTGCATGATCTCGCGTCCGACACCCGCGTTGCGCGCGCCCGGCAGCAGTGCGAGATCGACCACGTGCCATCTCTGCGCCGCGCGGTCGAGCAGCAGCCGCCCGACCGGCGCGTCGTCACGGAGGATGATCAGCGATTGCGCCGCAGGACACTGCGCCGCATGGCCCTCGACCTGCGCGCGATATTGCTGCGCCAGCACGAGGTCGAGCATCGCAGGCGGCAAGCCGGCTGCGGCAAGTTGCGCGCCTTTCACGGATTTGAACAGATTATGCAGGAACGGCTCGTCGGCGGCCTCGGCAAGCCGCAGCCGCAATCGGGCGTCGCGTGAGACTATCTCGGATTCGATCGTCGTCACGCCGACCGAGCTCACCGCTCAGGAGTTGTTGAACGACGGATAGATGCCGGCATAGGCGATGCACCAGATCAGCGCCTGAGTCGGCTGCGTGTTGTCATGGGGCAGCCCCTGCCCGGTGAACGTCATGGCGTTCGGTGCGAGAGTGGTGGTGCTCGGCAGCGGCACGAAGCCATTGAAGATGGGATCGATGGCGACCATGGTCGCGGCCGTACCGGGACCAGGCGCGGCATTCGCTGCTGTCTTGCTTCCCAACTGCAAAGCGTGGGTGTGCGCAGCCATCTCACTGGTCGTCAGGTTGACCGTGCTGCTCCCGATCGATTCACCGATCACGCGGGGCTGAAGACCCGCACCGTCGCCTTGACTGTTGGTGATGCAGCCGCTCAGGTTGGGCAGTTGAAAATTGCTGGTCCCATTGCCGCCGAAGGCGGTGCCGATCAACGCGAACAGTGGTGTGAATCGTTGGATCGGCAGCAACTGGCCGAAGCACGGCAGCCAGGCCTGGTTGAAGCCCTGAGCTGCAAATGTAAACGGAAAGGCCTGGATTTCGCCGATATACGGGTCCGACACGTGGTCTCTCCTCAAATCCAGTGAAGCGTGAAATCTGCCGACGCGCGTAGGACGAGGCGCGATCAGCCCGATGACGGAAAGATGCCGGCGAAGCAGATGCAGTAGTTGCCCACGACCGTCGGCATGATGTTGTTGTGCGGCAAACTGTTGCCTGCAAGCGCGACGCCTGCCGCCATCGTCTCATACGGCGCGGCGTCTGCTGCCGGCGCGTACAGATTTCCGGCTGACGCCGTCGCCAGGTGAACGGTCGCACCCGGCGTCTGCGTTTCCGCCGTGACGGTCGACGACATCAGCGCGTGGCTATGCGCGGGCATCTCGTTGTCGATCAGGACGTGTCCGTCCTCTCCGGCGATTTCGCCGAGCACATAGAGCGGCAGAGCCGGTCCCTGCCCCTGGCCAATCGGCACCCGGCCGCGCAGATCGGGCGCATTGAAGGTCTGCACGCCATCGCCGCCATAGGTGGTGCCGATGATGGCATAGAGCGTATCGTATTGTGCGATCGCCAGGCTTTGTCCATTGCAGGCCAGCCAGCCATCCGGCACCCGTGGAAACCCGAACAGCCGGATTTCGCCGATAAAGGGGTCTGACATCGCCGAAGTCCCTTTCAAGTATCGATTGCAAATCAATGTCGGGAACGTGTCGCCTCTCACGAAGCGCAGTTCGGAAAAGCTCAATCATGGAAGCGGTTTGCTGGAGCTGAACGCTTCGCGATCGAAGTCTCAGTCGCGAGACGGAAAGACGCCGTTGAGCGCAATCATGTAGTTGATGACCAGGTAGGGCTGCAGGTTGTTGTGCGCTTGGTTGCCGCCGTCATCGACAACATTCGTACCCGGCGCGAGCGGCACTTCTCCGCTGCCTGCGGTCAGGAAAATAGACTTCGGGCCGGCTGGCGGAATCGTGTTTGTGCCGAAAAGATTGTTGGCCGGAGCAGCTCCCCGTCCCGATCCCTGGGCTGTCGATGCCTGAATCATGTGATTGTGGCTGGGAAGCTGTTGCGTGTTCAGGGTCACCGAAACCGTGCCGCTGGTCATGCCGGCAGGAAAGTTGCCGCTGCCGCCGGTGGACCCGAGAATTGCGCGGCCGCGCAAGTCGGGGAGCCCGAAGGTCCTGACGCCGTCACCACCGTAGTACGTCCCGAGCAATGAAAACAGCGCCTGATTGGTCTGGATTGCCAGGAGGGCGCCGTTGCACAGCGCCCACCCTCTCGGCACCGTCGTGCCGGCAAAGGGCATGATCTGACCCAGGATGGGCTGTAGCGGCATGCTCCCCCCTCTTGCAGCAGGCGATGGATCGCCTTGTCATTGAAGCGCGGAATATCGACGCGCGGTGGATAAGAAAAACACAGTGCGTCACGATGCATATGCTCGCAAAGATTGTTAGTGGGCGGAACCGGCGCCGTCAAGCCCGCACGCGCAGTCATCGAGAGCAACAACTTCTGGCAGTGTCGCTCGCAGCGAGCGGCGCTGAGTCGGCTCCCGCGCAAGATGTGCTGCCGCGGGAGGCGCGGCGGACCTAGGCGGTTCCACCACACACTGCCCTGTTGCCGAGCTGCAACTGATGGTCGAAAAGCGCGCGCACGGGTTACGTTTCACCGGGAACGATCGTCTGCATGCTTGCTCGCAGCGATCGGTCACGGCCTAATGCACGCAAACGACCGAATACGTACAATAACAGTCGAATTTTTGATCAAAGAATTTGTAGCGGCGTCGTCCAGCTCGAGGACGTGCCGCGAGGGGGCTTGGTGAATTTCACGAGTCGGACCGGACAGAGCTGTCTCGCGGTATTTCGCGCGGCCGCATGGCAAGCAATGCGACTGGCCTGTGTCGCTGCTGCGGTGCTGCTTGGCTCCATGGCCGCTGCGACTGCAGCCTGCAATTTCTCGTCCGGATCGACCAGCGCCGCCGCGATCACCATCAACGGAACCGGTGGCGGCAACACGGTCGGCCTTTGCGTGAGCGACGACCACGTTTTATGGGGCCTCTACGGCACATCGATTGGAACGAACCCGAACGCTGACGCCAATGTCACTTATCCGATGACCGGTGCGGCAACGAATACCAATCTGAACTACTCGAGTAGTAAAGCCACCTACACCATTTCGCCGGTGCAGGATTCCGGCAATCTCACTTTCCCTGAATACGACATCACATTGAATACGGTCTCGGGATCGGGCACCGACACGATCACGCTCTGGTATGCGCACAACTGCTCATTCTCCGGCAATTGTTCCGCGCCATCGACGACGGACACGACCTTCACCATCACCGTCACCCTGCCGGCTCCGACCGTCACGGCCGTCTCGCCGACGTCGGGCACCGTCGCGGGCGGCACCTCCGTGACGATCACCGGCACCGGCTTCACCGGTGCGACCGCGGTCAATTTCGGCGCCACGCCAGCCACCGGCTTCACGGTCAACTCGGCAACCTCGATCACCGCGACATCGCCCGCAGGGACGGGCACCGTCGACATCACCGTGACCAGTGGCGGCGTGACATCGGCAACCTCGGCGGCGGATCATTTCACCTATCTTGTCACACCGACCGTGACCTCGATCTCGCCGACGGCAGGACCGGCAACCGGAGGCACTTCCGTAGCGATCACCGGGACCGGCTTCACCGGCGCCACCGCGGTCAATTTCGGCGCAACGGCTGCAACCGGCTTCACGGTCAATTCCGCCACCTCGATCACCGCGACATCGCCGGCCGGGACCGGCACTGTCGACGTGACCGTCACGACTCCCGGCGGGACTTCGGCAACCAGTGCCGCCGATCAATTCACCTATGTTGCAGCACCGACGGTGACCTCGATCTCGCCGACATCGGGGCCTGGTGCCGGCGGCACCTCCGTGACGATCACCGGGACCGGCTTCTCCGGCGCGACCGCGGTCAATTTCGGCGCCACGCCTGCCACCGGCTTCACGGTCAATTCCGCCACCTCGATCACCGCGACATCGCCGGCCGGGACCGGAACTGTCGACGTCCGCGTCACGACCACCGGCGGCACGTCGGCCACCTCGGCTGCCGACCAGTTCACCTACATTCCCACCCCGACTGTGACGTCGATCTCACCGACAGCGGGCCCCACGGCCGGCGGCACGACGGTGACCGTGACCGGCACCGGCTTCACCGGTGCGACTGCGGTCAATTTCGGCGCCACGCCAGCGACTGGCTTCACCGTCAATTCGGCCACCTCGATCACCGCGACATCTCCAGCCGGGACCGGCACAGTGGACGTCCGCGTGACCACCGCCGGCGGCACCTCGGCGACCTCGGCGGCGGATCAATTCACCTATGCCGCCGTGCCGACCGTGACCTCGATCTCGCCGACCGCAGGTCCGACAACCGGCGGCACCTCAGTGACGATCACCGGCACCGGCTTCACCGGCGCGACCGCGGTCAATTTCGGCGCCACGCCTGCCACAGGCTTCACGGTCAATTCCGCCACCTCGATCACCGCGACATCGCCGGCCGGCACCGGCACGGTGGACGTAACCGTCGCCACCGCGGGCGGGACTTCAGCAACCAGTGCCGCTGATCAATTCACCTATGTCGCCGCACCGACGGTGACCTCAATCTCACCGACATCGGGGCCTGGTGCCGGCGGCACCTCAGTGACGATCACCGGCACCGGCTTCAGCGGGGCGACCGCGGTCAATTTCGGCGCGACGCCGGCGACCGGATTCACGGTCAACTCGGCCACCTCGATCACCGCGACCTCGCCCGCCGGCACCGGCACCGTCGACGTCCGCGTCACCACCGCCGGCGGCACCTCGGCGACCTCGGCGGCCGACCAGTTCACCTACATCCCCGCCCCCACCGTGACCTCGATCTCGCCGACATCGGGTCCCGTCGCCGGCGGTACGACGGTGACCGTCTCCGGCACGAACTTCACCGGCGCCACTGCTGTCAATTTCGGCGCCACGCCAGCGACTGGTTTCACCGTCAATTCCGCCACCTCAATTACCGCGACCTCGCCGGCAGGGACCGGCACGGTCGATATCCGCGTGACCACCGCTGGTGGCACCTCGGCCACTTCGGCCTCGGATCAATTCACCTATATTGCCGTGCCGACCGTGACCTCGATCTCGCCAACGGCAGGCCCGACGACCGGCGGCACTTCAGTCACGATCACCGGCACCGGCTTCACCGGCGCCACCGCTGTCAATTTCGGCGCCACGCCTGCCACCGGCTTTACGGTCAATTCCGCCACTTCGATCACTGCGACATCGCCCGCCGGCACCGGCACGGTGGACGTAACCGTCACCACCGTCGGCGGAACGTCGGCAACCAGTGCCGCCGATCAATTCACCTATGTTGCAGCGCCGACGGTGACCTCGATCTCACCGACATCGGGGCCTGGTGCTGGCGGCACCTCGGTGACCATCACCGGCACCGGCTTCAGCGGGGCGACCGCGGTCAGTTTCGGCGCCACGCCGGCGACCGGCTTCGCGGTCAACTCGGCCACGTCGATCAGCGCAACAGCGCCGGCCGGCACTGGGACCGTTGACATCAGGGTCACGACCGCAGGCGGCACCTCGGCGACCTCGGCAGCCGACCAGTTCACCTACATCCCCGCACCGACAGTCACCTCGATCTCGCCGACGTCAGGTCCGGCGGCTGGCGGCACCACGGTGACCGTCACAGGCACGAACTTCACCGGCGCCACCGCGGTCAATTTCGGCGCCACGCCGGCGACCGGATTCACGGTCAACTCGGCCACCTCGATCACCGCGACCTCGCCGGCCGGCACCGGCACCGCCGACATCAGGATCACCACTGCAGGCGGGACCTCGGCGACTTCGGCGGCCGACCAGTTCACCTATATCGGCCCGCCGACCGTGACCTCGATTTCGCCGACATCCGGGCCTGTCGCCGGCGGCACCTCCGTGACCATCACCGGGACCGGCTTCACCGGCGCGACTGCAGTCAATTTCGGCGCCACACCGGCGACCGGGTTCACCGTCAATTCCGCCACCTCGATCACCGCGACCTCACCGGCGGGGACCGGCACGGTCGACGTCCGCGTGACCACGCCGAGCGGCACCTCGGCGACGTCGGCCGCCGATCAGTTCACCTACTCGCCGGTACCGACCGTGACGTCGATCGCGCCGGCCGCCGGGCCGTTGGCGGGGGGCACGTCGGTGACCATCACCGGCACCGGCTTCACCGGCACCACGGCGGTGAATTTCGGTGCGACGCCGGCAACCGGCTTTACGGTCAACTCCGCCACCTCGATCACCGCGACCGCGCCGGCCGGCACCGGCACCGTCGACGTCAGGGTGACCACCGCTGGCGGCACTTCGGCCACCTCTGCGTCGGATCAATTCACCTATACGACAGCTCCGACCGTCACCTCGGTCGCACCGACCGCCGGACCTGGGATCGGCGGCACCTCGGTGACCATCACCGGCACCGGATTCACGGGGGCGACCGCGGTCAATTTCGGCGCCACCGCCGCGACCAGCTTCACCGTCAACTCGGCCACCTCGATCACGGCGACATCGCCAGCGGGGACCGGCACCATCGACATCAGGGTCACAACCGCCGGCGGCACCTCGGCGACCTCGGCGGCTGACCAGTTCACTTATATCGGCGCGCCCACCGTGACATCGGTCGCACCCGCGTCGGGACCTGCGTCAGGAGGAACCACGGTGACGATCACCGGTACCGGCTTTGCCGGCACCACCGGTGCGGGAGGCGTCAAGTTTGGCGCCGTCAATGCGGCAAGCTACACGGTCAATTCGGCGACCTCGATCACGGCAACGTCCCCGCCAGGCACGGGCGCGGTCGATGTGACCGTCACCAACAGCGGGCAGACGTCCGCGACGTCAGCCTCAGACCGGTTTACCTATTTGTCGGCGGCGACGCAGACCGCCCTGACCTCCTCGCAGAACCCCAGCCAGGCCGGTCAGGCCGTGACGTTCACGGCGACCGTGACCGGGTCCGGCGGAACGCCGACGGGCACGGTGACGTTCAGCGACAATGGCACGCCGATCGGGACGGCCACGCTGAGCGGCGGCGTTGCCGCCTTCACCACATCGGCGCTTGCGGTCGGCAGCCACACCATCATCGCAAGCTATGCCGGCAGCCCGACCTTCGCGCCCAGCACCTCACCCGGCCTGGCGCAGACCGTGAACGTGCCGCTCGACAGCGTCAGGCTGCGCGCCCTGCAGCTCAACGTCACCAAGATGGTGGCGCAGAACTCAGGCCAGGCCATTTCCGGGGCGATTGACGATGCGATCGCCGACGGCTTCAACGATGGCGGCGCGTTCGTCACTCCCGGCAACGGTCGAATCCGCTTCAATTTCTCGGCTGACCCGCGGGACCAGGACGACGCCTCGGCGGTCCCGAGCTCGGCCAATCCGGGCAGCAGCGCCTTTACAGACCGCGGCGGAAACGCGGGACCGGACGGCAGACCCGCCCGTGGCCGGTCGCGCATCGACAATGCCTTCGCAGCGATCGACCAGCAGACGCCGAAGAAGGCGTTGCCCAAATGGCACGAGGACAAGCAGTGGCTGCTATGGGCCGATGTGCGTGGCACCAACATCGACCGTTGGAGCACGACGAGCACGTTCGGCGTCAGTCAGGCAAGCCAAACCTCGCTCTACGGCCAGCAGCTCAACGCGCTGATGGGGTTGACCTACAAGGTGACGCCGAATGTCCTGGTCGGCGCACTCGGCGGGTATGAGACCTTCAGCTACACCGAGCAGGATATCAACGGGAAGCTGAAGGGAGACGGCTGGACGGTTGGCGCCTATCTCGGCTGGAAGATCTTGCCGACACTCCGCTACGATGCGACGGTGGCCTATTCCGGCATCGGCTATAACGGCACGGCCGGGACTGCGCAGGGCAATTTCAACGGCCAGCGCTGGATGGTGTCGACGGGACTGACGGGCATGTACAAGGCCTACGGCTTCCTGCTCGAGCCCTCGACCAAGGTCTACGCGCTGTGGGAGCACCAGAATGCCTATACCGATTCCCTCGGCACCCGGCAGGGCACCAATGACTTCGCCAGCGGCCGTGCGTCCGGCGGTCTGAGGGCCGCCTACCCCGTCGCCTGGTTCGACAGCGGCATCGTGCTGACGCCGTTCGTCGGCATGTATGGCGACTACTACTTCAACAAGGAGGATGCCAACACGCTCGCCAACGGCGGCACGGGCCTGGCCTCGACCCCGCTGCTGCAGGGCTGGTCGGCGCGCGCCACGGGCGGTCTCGGCATCAGGGCGCCGGGCGGCGCCAGCGTCGGGCTCGGCGCCGAGTTGGGCGGCATCGGCAGCACCACCCGCGTCTGGACCTACTCGGCGAGAGCGCGCGTGCCGTTCTCGGCCCAATAGAGCTTTGCTGATCGCCGGAATCAAAACCGCCCCGGCATGGGGGCGGTTCACGTGAACAAGTCGTGCTTGGCGGAGGTCAGTACAGGCCGCGGCCGCTCATGATGTCGCGCGCCTCGTTGGCGCCGTCGTTCGCCTCTGCCCTGCCTTGCGAGACGTAGCGGCCGTCCTGGTCATAGGACACGGCGCGCGGGTTCTCGAGGTTGCGGCCCCGCGTTCTGCCGGACGCCGACATTTCCGAGGTCGCCGCAATCGAGGCCATGTCGGCCGAACCGTTGCCGAGCGTATACGGCCGCCCCTCGGGCAGCGGGATCTCGCCGCGGATCGGACGGCCCGCGCCCATCTCGGGCACGAACGGCCTGGCCGAGGCGACGCGCACCAGCGAGGGGGCCGGCGCCGGGATGCCGGTGCGCAAGGTCGCCATCAGCTGGGTATCGTCGGAGCCCTCCAGCGGGGCGCGGCCGACATATTCGACCCGCACCTTGGCGATGCCGTTGCCCTTGAACTCAAGCAGATCGGCCGCCTTGTTGGAGACGTCGATCAGCCGGTTGCCGTGGTAAGGGCCGCGATCATTGATGCGGACGATGAGCGATTTGCCGTTGGCGAGATTGGTGACGCGGGCGTAGCTCGGCAGCGGCAGGGTCGGATGGGCGGCTGTCAGCGACGTCATGTCGAAGACCTCGCCATTGGCGGTCAGCCGGCCGTGAAAATCATCGCCATACCAGGAGGCCATGCCCTCGGCGCGATAGTTCGTATCCTCCTCGGGGACATAGGTCTTCCCGGCCACGGTATAGGGCTTGCCGATGCGGTAGACGCCGCCGCCCTTCGGCACCGGCTCGCCGAAGCCGACGACGCGCGGGCTCGACGACACGCCGTATTTCGGATCGACCTTGCTGGCGAACTTGTTGGACGAGGCGCAGTTCGCGACCATCAGGCAGGCGAGGACGGCGACGGCACTGCGCACCGCTCTCTCGACCGGATCTGTTTGACCAATCCCCATCGACCCCAATTACCAATGTGCCGGTCGCAGCCGAGCCATCCCATCAGGCCTGCGCGTCCCGGCTTGTCCCCGAGTCGCATCCCCGCAACTCAATGCACAAGGATAACGCAACCCGAACACGGCGGAAATGGGGTGGGCCCCGTCGTGGTTAACCGGAGCTTTCCGGTGGTTGTGACGCGGACGATAGCCGCCCAAGCGTGCACTCCGCCCTGCCTCCTCGTTGCGAGTGCACCTTTTTGGACACATATGTTGCGTGAAATCCTCACTTGGGAGTGTTCTCATTTCCCGGGACCTGAATCATTTTGACTGTGCAGGGCTGCACGTCGTTTGCTTCACGTGGGGCGCAACAGGGTGTGTTCGCTATGATCGAAGCAATGACGGCAGTGATGGGCTTGGTTGGCGCCGGGATCTTCCTTGCTCATGCGTTTGAAGGGGTCCGCTCGCGGGCCTGATTCCGGACGGATCGGACAGCCGACGTCATGGTCGGCTCTCGTCCGCTTCGATGATTTCGTCCGCTTCAAGAACGACACTTCAGGAACATCCCTGAAGCCGGCAGTTTCGACCAACAGATCTTTCAGACCGCTCTTCGTCCGGTCCTCCGCTTCTTCCGATCGACGTGAGGTCGGACCGGCAGCCCAGCTGTAGAAGGTGGCCCATGCGATACCCAGACCTGCGACGTCAGGACGTTGGACGTCCGGACTTGCTTTCGAGCAGCTTTCTCGCCCTGGCAGCGCTGAGCACGGCAGTGTTGTGCTCGGGTCTGATGGTTTTCGCACTCCGCTAAGCCGCGGGCTTTGAGCTGATGCCGTCCGGGCAGGCGTGAATGCGCCGTTGACGAGCCGCAAGCCAGCACCCTAAACAAGGATCGCGTCGCTACCGCGCCGTCATGGCGCGGGTATCGCCGTTCCGGACACGACGCCGGATGGAAGGGTGGCCGAGTGGTTTAAGGCACCGGTCTTGAAAACCGGCGTGCCCGCAAGGGTACCGTGGGTTCGAATCCCACCCCTTCCGCCAAGTCTCCTTCCACGTCCCCGAACTTGCCGCTGATCCGGGACCCGATGGATCGGCTGGCCGCGCACAACGCTGGCGAGCGCGCCCGCAGCCCCCCTGCTCAGAGCTGCGCGTCCGGTCAACGACCAGGGTGCGCGCCATGGCTTGCCTGCGGCGCGCGGTGGCCGTTCACGGCGCCGGCGGTCTCGGAGGGCACGCCGACCCGCTCCATCAGTTCGCGAACGTCGCGGATGCGGTTGTCGAGAAGGCCGTGCATCTCGCTGAGCGTCCAACGCAGCTCATCCAGCGCGCCCGGCGCCGCGTCGGGAAAATGCGAGAGATGATAGACCATCTCGTTGAGGACCTGCCGCAGCCCGTACAGGTCGTCATGGGCGAGCTTCTGGACATCGAGCTGGCCGAGCAACCGCTGCACGAAGCTGCGCCGATCGGGCGGCACATGGCGCAGATCGACGAACCGGTTGACGTGGAAGGCTCGCGGCGCCTCGGCACTGCCGGCCGCTTGGGCCAGCGCGAGGCGCACGTTGTCCGCGTTGAGATCCTCGGTATCGACGGAGAGCGTGTTCGGGAACAGGCTCTTGTAGCGTTCGATCAAGGCGTGGGTCTTGTCGTAGTACCAGCCGAACTTGTCGGCCAGCGACAGATCCATCCATTGCTGCCTCGACATCTCTCCGAAGTGGAAAGCGGTCGGACGCTTGCGACGCGCGGCCGGCGAATCGGCGTAGTAGAGGTGGTTCTGCGGCGACAGCTCGGCATTCTCCACCAGGCTTGCGATGCACGCCGCCCGGTCGCGCCGGCGCAGATGCACCAGCGTGACCTGATCGCCGAGGAGCTCGGCGATGATCGGCAGCACGGCCGCGTAGCCGTTGCCGACGACGCAAGCATGGGGGCAATCGAGGATCGTCTGACGAATCTGATCCGCGAAGCCGGGATCGTTGGTTTCCTTGAGCTGGCAGAACAGCTCATTGAGCTCGCTCGACGCCCATTCGTGCACGGCCCTGTCGCCGTTGCCCTGGTTGTCGAACACCTCCTGCATCATCCGCGTCAGCGACGTCGTGCCGTCCCGGCCGGTGCCGACGCACAGCACCCGCAGCGTGGAAGGTGGAGAATTCCTCAGGGCCGCGTCGCGGCCATTGCCGGAGGGGCGCGTCGCTCCATTGTCCGAGACCACGGCCAGGCGCTTACGCGCCAGCCGGCGAAGCTCCGCGGACGCCGCCTCCCACTCCAGCCTGTAGCCGTCGCGCTCGTCGCGCAGGCGGCCCATGATCACGCCCCTCTCTTCGGTGATGCGCCTGTACCGCTCGGACTCATCCTTCGCAGCGACCAACTCCGCTTGCAGCGCATCGACGAAGCGTTTCACGTCCGCATCGAGGCGGCTTTCGGTGCTGGCGGTGCCAATCCCCAATCGGTTCTCGATCCACCGGCGCAGTCGCACTCTCGACAACAATAATCCTCCAAGACATCGAGCCGAACGGCCTGCTGATCGTCTGCCGCCCGATCGCTGCTGCGATTCAGCACGCCTGCGAAGGCCGCCCTGCCGGCTCCGACTCTCCATGTAATACAATTGCAATGTACATCAAACCTGCATCGCAATTCGGTTGCAGAGGCAGCGATGGTGGCCGGCACGTTGCGCGAGCCGCGCCCGCTCATGCCCGATAAATGTGCATGCCGCGGAGCCTGCTTTCTCCCGACCATGCCGTCAACGCGACCAATTGCCATTCTTAGGGTATTATTGTACCGTGATGCGGCGCGACCGCAGTGGTCATGCGTCGCGGCATGCCGCAGGCACCGCTGCTGCCAACGGCGCAGCCCCGACGACGCCAACTCCGTTGAGCTAGTCCAGTCCGCGCTCGCGACTCAGGCGCACCATCTCGTCGATGAAGATCTGCTTCTGCTTGTCGTCGAGGCTGGTGAACAGCGGTTCCGACGTGTCGGCCACAGCGCGCTGATCGGCGGCACGATCGACCAGGAACTGAGCCTCGTTGCGCATCTGCTCGACGATGTCATCCGGCGGATCGCGCTTCGACCGCGCGATGCGCAGCTCGAGTCGATCCGCGCCGTTGCGGCCGAGCGCGTGCATCGCGTCGGCGAACGGACCCCAGTTCTTCGCCTGCTCTTCCGTCAGGTTCAGCCCGGCCTTCAGGCGCTCGATATTGCTGTCGCTGTTGGCGACGATCTGTTCGGCCGTGAGTTGCGGGACGCCCGGCTGCGTCAGCAGCGGCGTCGCCTTGGCGACCTTGCTCGTCTTCGTCGCCTTGGAAGGCTTCGCCTTCCTGCCCTCGGCCGGCGGTGCCTCGGGCTGCGTACTTTGCTGGCCGCCGTTGCCGGTGAACGCCCCGGTCACGCCGGTGACCACGCCGACGACACCGCCGATCGCGCCGCCGAGCACACCGCCGACCGGGCCCGCCGCCCTGTTGCCTTCGCGCGCGCCCTGCTCGACGCCCTTGAACAGGCCCTGCGCGGCAGGCTGACGCGGCAGGCCCGCGAGGCCGATGAGGCCTATTGACACTCCTATTGCGATGCACCGGAAAGACCGGCGCCAAATGCCGGCGGGGCTCGTCATCATCAGTTCAGGCTCCGTGCAACACGTCCGACCGTCGCGCGCAGTCGCGGGTCGTGACGGCCATGATTCCAACGAATTCTATCGTTGCCGCAACGCGCAAGTCCATCGGCCGCATGCAGTGCGATGCATCGAGCGCGTTCGGCTAGACTGATTCCTGCTCTGCTTCCTGCTCTGCCGGGACGCGCCTTGCACTGCAGCGCTCAGCGCTGCGATGCAATCAGTTACGGACCTGCGACGAATTGTGCCCGCCATTAGTTCAAGGATTCGCCTCACCTGCTTTCTCGACAGCCGCTCGCAATTCTGCTCTGATTGCACCCAAGCGAAATCCATGCGCGCATGACGCGACGCAACAACTAACAAATCGGATTCGCATTGACAGAATGCTTGGCTCACCAGGGAGGGAACGCCATGTCACGGAGGAAGCTGAACCGTCGACAATTCGTTGCTGCGACCGCTGCCACCTCGGCGGTCATGATTGCCGCGCCCTATGTGCGCGGTGCCTACGCCGCCGGCAAGCTCTCGATAGGCTTCTGGGACCATTGGGTTCCGGGCGCCAACCAGGCCTCGACCGATCTCGTCAACGAGTGGGCCGCCAAGGAGAAGGTCGAGGTCCAGATCGACTACATCACCAGCCAGGGCAAGAAGATCGAGCTGACGATCGCCGCCGAGGGCGCCGCGAAGTCCGGCCACGATCTGATCGCCATGCCGACCTGGTGGCCGCATGCGCATGCCGAACTGCTGGAGCCGGTCAACGACATCATGGGGCCGATCATCCAGGAGAATGGCGAGGTCAACGGCACCGTCAAATATCTCGGACAGTCCGGCGGCAAATGGCTCGCCGTGCCGGCCTGCGTCGGCAGTCAGATCAAGGGCCCCTGCACCCGCATCGATCTCATGAAGAAGCATGCGGGCATCGACGTGCAGGAGCTGTATCCGGCCGGCTCTCCACCGAAGGCCGACAGCTGGACCACTGAGACCTTCCTGAAAGCGGCGGAGGCCTGCCAGAAGGCTGGCGTGCCGTTCGGCATCGGGCTCGGCGAAACCACCGATAGCGTGGACTCCGCCGGCGCGTTCTTCCAGGCGTATGGCGCCGAGCTGGTGAATGCCAAGGGCGATGTCACGGTGAAGACGGATGCCGTGCGCCAGGCGCTCGAGTTCTACAAGCGGCTGATCGCGGCACTGCCGCCGGATGTCGCCTCATGGGATGACGCATCGAACAACAAATGGCTGGTCTCGGGCAAGGGCGCGATGATCATGAATCCGCCGAGCGCCTGGGCGGTGGCCAAGCGCGACGCGCCGCAGATCGCCGAGCAATGCTGGACCCACGGCTTCCCGGCCGGCCCCAAGGGCCGCTTCGCGCCGTTCCTGCCCTACTTCTGGAGCATCTGGTCGTTCTCCAAGAACAAGGAGGCCGCCAAGAGCCTGATCGTGCACCTGTCGAAGCCGGCATCGATCGAGAAGATGGTGGTGGCGAGCGGCGGCTACGATCTGCCGGCCTATCAGAAGCTGACGACGCTCAAGGTGTGGCAGGAGGAGGGACCGCCGAAGGGGACGCTCTATCACTATCCCAACCCCTATAATCACCAGACGCTGTCGATCGCAGCCTCCCCTGCTCCGCCCAAGATCGCGCAGCAGATCTATGCGCAGGCGACGATGACCAAGATGTGCCTGCGCTACGCCCAGGGCGAGAAGATGGAATCGACCCTCGCCTGGGCCGAAGGCGAGTGCGAAGGCTTCATGCGCAGCTGAGGCATGTTGAAGCAACGTCGGTGGTCCGCTTCAGCAGGCGGGCCGCCTCCTTTCACCTTGTCAGTGTTCCCCATCCAGTGAGGACCCCGCCGTCGCAGGGGACATCACGAGGAGCCTTTTTTCATGGTTGATGCCGCCATCGGTGAAAACGCCGTCGCCCGCCCTCGCGCGGCCCGCCGCAATGGTCTGCACAGGGCGTTGAAGCGGAAATCGACCGCCGCTTTCCTGATGACGCTGCCGCTGATCCTGCTGATCGTGCTCCTCGTCGTTTATCCCGCCCTGTATTCGGTGCATCTGGCGACGTTGAACAAGTCGATGCAGCGCTTCGTCGGTTTCGGCAATTTCGAGTTCCTGTTCAAGCGCGACACGTTCTGGCTGGTCGTCAAGCAGTCCTGCATCTTCGCGATCACCGCCGTCGTGTTCAAGGCGCTGATCGGCTTCATCGTCGCGCATTTTGTCCACAACATCCCCGCCAAGGGGCAGCGCAAATGGCGCGGCATGCTGCTGGTACCCTGGGTGATCCCGCCGGCGATGAGCACGCTGGCCTGGCTGTGGCTGTTCGACCCGTCCTACAGCGCCTTCAACTACACACTCGCCTTCTTCGGCATCGGGCCGATCCCGTGGACCGGCGACGCCGCCTGGGCGCGATTCTCGGTGATCCTGGTCAACATCTGGTACGGCGCGCCGTTCTTCATGATCATGTACCTGGCATCGTTGAAATCGGTTCCCGAGCAGCTCTATGAGGCCGCGGCGATCGACGGCGCCAATTGGTGGCAGCGCATCTGGTACGTGACCCTGCCGATGATGCGCAACATCATCGCCATCACGACGCTGTTCTCGCTGATCGTGACGTTCGCCAATTTCGACATCGTCCGCATCCTCACCGCCGGCGGCCCGCTCGACAAGACGCACATCTTCGCGACCTGGGCGTTCCGCGTCGGCATCGAGGGCAGCGACATTCCGCTCGGCGCCAGCGTCTCGCTGTTCATGGTGCCGATCCTGGCGGTGGCCGCCATCTTCATCCTGCGCGACGTCAACAAGCGGGGGAACGAATCCTGATGAGCACCGTCACGATCGACAAGGCCGGCCCGACCCGTGCCGTCAAATATGGCTCGATGAGCCGCGACCGCGCCTGGGCGCTGCGCTGGTCGTATTTCTTCCTGACGCTGTTCGCGATCTTCTCGCTGGTGCCGCCGCTCTACATGCTGATCACCTCGTTGAAGGGCAGCGCAGAGATCTCCGCGGCGACCAATCCGTGGTGGGTGTTCCACCCGACGCTGGAGAACTATCTCGAGCTGCTGACCTCGAACCAGTTCATGCGCTTCTTCTTCAACTCGGCCATGGTCTCGATCGTCGTCGTGATCATCACCATGCTGATCAGCATCCCCGCGGCGTTCGCGCTGTCGCGGATGAAATTCTGGGGCTCGGCCACGCTCGCGACCGGCGTTTTCCTGACCTACCTGATTCCGGACAGCCTGCTGTTCATCCCGCTGTTCAAGATGTTCGCGCTGATCGGCGACGTCACGGGCATCCAGCTGATCAATCGCTGGTACGTGCTGCTGTTCATCTATCCAACCCTGACGGTGCCGTTCTGCACCTGGATCATGATCGGCTATTTCGCCTCGATCCCGAAGGAGCTCGACGAGGCCGCGATCATCGACGGCGCCTCCTGGCTGCAGACGCTGACGCGGATCTTCATTCCCGTCGCCCTGCCCGGCCTGATCGCCGCGACGATCTTCGCCTTCACCGTCTCCTGGGCGCAGTTCCTGTATCCGCTGGTGTTCACGACCTCGACCGACCAACTGGTGCTGCCGGTCGGCATCGTCACGAGCCTGATCAAAGGCGACGTCTTCAACTGGGGACAGATCATGACCGGCGCGCTGCTTGGCGCGGCGCCGCCGCTGATCATCTACGCGTTCCTGATGGACTATTACATTGCCGGACTCACGGCCGGCGCGACCAAGGGCTGATGACGGGGGTTGACCACACATGGCTGAAGTGAGCTTGCGCAAGGTCGTGAAGCGTTATGACGACGTCGAGGCGGTCAGGGGCATCGATCTCGATATCGCCGACCACGAGTTCGTCGTGCTGGTCGGCCCGTCCGGCTGCGGCAAGTCGACGACATTGCGGATGATTGCAGGGCTCGAGGACATCTCCGACGGAGACATCACCATCGGCGGCGACGTCGTCAACGACGTCCCTCCGAAGGACCGCGACATCGCGATGGTGTTCCAGAACTACGCGCTCTACCCGCACATGACGGTGGCCGAGAACATGTCGTTCGGGCTGCGTCTGAAGCACTATCCGAAGGCCGAGATCAAGAGCCGCGTGGCGGAGGCCGCGCGCATGCTGGATATCGCCGACCTCGTCGACCGCAAGCCCAAGCAGCTCTCCGGCGGCCAGCGCCAGCGCGTGGCGATGGGCCGTGCGATCGTGCGCAATCCCAAGGTCTTCCTGTTCGACGAGCCGCTGTCAAACCTCGACGCCAAGCTGCGCGTGCAGATGCGCATCGAGATCAAGAAGGTGCACCAGAAGGTCCGCACCACGACGGTCTACGTCACCCACGACCAGGTCGAGGCGATGACCCTGGCCGACCGTGTCGTGGTCATGAACAAGGGCCGCATCGAGCAGATCGGCACGCCGAACGAGCTGTACCACAATCCAGCGACACGCTTCGTCGCCGGCTTCATCGGCTCGCCCGCGATGAACTTCGTGCCGTGCCGGCTCGAGGAGGCCAATGGCCGGCTCCACATCCGCCTTACCGACCGCATCGCCTTTCCGCTGCCGCCGGCGCGCGCCGCGCGCTATCAATCCGTGTCACGAAATGAGCCGCTGCTGCTCGGCATCAGGCCGGAGCACATCACCGAGACCAAGCCGCATGCGGAGCCTGGGATTGAGCCGTTCGAGGCGCTGCTCGACGTCACCGAGCCGATGGGTATGGAGACGCTGGTCTACTTCACCCTCAACGAGACGCCGGTCTGCGGGCGGGTCAACCCCAACGCCGGCGCGCGGGATGGCAGCCCTCTGCGCATGGCAATGGACCTCAACAACATGCACCTGCTAAACGAGGCGACCGGGCTCGTGATCTGACGAGCACAAGAAGCTTCAAGGGCAGGATATGACCACCAGGACGGCAACCAACAAGAACAAGATCCTCGTCACGGAATCCTTCTCGGCCAAGGGACGCGCGCTGCTCGCGGCGCGCGACGACGTCGAGATGATCGAGTTCCCCAACATGATCTCGGCGGCGGACTTTTCTGCGCTGCTCACCTCCCATGCCCCGGTGCATGGCGTCGCCCTCGGTGCGACCCGGTTCGGCGAGCCGGAGCTCGTCGCTGCCGGCGACATGAAGGTCGTGACTCGGATCGGCGTCGGCTTCGACGCGGTCGACGTGCCGGCGCTGAGCCGCCACAAGGTGCCCTTGATGGTCGCCGGCACCGCGAATTCGCCGTCGGTCGCCGAGCAAGCGCTGTTCATGATGCTGACGCTGGCAAAGCGCGCCAACGAGATGCATGCGATGGTCAGGGACGGCACCTGGGGCGCGCGGCTCGGCGTGCTGCCGTTCGATCTCTACGGCAAGACCGTGCTGATCATCGGCTTCGGCCGCATCGGCACCCGTACCGCCAAGCGCTGCCTGGCGATGGAGATGCAGGTGCTGGTCTACGACCCCTACAAGCCGGCCGCCGACATCACCGCCGCCGGCTGCGAGCCGGTGACCGACCTCGACGCCGCGCTGCCGCGCGCCGATTTCGTCAGCATCCACTGCCCGAAGACGCCGGAGACCATCGGCCTGTTCAATGCCGCGCGTCTGCGGCTGATGAAGCCGACCGCCTATCTGATCAACACCGCGCGCGGTGGCCTGATCGACGAGGCCGCGCTGTACGACGCGCTGGTGTCCGGCCGCCTCGCCGGCGCCGGGCTCGACGTGTTCGAGCAGGAGCCGCCGCCGGTCGGCCACGCGCTGCATGCGCTACCCAACGTGATCATGGCGCCGCACGTCGCCGGCGTCACCCGCGAGGCCGTCGACCGCATGAGCGAGCAGACCGCGCGCAACATCCTGAGTGTGCTCGACGGCGATCCGATTCGGCAGAACGTGATCAATCAGGACGTGCTCTGAGTCGCGGGCTGGCGCCGACTCGCGCTGATAGATCTGCTCAGTACGTGAATGGTCATGGCCGGGCTCCGTCCCGGCCATCCACCTTTGGAGCACGGGCCCTCCTGCACTCCTCGGGATCTTCGTCCACCGCTTTGTCGCCCAATTTTGAACGCATTGTTGCATCTCGCCCAGATTTCGCTACAACTATAGCTATTGGCGTCGGCGTTTGCGCGCGTCAGTAGGAACAGAGGCGATCATGAGTGTTGCGACGGAGCACGCGCTCGCAACGATAGCGAGCATCCTCGACAAGCCGGAGTCTGCGAAGCGTGACGACCGGGCGGCCGCGCCTGCTCCCAACTCTCCCGCCAAGAAGGCCGCAGGCACGGTGGTCTCGTTCGATCAGGCCGACGGCTACACCAAGATCGGGCCCGGCCCGATCTCTGCGATCCGCTTCCGCTGGACCGCGCGGCGCGGCGAAGACGGCTACTACGTCGACGAGACCGTCGGGCCGACCTCGATCGCCGTCAGCAGCGGCCCGATGACGGCCGAAGCCGCCATCGACATGGTCGACACCCGTGCGCACGAGGCGGCAGAGCGCTTCGAGGCGCTGAAGAACGAGATGACCGGCAAGGGTTCGTTTGCTCCGGTAGAACCCGGCCGGACCTAGCGCTCGGTCGCCCCGCATCGTTGAATGATGCGCGGCATTGCCTGGTGGACCTGCAGGCTCGACCGCCGGCGGCGGCCGGGAGCCGATCCGAACGGCCGCCCCCTGCCCCTCGTCCAGCGACACCGCTTCGTATAAGAAGAACCTCGTCCCACTCAAGCCGAGGTGTCGCATCATGGGGTTCTTCGATCGTCCGCTGTCCGTCCTGACTGGGCTCGTCCTCGTCTGTAGCCTTGCCCTCCCGGCGGCCGCCGAGCAGGCCTCGCGCCTCGACGAGATCATGCAGCGCGGTAGCTTGCGGGTCGGCATGACCGGCGACTACAAGCCGTTCACCTATCTCGACAAGGCCACCGGCAAATTCTCCGGTTTCGACGTCGACATGGCCGAGTCGCTCGGCAAGGCGCTCGGCGTCAAGGTCGAGTTCGTGCCGACCAGTTGGCCGCAACTGATGAAGGATTTCGAGGCCGACAAGTTCGACGTCGCCATGGGCGGCGTGTCGATCACGCTCGACCGCCAGAAGAAGGGCTACTTCTCGACCGCGATCATGCGCGAGGGCAAGACGCCGATCGCTCGCTGCTCGGACACGTCGAAATACCAGACGCTGGCCGACATCGACAGACCGGGCACCCGCGTCGTCGTCAACCCCGGCGGCACCAATGAGCGCTTCGCCCGCGCCAACGTCAAGGCCGCCGACATCCGCGTCCACAACGACAACGTTACGATCTTCGAGGAGATCGCCAAGGGCGACGCCGACCTGATGATGACGGACGCGTCGGAGACGCGCTATCAGCAGAAGCTGCATCCCGGCGTGCTCTGCGCCGTCCACCCCGAGAAGCCGTTCGACTTCTCCGAGAAGGCCTACTGGCTGCAGCGCGACGTCGCCCTGAAGGCGTTCGTCGATCAGTGGCTGCATATCTCCACGGAGAACGGCAGCTACCAGGCGATCTACAAGAATTGGTTTGATTGACGTTGGCATTTGCCCCGCGCGACTCCTGTCGGAACCATCGCTTCAAACCGGGCGCGCGCCGGAGTGGCAGGAATTCACCAGACCTTCGGTCGCCATGCCCGGCTCGCCCGGGCATTCACCCCGGCTTGCGGAATCTACCCCATGGGGGTATATCGTGGTCGATGACGTCGACCCTGGCAGCCATCGCGTCCGCGATGGCGCAGTTTGACCCGTCTCAAGGACTGCCTCCAGAAGCGCAGTAGGGTATGCTGCGGCCAAGGCAAACTCGGATCCTGATGCGGCTTGTTCGGACCATCCTGGCGTTCGCGATCGCCCTCTCGCTGGCGATGCTGCCGATTGGCGCATCGACGGCGGCGGTCGCAATGTCGTCGAACGACATGCAGGCAAGCATGGCCATGGGCGATGGCGCCGACATGTCGATGGACGAGTGCTGTCCTGACGACATGAAGGGGACGAGTTCCCCGTCACACGGCGACAAATGTGGGATGGGTTTCTGCTGCGCCGGCGGAACGGTTGCGCTCGGCGATATCAGGACCATCGTCGTCGCTCCACTCGCCATCGCGGCGACCACGCTGGCACTTCCCGCCGACCAGGTGGCCTCCCTCGATAGCGGCAGTCCTCCTTTCCGGCCTCCTCGAGTCTGATCTCGTTACCGACGCGCGCATGCCTGCGCGCCGGCCGCTGACGTGCGCGCCATCGGCGCCACGGCCGAGATCCATTCATGAGGACAGGACCATGCTTTCCAGACTCAGCATCGCGGCGTTCGCCGCCACCCTTTCGCTTGCCACATCAGCCGCCCTGGCAGGCGCGACTGACTACACGTTCGAGCCGGTCACTCCGGAGATGAAGAAGGGCGACGATGTCACGGTCGCCATTCGTCTCACCAACAAGCAGACCGGCAAGCCGGTCGCCGACGCGGTCATCTTCAAGACGCGCGTCGACATGGCTCCCGACGGGATGGCCGACATGGTGTCGGACGTGGCGCCGCTGCCGTCGAAGGAACCGGGCGTCTACGCCTTCAAGACCGACCTGCCGATGGCCGGGCGCTACCAGGTCACGCTGTCCGCCAAGGTGCAGGGCGAGCCTGAGACGGTCACCGGCAAGGTCATCGTCAAGGCGACGAAGTGAGCTTCGCGGGGCGCTCCCGACGAGCGCCCCAGTCTCCCAACGGATAGCGCGCGCCCAGCGCGCCTCACGGTGATGCCATGAACACGTTGCGTCTGCTCGCGACCATTGCGGTCGGTGCTGGCCTCGGCTTGGGTGGGCTCGTATCCATCCAGACCACGCCTCCGTCGTTTCGCGCCCCTCTTGCCGCCGCCGCGGCGGATCGGATGCCGCTGTACTATCGCGACCCAAGCGGTGCCCCCGCTTGGTCGGCGACCCCCAGGAAGGACGATCGCGGGCGCGACTATCTGCCCGTCTATGACGACGATCAAGCGGCGCCGGAGCCGGCCAAGCCGAAGCAGCAGGCGGACTCCTCACGCAAGATTCTCTACTACCGCAATCCGATGGGCCTGCCGGACACGTCTCCCACTCCGAAGAAGGACCCGATGGGAATGGACTACGTTCCCGTCTACGACGGCGACGAGGCCGACGACGGCGTGGTGAAGCTGTCGCCCGGCAAGATCCAGCGCAGCGGCGTGAAGTCAACGCCGGTCGAGCGGCGCACGCTCCACGTCGCGGTGAAGGCGCCGGGCACCATCCAGCTCGACGAGCGGCGCATCTCCGTGATCGCGATGCGCGCCGAAAGCTTCGTGCAGAAGGTCGCCGACGTGACGACCGGCACGCGCGTCAGAGCGGGCCAGCCGCTGATGGAGATCTATAGCTCGGCGATCGCGGCGGCCGCCGCCGAATATCTCTCCACCATCAATTCCAACATCGTCGGCGGCAATGCCGCCTATGGCCGCGGCTCGCGCCAGCGGCTGACCAATCTGGACGTGCCGGAGCCGGTCATCGCGGCCATGGAGAAGTCGCACGCCGCCCCCGTGACGGTGCAATGGTCGGCACCGCGCGACGGCATCGTGCTCGAGCGCAATGCGATCGAAGGCATGCGGGCCAATCCGGGCGACGTACTGTTCCGCATCGCCGACATCTCGCTGGTCTGGGCCCTGGTCGACGTCGCCGAACGCGATCTCGGCAGCATCGCGGTGGGTCAGCCCGTGATGATCCGCGCGCGCAGCTTCCCGGGGCGGACCTTCGCTGGCGCGATCGCGGTGATCTATCCCCAGGTGAACAAGGACACGCGGACGGCGCGGGTGCGGATCGAGCTCGCGAATCCGGACCTCGCGCTGCTGCCTGACATGTATGTCGATGCCGAGATCGAGACCGCAGCCCCGGCGCCGGTGCTGGCTGTGCCGGCAGATGCCGTGCTCGACACCGGCAGCCGCCAGGCGGTCCTGATCGACAAGGGCGACGGCCGCTACGAGCCGCGCGCCGTCAAGCTCGGCCGCCACGGCGCTGGCTATGTCGAGGTGCAGGACGGTCTGTCGGAGGGCGAGGCGGTCGTCACGTCAGCCAACTTCCTGATCGATGCCGAGAGCAACCTCAAGGCCGCGTTGAAGAGCTTTGCCGAAGCAGCTGAGCAGCAGCCAGCCAACGCCGATCACGCCGGGATGGGAGCGCACAAATGATCGCCCGCATCATCGCCTGGTCCGCACGGAATCTCCTGCTGGTCCTGTTCGGCACCGGCTTCGCCGCAGCCGCCGGCTTCTACGCGCTCATTCATCTGCCGCTCGACGCGATCCCCGATCTGTCGGATACACAGGTCATCGTCTACACCGAATATCCCGGTCAGGCGCCGCAGGTGATCGAGGATCAGGTCACCTATCCGCTGACCACGGCCATGCTCACGGTGCCGAAGTCGAAGGTCGTGCGCGGCTTCTCGTTCTTCGGCGTCTCGTTCGTCTACGTCATCTTCGAGGACGGCACCGACATCTATTGGGCGCGCTCGCGCGTGATGGAATTCCTGAACAGCGCAGCGTCGCGGCTGCCGGCCGGAATAGCACCCACGATCGGCCCCGACGCCACCGGCGTCGGCTGGGTCTATCAATACGCCGTCATGTCGAAGGAGCTGAACCTCGCCGACGCCCGCACGATCCAGGACTGGACCCTCAAATTCGCATTGGCCAAGGCCGAAGGTGTCGCCGAGGTCGCGAGCATCGGCGGCTTCGTCAAGCAGTACAACGTCGTTCTCGATCCGCAGCGGATGCGCGATCGCGGCGTCAGCACGCAGAAGATCCGCGATGCGATCCGTTCCAGCAATGCCGATGTCGGCGGCCGCACCGTCGAGCTCTCGGAGTTCGAATACGTCATCCGCGGCAAGGGCTACATCAAGAATATAAACGACCTCGGCAACATCGTGCTGAAGACGTCCGGCGGCACGCCGGTGCTGCTGCGCGACGTCGCAACCGTCGAGCTCGGTCCGGACGAGCGGCGCGGCATTGCCGAGCTCAACGGCGAGGGCGAAGTCGCCAGCGGCATCGTGCTGCAGCGCTTCGGCGTCAACGCGCTCGATGTCATCGAGAACGTCAAGAAGCGCTTGCACGAGATCGCGAGCAGTCTGCCAAAATCGGTCGAGATCGTTCCGGTCTACGACCGCTCGAACCTGATCTATGCCGCCATAGCCACGCTCAAGCACACCCTGCTCGAGGAGAGCATCGTCGTCGCCCTCGTCTGCGTCGTCTTCCTGCTGCACGTCCGCAGCGCCCTGGTCGCGATCCTGATGCTCCCGGTCGGCGTGCTCATGGCGTTCGGCGCGATGAAACTGCTCGGGCTCGGCTCGAACATCATGAGCCTGGGCGGCATCGCGATTGCGATCGGCGCCATGGTCGATGCCGCGATCGTCATGATCGAGAACGCCCACAAGCACCTCGAGCGTGCCAAGCCCGAGCAATCGCGTGTTCAAATCCTGATCGACGCGGCCGCGGAGGTCGGCCCTGCCCTGTTCTTCAGCCTCCTGATCATCACCGTGTCGTTCATGCCGATCTTCACGCTGGAGTCGCAGGAAGGCCGGCTGTTCAGCCCGCTCGCCTTCACCAAGACGTTCTCGATGGCGGCGGCCGCGCTGCTGTCGGTCACGCTGGTGCCGGCGCTGATGGTGATCTTCGTGCGCGGCAGAATCATTCCCGAGCGCCGCAACGTCATCAACCGCTTGCTGATCTGGATCTACCGGCCCGTCATGAAGGGCGTGCTGCGGGCCAAGACGATCGTGATCCTTGCCGCGGTCGCCGTGCTCGCGATCTCCATCTGGCCGGCGCGCCAGCTCGGCACCGAGTTCATGCCCAGCTTGAACGAGGGCACGCTGCTCTATATGCCCACGACCCTGCCCGGCATCTCCGTGACCAAGGCCGCGGAGCTGATGCAGATGCAGGACCGCATCATCAAATCGTTCCCGGAGGTCGCCTCGGTCTACGGCAAGGCCGGGCGGGCGGCGACCGCAACCGACCCCGCGCCGATCGAGATGTTCGAGACGGTCGTCAACCTCACGCCGAGGGATCAATGGCGCCCTGGCGTCACGATCGACAGCCTGATCGCCGAGATGGACAAGGCGCTGCAATTCCCCGGCGTTTCCAACGCCTGGACGATGCCGATCAAGGCCCGCATCGACATGCTCTCGACCGGCATCCGCACGCCGATCGGCGTGAAGGTGATGGGCACTGATTTGACCGAGATCGATCGTCTGGCAAAGCAGATCGAACGGGTCATCAAGACCGTCCCCGGAACGTCCTCGGCCTATGCCGAGCGCGGCATCGGCGGCTACTACCTCGAGATCACACCCGACCGCGAGGCGCTTGCCCGTTACGGCCTGCTGGTCCAGGACGTCCAGGATACGATCGCGGCTGCGCTCGGCGGCCAGACGGTCACCACCACGGTGGAGGGCCGCCAGCGTTTCACGGTCAACATGAGGTATCCGCGCGATCTCCGCGACAATCCGAAGGCCATCGCCGACGATGTCCTGGTGCCGATGCCGGCCGGCGGCGCCGTGCCGCTCGGCGAGGTCGCCAGGATCGAGCCGGTCCGGGGACCCACCTCGATCCGGACCGAGAACGGACAGCTTGCAACTTACATCTATGTCGACATCCGCGATCGCGACATCGGCAGCTACGTCGCCGACGCGCAGCGCGCCGTCACCGAGAACATCCAGTTTCCAGCCGGCACCTACGTGGTCTGGAGCGGCCAGTACGAATATCTCCAGCGGGCCGCTGCCCGCCTCAAGATCGTCGTCCCCGTGACGCTCTCAATCATCTTCCTGCTGCTCTATCTGAACTTCAGGGCAATGACGGAGACCCTGATCGTGATGCTGTCGCTGCCGTTCGCGCTGGTGGGCGGCATCTGGATGATGTGGTGGCTCGGCTTCAATCTATCGGTCGCCGTCGCGGTCGGCTTCATTGCACTCGCCGGCGTGGCCGCTGAGACCGGCGTCGTGATGCTGATCTATCTCGACCACGCGCTGGCCGAGATGAAAGCCAGGCGGGCCGCTGAGGGCGCGCCCTTGACCCGGCGCGATCTCCAGGACGCGATCATGGAGGGCGCCGTCGAGCGCGTCCGGCCGAAGATGATGACCGTGGTCGCCATCATGGCGGGTCTGCTTCCGATCATGTGGAGCAATGGTACGGGCTCAGAGATCATGCAACGCATCGCCGTCCCCATGATCGGCGGCATGATCTCATCGACTCTGCTCACTCTGATCGTGATCCCCGCCATTTTCGGTCTGGTGAAAGGACGCGGCCTGTCATCCGGCAGCACAGCGGCGCGCGGCGCCTCTGGCGATGGATCGGAACCGGTGGCAGAGGCGGCTTGAGCCGAGCTTCGAGACGGAGGTTAGGTCATCGCCCTGCCGCGCGAGAACAGCCGTCTTCCAATATGCTGCCTTGGGGGAGCTGCGCGACCTGCGTTGCGCCGACAGCGCCGTTGCCTCCCCTCGTCTGGCGCAGGACACGTGCTTGCCGAGTGATTACGTCCATTGCGGCACCCTCGGCATAGGTCTGCTGCCAGCTCATCGCGGCCGCGGAATTGGTCGTGCTCTCATTCGACGGACGATGGACGCCGCGCTTGCCGTCGGCCTCACGCGCATCGAGCTGACCGTGCGCGAGTAGAACATGAATGCGATCGCCTTGTACAAGAACGTCGGCTTCCGAGCCGAAGGGCTGCAACGCAACGCCGTCCGCATCGACGGCCGCTATGAGAACGTGATCTCGATGGCGTTCGTGGTAGCGTGAGTGTAGCATAGTGCGACGATTGCGCTGCTGTGGATGTCTCCGGAGAGCATTGTCGCGGGGCTTATACAAGACGACGGTCGGGGCCTCCATTGGGATGCTGCGGATTCCGAGATGAGGCCGCAGCCGGAACGTGACATGGAATGTCCAGCAGGACGCAAAACGCAAAGTTCTGCAGTCATTTCAACGCGAAGACCCCTGTCCAGTCCCTGCGCTAAAAATATTCATCTTTCGTTTTTTCGGAAACTATGATTGACTGACGCCATCCCACCTCAACGAGAGGGGCGTAGCGCGCGATCGTCACGACACGCGAGGTGGGGAGGCGATGGCCGCGTTTTGCCGCAGCGTGCTTGCACGCGGACGAACGGCATGGCGCGGACGCGAAATCGCAGCGTCCTGACACCCCGATGCTGGTGTCCAGCGCAATGCGCGCAAGCGCATTGTCGCCATGGTGGCCAACAAGCCCGGCGCACCAGGGAGACTGCGTATAAGCGTTAAGACCGTCGCGCAGGGAATGCCGGATGATCGGCTGAACCTGTGGTGACTGCCGCCTGCTTTTCTTGTTGCAGGCGGGCCATGGGTGAGGCCTTCACCCGGCATTCCCTGCGCCCTCTTCATTCAGAGGGGCGAACTGATGGATCCCTCGGACGCTGGTGCGTCGCGAGAAGGCGACGTCATGTGTGGATCGCTCTTTCAACACACGCGCCGTCATTCCGAGGCGCGCGTCGCACGCCCCGCAATGACGAGACCATGGGTGGATCGCTCGCGCAACACATTCGGTGTCGTCCCGGCCTCCGAGCCGGGACCCATGCTCACAGGCCGTGGTTCGTGGCAGGCCAGGACATGCAGCCCGTCAGACCAGCACTGCCGGTGGCTATGGGTCCCGGCTCAAGGCCGGGACGACGGCGGGATGTGGTGTTGGACCTCGGACCACCGGCTACGCTGCGGGGGAAGATGAATCCGCCCTCAGCCGTTCCGATATGTGTAGCTATAGCCGTTGATCGCCGGAGCGCCGCCGAGATGCGCATAGAGCACCTTCGATCCTTCCGGGAAGTAGCCCTTCTTGACGAGGTCGATCATCCCCTGCATCGACTTGCCCTCATAGACCGGGTCGGTGATCATCGCCTCGGTGCGGGCGGCCAGGCGAATGGCCTCGTTGGTCTCGGCGCTCGGCACGCCATAGGCCGGATAGGCGTAGTCATTCAGGATGACGATCTCGTCGTCGCGCACCTTGCGGCCGAGCTCGACGAGTTCGGCGGTGTTGTCGACGATCTGCCGCACCTGGGTGCGGGTCTGCTCGGGCGTGCCGGAGGCGTCGATGCCGATGACGCGGTCGGCGCGGCCGTCGGCGGCGAAGCCGACGATCATGCCGGCCTGGGTCGAGCCGGTCACGACGCAGACGATGATGTAGTCGAACTTGATGCCCATCTCGGCTTCCTGCGCCCTCACCTCCTCGGCGAAGCCGACATAGCCGAGGCCGCCGAACTTGTGCACGGACGCGCCGGCCGGAATGCCGTAGGGCTTGCCGCCGGCATCCTTCACCGACTGGATCGCATCCTCCCAGCTCTTGCGGATGCCGATGTCGAATCCATCCGGCACGATACGGCTGTCGGCGCCCATCAGGCGCGTCATCAGGATGTTGCCGACGCGGTCATAGACGGCGTCCTCGTGCGGCACCCAGCTCTCCTGGACGACGACGCACTTCATGCCGATCTTGGCCGCGGTCGCCGCCACCATGCGGGTGTGGTTCGACTGCACGCCGCCGATCGAGACCAGCGTGTCGGCATTCGACTCGATCGCGTCCGGCACGATGTATTCGAGCTTGCGCAGCTTGTTGCCGCCCATCGCGAGGCCGGAGTTGCAGTCGTCGCGCTTGGCGTAGATCTGCACCTTGCCGCCGAGCGCCGCCGTGAGGCGCGGCAGATGCTCGATGGGCGTGGCGCCGAAGGTGAGCGGATACTTCTTGAACTTGTCGAGCCGAAGCACGGGATCTCTCCGTGGGTGGATGAAAGGGTCGCCTCACCATACGAAAATCCCTCAGAAAGGTGCTCTCTTTATCGCCCCATGTTTTCGTGGTTACCTCCGCACCGTCGCGATTTGACGATAGATACATCCGCAAATGACGCAGAAATCGAAAGAAGCTTCCACCCCTGACCTGGACCGCGTCGACCGGCGCATTCTGCAATTGCTGCAGAAGGACGGCCGGATGACCAATGCCGAGCTCGCCGCCGCCGTCCACGTCAGCCCCGCCACCTGCCATCGCCGCACGCAGCGGCTATTCGACGACGGCTACATCACCGGTGTGCGCGCCCAGATCGCGCCCGAGAAGGTCGAGCGCAGCGCGCTGGTCCTGGTCGGGGTCGTGCTCGACCGGTCGACGCCGGAGAGCTTCCGCACCTTCGAGGCCGCGATCCGAAAGCTGAAATTCGTGCTCGACTGTCATCTCGTGGCCGGCGATTTCGACTTCTTCCTGAAGATCCGCGTCCGCGACATGCACGACTTCAATCGGATGCATGGCGACCAACTGATCTCGCTGCCCGGCGTGCGCCAGACGCGCACGTTCTTCGTGATGAAGGAGGTCGTCGACAATGCGCCGCTCGATTTCTGAGCAGGTGGCGCATTGAACCGGGGACGCCGCATCAGCGACTTAATTGCGCGTGAGCTCGCTCACATCAGCAACCGACATCGCGGAGACACGGATGAAGAGGCTGTTGGCTGTTGCGGCTTTGGTTCTGGCCAGCAGTGCCGCCGAGGCGCAGTACGTCATCGAATACGGCGGCAAGACAATCCGCATCGATCCCGACCGCGGCACCGTGCAGATCCCCGGGGTCTACGACAATACCGAGCAGAAGAAGACCAAGCGCACCAAGCGCGATCCGGATCCGGCGGCCAGGCCGCAGCCTGGCGCGGACAAGCCGGCCCAGGCGCCAGCCGAGGCGGCCGTTACGCCGGCCCCGCAACCGCAGGTTCCGGCCGCCACGGCCCCAGCCCCTGTTCCTCCCGCACCAGCTCCGACGGGAGCCGTACCGGCGACCCCGCCGGTTGCGCCTGCTCCCGTCCAAGCGGCCGCGCCACCCGCGCCGCTGCCGCCTACGGCGGCCCCGGCCGCCAACGCCGCGGCACCGGTTGCGCCGCCAGCCGCTGCGACGGCCGTTGTGGCACCTGCTGCGGCTCCGGCTCCTGCCGCCGCGCCACCGCCACCGCGCCCAGCCCAGACGCCTGCCGTGACCACCGCAGCCGCGCCGCCCGCTGCGGCGCAGACCGCCGGTCGCGATCCCAACTCGCCGGTCGGCATCTGGTTAACCGAGGAGAAGGAGGGCCAGATCCGCATCGAGCCCTGCGGCAGCAATCTCTGCGGCTACGCCGTGGATACGAAGACCAACCAGAACGGCGAGCAGATCCTGATCAACATGCGGCCGAGCGACAAGACGCAGGAAAAGAAGTGGACCGGCCGCATCTTCGATCCGAACAGCGGCAGCACCTACGACTCGACCATTGCGCTGAAGGGAATGGACAGTCTGCGCGTGCAGGGCTGCGCCTTCGGCGGCATGTTCTGCGGCGGCCAGACCTGGACGCGGGTGAACTGAGCGCCGCGCCTGCGGTCGACGCTCTTTCAAATGAAAAGCGCGCGGCCCTGCGACCGCGCGCTCGAACTGATCTCGGGTGCTGCTCAGCCTCAGCCGACCGGGGTGGCATATTCCTCGTCGGTGACGTGCTCCATCCACGTCACGTGCTCGCCATTGAGCGACTCATGCATCGCGACGTGGACCATGCCGGTGGTCGGCGCGGCGCCATGCCAATGCTTCTCGCCCGGCGGAATCCAGACGACGTCGCCGGCCTTGATCTCACGGACCGGCCCGCCCTTGGCCTGCACGCGGCCGACGCCCTGGATGACATAGAGCGTCTGCCCGAGGGGATGGGTGTGCCAGGCCGTGCGAGCGCCCGGCTCGAACGCGACACGCGCCGAGGCGACGCGAGCCGGAGCCTGTGGCGTGATGATCGGATCCTGCCAGACCGTGCCCGTAAAGCTTTCCGCCGCCGCGCGGCGGGTGGGGCGAGAGCCCGCGAGATAGACTTCGACCATTGTTCTACCTTTCCTGAATCTGTGCCGTCGATTGATCGGGGCCGTGAACTACTTCTTCGACGCGGCGTAGCGCGCCTTGGTCTCGGCATTCATCGGATAGAGACCCGGCAGCACCGCGCCCTTGTTCACCTCGTCGACGATCCAGGCCTCCATGCGTTCCTGCTCGGGGCCCTCGGCGAGCACGTGATCGAGCATCGCCTGCGGGATCAGCACCGCACCGTCCTGGTCGGCCACGACGACGTCGTTCGGGAACACGGCCACACCGCCGCAGCCGATCGCCTCGCCCCAACCGACGAAGGTCAGGCCGGCCACCGAAGGCGGCGCCGCGTAGCCGTCGCACCATACCGGAAGCCCGGTGCCGAGCACGCCTTCGAGGTCACGCACCACGCCGTCGGTGATCAGCGCGGTGACGCCGCGCTTGACCATGCGGGCACAGAGGATGTCGCCGAAGATGCCGGCGTCCTTGACGCCCATCGCATCGACCACGGCGATGCAGCCTTCGGGCATGGCCTCGATCGCGGTGCGGGTCGAGATCGGCGACGACCAGGATTCCGGCGTCGCCAGATCCTCGCGCGCCGGCACGAAGCGGAGCGTGAAGGCGGGACCGACCAGCCGCTTCTGTCCCGGGCGCAGCGGCTTGGCGCCGCGCAGCCAGACATTGCGCAACCCCTTCTTCAGCAAGACCGTCGTGATGGTCGCGGTTGTGACTTGAGACAGGGTGGCGATGGCTTCGGGGGTGAGGGACATCTTGAGACTGGCGCTCCAAACAGCTGGCGGAAAAAGCAGGCGCATCTTGCGAGCGACGAAGGCGGCGTCAAGGGCATGCTCGGTGCGTCCAGCGCATGCGGGGCTTGCGCCCATCCGATAAAGTCTTCTTATCGCCGAGCATCCGATTAATTTATTGAATTTTCGAGACTTTTTGCCTTTGACCCAATTCCACTTGCGATCGAAACGAGCTAGATCAGGGACCATCAACGCGGATCACTTCGGACTCATGGCCGATCCCTTTCCACCTCCCCGCCTGCTGCCCAGCGGCGACAGCGCCGTCACCGTCGAGTTCAGCCGGACCATCGACGAGATCGCCAACCGCCGCGTCCTGGCGCTCGACCATGCAGTGGCAGCGGCCGGGATCGAGGGCATCACGGAGACGGTGCCGACCTATCGTTCGCTGCTCGTGCATTATGATGCTGACGTCATCGACCACGACACGCTCGGGGCAAGGCTCTTCGCGCTGTCGGCCGGGTCGCTCGCGCCGGACAGCGAGGTCAGGCGCTGGCGGGTTCCAGTCTGCTATGGCGGAGAGAATGGCATCGACCTCGAGGATGTCGCCAAGGCGTTGAGCCTCACGCCGGACGAAGTCGTCGCACGCCATATCGCCAGCACTTATCGCGTCGCAATGATCGGCTTCACACCGGGCTGGTCCTATTTGTCCGGTCTCGATCCCACGCTGCAGATGTCGCGCCGCCAGAATCCGCGGCTCTGGACACCGGCCGGCATCATCGCCATCGGCGGCATCCAGACCGGCATCCAATGCCTTGCCGGCCCGTGCGGCTGGCACCTGCTTGGCCGCACCGCGATGCGGACGTTTCAACTGCATCGCGAGCCGACCTTTCTGCTCGAGCCCGGCGACGAGGTCAGCTTCTATGCCGTTGACGTCAAGACCTTCGCGGAGCAGGAGCGCGCCGCCGAGGGCGGCGAGCTCATCGCCGAGCGGATCGCCGCATGAGCACGCTCGTCGTCTCACAGATCGGCCCGGCAAGCTCGGTCCAGGATGGCGGGCGTTTCGGCGCGCAGCGCTACGGGCTGACGCCGTCCGGCGCGATGGACAAGCTGGCGCTGGCGGCAGCCAACAGCCTCGTCGGCAATGCGCTGATGGCGGCTGCGATCGAGATCGGCCCGTTCGGCGCGACGTTCGCGGCGAAGGGCGGCGCGGTGCGCGTGGCGCTCGCCGGCGCGCAACGGCTGGCGGATGTCGCCAAGCGGCAGGTCGAGATCAACACGTCGGTGACGCTGAACGACGGAGAGCAGCTCACGCTCGGCTTTGCGCGCGGCGGCTCGTTCACCTATCTCGCCATCGCAGGTGGCATCGCCGGCGAACCGATGTTCAACAGTCTCTCGGTGAATGCGCGCGCCGGGCTCGGCAGCCCCTACCCCCGCCCGCTTCAGGCCGGCGACGTGTTCGAGGTCGCGCCCGCCGGCGATGCGCCGGAACTGCGGATCGATCTACCGAAAGCCGGCGGCGCGATTCGCGTCGTCATGGGACCGCAGGACGACGAGTTCAGCGACGAGATGAAAGCGCTATTCCTCGGCAGCGACTGGATGGTCTCGGCGACCAGCGACCGCATGGGCTATCGCCTCGAGGGGCCGCAGATGCGCCACCTGCACGGTCACAACATCGTCTCGGACGGCACCGTGGACGGCAGCATCCAGGTGCCCGGCAACGGTTCGCCGATCGTGCTGATGTCGGACCGCGGCACCAGCGGCGGCTATCCGAAGATCGCGACCGTCATCACGGCCGATTTCGGCCGCCTGGCGCAGACGCCGGCCGGAACGCCGTTCCGCTTCAAGGCCGTGAGCATGGCCGAGGCGCAGGCCGAGCTGCGTCGTTACAAGGATCTGCTGCGCAGCCTGCCCGGCCGCGTCACCGAGCTTGCGAGCAGCGACTTCAACGTCGATGCGCTGTTCACGGCCAATGTGGCCGGTCATGCCGTCAGCGCAACCGACGCCACCACCTGGCCCGGAGTCACTCCCGATTAGTTTGATCACATCTCACGTTGCTTCGGACCCATCAACGAGCGGACCCTGACATGACCAGCACCGTCGATCTGAACTGCGACCTCGGAGAGAGTTTTGGCCCGTGGGAAATGGGCAATGACGCCGCCATGATCGAGCTGGCGACATCGGTCAACGTCGCCTGCGGCTTTCATGCCGGTGACGCCGACATCATGCGGCGGACGGTCGAGATGGCGAAGGCCAAAGGCGTCAGCGTCGGCGCGCATCCCGGCTATCGCGATCTGCATGGTTTCGGTCGGCGTCCGATGCCGGGGCTGAAATCGTCGGAGATCGAGAACCTCGTCGCCTATCAGATCGGCGCCCTGCAGGCGATCGCCACCGCGGCCGGCCACAAGGTCACGCATGTGAAGGCACACGGCGCGCTGTCCAATGTCGCCTGCGAGGACGACATGACGGCGAATGCCATCGCCAAGGCGATCAAGGCCGTCGATCCCAGCCTGATCTTCGTCGTGCTCGCCAACTCCAAGCTGGTGACCGCTGGCGAGAAGGCCAATCTGAGGATGGCTCACGAGGTGTTTGCCGACCGCGCCTATGGCGACGATGGACTGCTGGTGTCGCGCAGCAAGCCCGGCGCGGTGCTGCACGAGCCCAAGCAGATCGCGGAGCGCGTCGTGCGAATGGTTCAGGACGGCGCCGTGATTTCAGTGAGCGGCAAGGTCATGAAGATGCGCACCGACACCGTTTGCATCCACGGCGATACAGCCGGCGCCGTCGAGATCGCACGCGAGGTCCGCAAGGCACTCGACGCGGCGGGCATCACGGTCGCGCCGTTCAGCTCGGCGGTGTGATCAGAACGGATGCGTGGAGGGCATGCCCAAGGTGATCGCGGCAATCAGCGCCAGCGCGCTATAAAAGGCTACCAGCGCGACCGCGGTGCCGCGCTCGCGAATGGCGCGGGCCTGGGGCATGTGTCGCAGGGGCGTCGATATCGTCCGCATGGCCGGTCTCCTGAAGTTCCGGCCATGAGAAAAGCGTTCCCGCGGCCGGGTGCAAGGCAACCGGCGAAATAACGACAAGCCCCCTGATTCGGGTCCGCTTGGAAACAAAAAATTCTCGATCGGTGTTCCGACCAAGAAATATTCTCCATCGGGTTCCGGCTCAGTAGACGTCGAGCTGGAACCGGCCCTTCTTCTTGAGGTCCGCAACGAAGCTGACGGCCTCATCCGTGGACCGGGCACCAAACTGGGCGACGATGTCGACCAGGGCGCGCTCGACGTCCTTGGCCATGCGTTTGGCGTCGCCGCAGATGTAAAGGTGGGCGCCATCGGCGAGCCAGGTCCACACCTCGCGGCCGACCTCGCGCATGCGGTCCTGGACGTAGAACTTCTTGTCGCCGTCGCGCGACCACGCCAGCGACAGCCGCGTCAAGAGGCCCGCGGTCTTCATGGCATTGAGCTCGTCGGCGTAGAAGAAGTCGCAGTCGCTACGCTGATGGCCGAAGAACAACCAGTTCTTGCCCGGCGCGCCGGTCGCCCTGCGATCGAGCAGGAAGGCGCGGAACGGCGCAACGCCGGTGCCGGGGCCGACCATGATGATCGGCGTCTTGGGATCGGCCGGCAGCGCGAAGCCATGCGCCTTCTGCACGTAGACACGCAGCTTGTCGCCGGGATTGATCCTCTCGGCCAGGAACGTCGAGGCGAGGCCCAGCCGCTTGCGCTTCCCGATGACGTAGCGGACGCAGTCGACCGTCAGCGACAACTTGCCGGGCGTGGCATTGTGCGACGACGAGATCGAGTAGAGCCGCGGCTGCAGCGGCTCCAGCGCCTCGGCGAAGGCTTCGGGATGCGGCCGGACACCGGAGAACTTCTGCAGCACCGCCATCACGTCGAGCGTTGCCGCATCGCCATCGGGATCCTCGCCCTGCGCCAGTTGCCGCGCCTTCTCGCGGGTCGCGCCGCCGGTGATGAAGGAGATCAGCTCGAACAGCGAATCCGGTGCCGGCGACAGCGAGACGTCCTCGAGCAGGCACTGCCGCAGCGGCTTGCCGTTCACCTCGGTCATGTGCGAGGCGCCGAGCAGCGCGATGATCTGGTCGACCAGGCCGAGATCATTCTTGGCGAAGATGCCGAAGGAATCGCCGACGACATAGTCGAGCCCGCTCTCTCCCAGATCAAACTCGATGTGCCAGGTCTCTTTCTCCGAGCCCGGCTTGTTGAGCAGGCGCCGCGACAGGAACGTCGCCTCGAGCGGATTGTCGCGCGAGCGGCCGGGCTCGCTGACGACGACGGAGACGGTGGCCGGCGCAGCAGCAGCGGGCTTGGCGGCCGCCGGAGCCGTGTCGATCTCCTCGTAAAGAGCCTTCAGCATCCGCGCGGTTTCTTTGCCACCGGGGACGCACAGATTCAGCCGCGCCTCGCTGCGAGCGGCGATCGCATCCGAATAGTCGTTGCAATTGTAGCCACATTGGCCGCAGTCCTGCTGCGCCATGGCTGCCATCATGCGCCGGCGCAGCGGACGGCCCTCGGCCAGCTTCATGCGCTCGGCGATCGGCATGGTCTGATCGTGCCATGGCGCCTCGCCGTCATCACCGTCGCCTGCGGGCGCGAGCACAGCGCCGTTCTGCGCCGGCGACAATGCTGTCGAGCCGTCTAGACCGAGCGCTCCGGCCAGGAAGCCGTTGAGCCACGAGCGCTGCGCCTCGGAAAATGGCGCCGTCGGAGGAATGATCTCGATGTTGGGCATGGGCGTGATCTGGTTCATGCTGACACCTGCGACGAGGTCTGGGCTTCGGCGAGATTGCGCAGCGCTTCGCCGTCGTGACGGCGTGCGAACGACAGGAAGGTCTCTTCGGGCGAGGCGCGATGGGCGAGATAGGCCTTGAGCAGCTTCTCGACGGTTACAGGCGCATCCGCCGCCTTGAGGTCGCGATAGACCTCGCGGCCGATATCGGCCTGAGGGCCGAAACCACCCCCGGCGAACAGATGATAGCCTTCGACCGTGTCGTCGCCGTCACCAGCCGGCACCTTTGCCGCGATCAAGCCGATGTCGCTGATGTAGTGCTGGGCGCAGGAGTGATGACAGCCGGTGAGGTGAATGTTCAGCGGCGTGTCGACGTCCACCCTGCTCTCGCACCAGTCGCCGATCTCGGCCGCATGCTTCTTGGTGTTGGATGCTGCGAACTTGCAGCCGGCGTTGCCTGTGCAGGCGATCAATCCGGCGCGGATGTGCGAGGCCTTGACCGACAGTCCGATCTGCTCGACCGCGGCGCAGGCCAGCGCGACCTTGTCGTCGCGGACGCCCGATAACAGCAGGTTCTGCCACACCGTGAGCCGGATCTCGCCATCGCCGAGATCCGCTGCGATTCTGGCAAGCGCGCGCATCTGATCCGTGGTCAGCCTGCCCAGCGGCAGCACCACGCCGATCCAGTTCAGCCCCTGCTGCTTCTGTTGATGCACGCCGACATGGGCCATGCGGTCGGAGTCGAGGCGTGGCTCGAGCGCCTCGTCCGGCACGCGCGCAAGCTTGCGGCCGAGCCTCGTCTCGACGGCTTCCATGAACTTGTCGTGGCCCATGCTGTCGAGCACATATTTGAGCCGCGCCTTGAGACGATTGGTGCGGTCGCCGGTCTCGATAAAGAGCCGCACGATGGCGTCAGCCACCTCGGTCGCCCGCTCAGGCTCGACGATGATTCCGGTCGGCTTGGCAAAATCCTTGTGTCCCGTAATGCCGCCGAGGCCGAGTCTGAACCACACGCCGGGCGCAACCCCAAATCCGTCCTTCACCTCGACCGCCGAGAACGCAATGTCGTTGGTGTCCTCGAGCGCCGCGATCTGCCCGGCACCGTCGAAAGCGACGTTGAACTTGCGTGGCAGGCCGTACAGCGAGCGGTCGTTGAGGATGTGGAAATGCCATTCGCGCGCATAGGGCCGCGTATCCAGCAATTCCTGCGGATCGATGCCGGCGGTCGGCGTTCCCGTTACGTTGCGGATGTTGTCGGCGCCGGAGCCGCGCGCGGTCAGACCGAGATCCGAAAGTCCCTCCAGCAGCATGACCGCGTGCCTGGGTGGGATTTCGCGCAGTTGCAGGTTTGCCCGCGTGGTGACGTGGCTGTAGGGACCGCAAAGCTCGTCGGCGAGATCGGCGAGGCCGGTCAACTGCCAATGCTTCAGGATGCCGTTGGGGATGCGCAGACGGCACATGTAGGAGTCCTGCGCCGGAGCGACGTGAAACAGGCCGTAGTAGCGCCAACGGAAATTGTCGGCCGTGGATGGCGCGGCATCGTTGCGCGCCTGCTCCTTCAGCCGTTCGTAGGCATCGAACGGATGTCCTTCGCGCTTGACCTTTTCCTGGTCGGCGAGCTTCCGTCCCGACGCGATCACCTTGTCCTGCGCCTTGATGTGGATGGCGTCCGGACCGGTCGGCTCGCTTGCTGTCGGCGCGCCACCCTGGCCGCGTCCTGCGAGCGTGACCTTGAGACCCGCGGCCAACCCTTCGAGGTAGCGCTTCTGCTCGTCGTTGAAGTCGACTGACAACGATTCGATTTTCATGATGGCGGACGAAGCTCCAGCGGCCAGGGCGATTGGCGTTCGGGAATGGGATGAGGATCGCATCGTCCGACCGGCCGGTATGGCCTGCTTCAGGTGAGCGATCCGACCAGCTTCGTTGCTGCGGAAATCCGACATGGATTGCAGTCAGCGGCGTCTGCGGCGGCCGACTGCACCGCAACATTCAAGTTGCGTGCCAGCGGGACAAATCAAGGAAAAGCGCGAAGAATCAGGTCGCTGCCCGAATCGATGAAGGCGCGTTGTCAGGCTCAAGCCCCGAAATACGGGCACGCCGCCCAAAAATTGGTCGGCGGCGCCCGGTGCCCAGACCCTGATCGGAGCGGTGGATCAGGCCGTCCAGCGGCCGATCTTGAATGCCTTGAGATGGCCGATCACGTCATCCACCGCAAAAGGCGGACCAGCGAACGCGCCGATGGCGGCATCCGTGCCGACCGCGGCCGTGCCCATCGCCGCGTCGTAGATATCCGGCCGGAACACGCCCATGGCGGTGCCCAGGGCTTCATTGCTGAGGGGAGTCTGGCCCCACCGCACCATCTGGGCATACAGCCATGCCGCTTGGATCTTCTCGGGCCGTCCCGCTTCTTCCCGGCCCACCAGCAGATAGCGCGAGCTTTCGCGGAAGGTGCCGTCCGGCGAGATCTTGAGGCGGCCGTCCAGCGTACGCTGGAGCACCTCCGCATCGACGCCGATCCGCTCCGGCTGGGCCAGGATACGCGCGGCCTCCCCGTGGTTCTGCTCGATGAAATCGGCGGCCTTCGCGCAGGCGCGGACCAGGCCGGCGAGGGCGCCGGGATTTTTGTCAGCCCAGCTCTGCCTGACCGCCAGCACCTTTTCGGCCGCGCGCACCAGCACGTCAGACACGAAGTGGAGAATATGGCCGATGCCGAGATCGACCGCGATCGAGTTCCACGGTGCTCCGACGCAGAACGCATCGACGTGACCGTTGGCGATGCTCTCCACCATGTAAGGCGGCGGCAGCACCACGAGGCGGACGTCCTCATCGGGGTCGACGCCGCCTGCAGCCATCCAGAACCGCAACTGATAGTTGTGGGTCGAGAACGGAAACGTCATGCCGAAAGTCAGCGGCTCGGCGCCGGCCTTGCGCCGTTCAGCGACGACGCGCGCCAGGGCCAGCGCCGTCGCCATCGGGTCGAAACGATCACCCTCGAGGTGGGCCATGATTGCCGCATGCAGCGCCGGCGTCACGGTGATCGCGTTGCCGTTCACGCCGAGATTGAACGGCGCGACGATCGGAACCTTGACGTGGCCGATACCAAGACTGGACGCAATGGCCACCGGTGCCAGCAGATGCGCGGCATCGAACAGGCCAATGTTGAGCTTGTCGCGGACGTTCGACCAGGAGACCTCGCGGACGAGGGTGACGTCGAGCCCCTCCGCGGCCGTGAAGCCCTTATCGACGGCGACGATCAGCGCCGCGGCATCGACCAGCGGAATGAAGCCAATGCGAAGCGGGCCGGTCATTTCAACATCTCCGAGGCGGTCAGGATCGATTGTGCGATCTCGCCGATCTTCTTCTTTTCGCGCATGGCTGTGGAGCGCAACAGCACGTAGGCTTCCTCTTCGGTGAAGCCCTTCATCTTCATCAGAATGCCCTTGGCGCGGTCGATCACCTTGCGGTCCTCGAGCGCGGACTTGGCGCGCTCCAGCTCGTCCTGAAGCTTGGAGAACGCATTGAAGCGGGAGATGCAGAGGTCGAGGATCGGCTTGATCCGCTCCTTCTTCAGGCCATCGACGATGTAGGCGGAGACGCCCGCCTCCACCGAGGCCTGGATCGAGGCGGCGTCGCTCTGGTCCACGAACATCGCGATCGGCCGGCGGACGGCGCGGCTGACCTGGAACATCTGCTCCAGCACGTCGCGGCTCGGGTTCTCCAGGTCGATGACGATGACGTCCGGATCCAGGGCATAGATGCGCGCCAGAAGACCCTGCATCTCGCTGACATGCACGACGCCGGTAAAGCCCGCTTCCCGCAAGCCCTCCTCCAGGATGGCCGCGCGGATCGGGCTTTCGTCGACGATCACGATTTTAGGCGATTGCTCGGCGCTCATCGATCACCAGGTTGTCCGGGCCCTCACCCATAGCATGGACGTGGCCGCCTCAAAGCCTTGTCTTTCTGGACAATTCGGACTAGCTGACGCCTATCTCATCAGGCAGTTCCAAGATGCAGCAGGGTTCGGCGCCCAAGATCAGCTTTGTTTCGCTCGGATGTCCCAAGGCCTTGGTCGATTCCGAGCGCATCATCACGCGTCTCCGCGCCGAGGGCTACGAGCTTGCCCGGAAGCATGACGGCGCCGACGTCGTCATCGTCAACACCTGCGGGTTCCTGGACAGCGCCAAGCAGGAATCCCTGTCGGCGATCGGCTCGGCCATGGCCGAGAACGGCAAGGTCATCGTGACCGGCTGCATGGGCGCGGAGCCGGAGCAGATCGAGCAGGCCTATCCCGGTGTGCTGTCGATCACCGGCCCGCAGCAGTACGAGAGTGTGCTGGACGCCGTACACCGCGCGTCGCCGCCTGCGCACAACCCTCATCTCGACCTGGTTCCTCCGCAGGGCATCAAGCTTACGCCCCGGCACTACGCCTATCTGAAGATCTCCGAAGGTTGCAACAACCGCTGCACCTTCTGCATCATCCCGAAGCTGCGTGGCGATCTGGTGTCGCGCCCCGCGGCCGACGTGCTGGGCGAGGCCGAGCGGCTGGTCGCAGCCGGGGTCAAGGAACTCCTGGTCATTTCGCAGGACACCTCGGCCTATGGGCTGGACCTGAAATATGCCGAAAGCGCCTGGAAGGACCGCAGCGTCCGGGCGCGCTTCCTCGATCTGGCGCGCGAGCTCGGCGAACTCGGAGCCTGGGTCCGGCTGCATTACGTCTACCCCTACCCGCATGTCGACGAGGTGATTGGCCTCATGACAGACGGTAAGATATTGCCTTATCTCGACATCCCATTCCAGCATGCCAGCCCGAACGTCCTGAAGGCGATGCGCCGCCCGGCGGCGCAGGACAAGACGCTGGACCGGATCAAGGCCTGGCGGGCAGCCTGCCCCGACCTTGCGCTGCGCTCGACCTTCATCGTCGGATTCCCCGGCGAGACGGACGCGGATTTCGCCTATCTGCTGGACTGGCTGGATGAGGCCGAGATCGATCGGCTCGGATGCTTCAAATACGAGCCGGTGGCCGGCGCGACCTCCAACGCCCTGCCCGACCAGGTCCCGGACGCGGTCAAGCAGGAGCGCTGGGACGCGCTGATGGCCCGCCAGCAGAAGATCTCGGCGCGCAGGCTCAAGCGCAAGGTTGGCACGCGTCAGCAGGTGATCATCGACGAGGTCGGGCCGAGCGTCGCTAAGGGCCGCACCAAGGCTGATGCCCCTGACATCGATGGCGCCGTCTATCTGTCCAGCCGCCGGCCGCTGCGTGTCGGCGAGATCGTCACGGTCAGGATCGAACGTGCCGACGAATACGACCTGCACGGCACGGTCGCGGGTTTCTAGCGCGGCTCTGTCGCGTCTCGGGCCATCGCCGGGAACTCGGGGGAATTGCAGAATGGGCGTGTCAACGCGTCCTGGACCTGCGGACCGCCCCTCAGTGCGAGGAGCCCGTGGTGCGAACCGACCAGAGCTTCAGCAGGCGAAGCGCCTCGTCCTGCTTCAGTTCGAGATATTTGTTCTTGAGCTTGGTCAGCTCGTCGGGAGGCGTTGCACCTGAAACGAACCGGCTATCGAGGATCGCGGCAACCGTGACCCAGCTCAGCCCAGCGGCCTTGCACGGCACGAGAATGCCGTCGCTGCGCAGGCTCTGCATCAGCGGCCGCACCAGCTCGATGCTGCATTTCGCGAGCTCCGCGATGGCCGCGATCGTCTCGCCGTAGCGCCGCTGACGGGCAAATTCCAGCAGCGCGGCCTCGGTCAGCTTTCCGCCCTGCTTCAGCTGGCCAACCGCCACCTTGGAGCTGCCACCATCGCGGTTTCGCGACATGTCGCGCTCGGCGTCGACCGTGGCCGCTGAAATGGCGCTGCGGATTTCTTCGTAGAGATGCGGCGGCGCCGACGCGAGCAGCCGCGCCCTCACCGCCTCCGTCGCGCGCTGCAACAGGGTCCTGCGCAAGGCTGCTGGCAGATCGGCGCGGATGCCGGCCGCGACCGTGAGCTCCGCATCTCCAGCCGCCTGCGCCACGATGGCGGCGAATCCGGCGGGTGACACCCGCGCCCCGGGATTCTTCATCAGTTGGCGGCTCACGCTCGGATAGCGTCGCGCGAGCAGCGCATCGGTGACGATCTCCTGCAGCCACCAGCGCCCGGCGATCGCAATCAGGTGCTTCTCGCCGCGCGTCTGCGCGATCTCGACGAGATCCTCGCTGCTCAGCCGCGGCGATTCCGAAAGCACCGGCCCCGCGACGGCGATGTCGTCATGATAGGCCAGCCGCCGGATCACGCCGGCCGGCGCCTGCGGGATCGGGGCAAGCTGGGCGCTGAGTTCGGCGAGTGCGATCCGGGCACCGACGTCGGCCAGCGCGCGCAGCTCGATGGTGTTGACGAGACGCTCGAAGACGTCGGCAAACAGCGCGTGCTGCTCGATATCCAGGCTGCCGGCCGAGGCGACGAACAGGGCGGCCACCCGCTCGGCCACGCCGGAGCAGCGGTCGGCTGAGCCGGTGGCTATGGCCGCCTGCACTTCTTCGGCGATCGTGAGATGGGGGTTCGACATCGCTCGTCCTGAGCGCTTGCATTTTCAAGCTGCCCGGCAAAGTAAACGCAGCCGCTAAATGTTTGGTAAAGTTGTCACTAAAGCGCGAGACCCGAGATTGGATCGTGCGGCCTTCGCACCGGCCGGCGCTTCCCTCGCCGCTTCCCGGAGCAGCGGCCCGTATTGCAGCCTGCAGGCCGGCATCTTGACACCGGTTGCGATTTGCCTGTATGGCCGCCGCATGATCTTCAACCGGACCAACCGCCGCGCCGCCGTTTGCCGTCGTCACCGCCGTGACGATGCCGGGGCGCGCCATGTCCGAAGACGTTGCTGATCAGCTAGCTCATCAGCTCCAGGTTTTCGAGAAGGCCGCTCCCGCAAAGGAGCGGCCTTCTCGCTTTTTGGCCCACCGTTTCACCTCTGAGCACAGGAGATTGCACATGCTGACCGCCTCCCATCCCTACGACGCTCTGATGGAGATCACGGCGCGTCCGCGCACCGTCTTCGTTCAGGGCAAGGGCTCCTGGCTATGGGACGACGACGGCAAGCGCTATCTGGACTTCATCCAGGGCTGGGCCGTGAACTCGCTCGGCCATGCGCCGCTGGAGCTGGCCAGCGCGCTCGCCAGCCAGGCGGCGCGCCTGATCACCCCGAGCCCAGCGTATTTCAACGACACCAGCCTGCAGTTCGCCAAGGCACTCGTCGACCGCTCGTGCTTCGACCAGGTGTTCTTCACCAATTCGGGCGCCGAAGCCAATGAAGGCGCCATCAAGCTCGCGCGCAAATACGGCGCTCTGCGCAAGAACGGCGCGTATGAGATCATCACCTTCGAGGGCGGCTTCCACGGCCGCACGCTGGCGACGATGTCGGCTTCTGGCAAGAAGGCGTTCGAGCCGCTGTTCGAGCCCAAGGTCCCGGGCTTTCCAAAGGCACGCCTGAACGACATCGCCTCGGTCGAGGCCCTGATCTCCGACAAGACGGTGGCGATCATGCTCGAGCCGATCCAGGGCGAGGCCGGCGTGTGGCCCGCGACGGACAGTTTCCTGCAGCAGTTGCGGGCGCTGACCACCAGGCACGGGCTGCTGCTGATCGTCGACGAGATCCAGACCGGCATGGGCCGCACCGGAAAGCTGTTCGGCTATGAGCACGCCGACGTCCTCCCGGACATCATGACCTTGGGCAAGGGCATCGGCGGCGGCGTTCCGCTCGCCGCCCTGCTGGCGACCGATGCGGCGTCTTGTTTCGAGCATGGCGATCAGGGCGGCACCTTCAACGGCAATCCGCTCATGTGCGCGGCGGGACTTGCTGTGCTCGACGTCATCGAGAAGCCGGAGTTTCTCAAGGCTGTCGCGGACAACGGGATCTATCTCGAGAGTGAGCTGCAGCGCATCTCGGCAAGGCACGGCCTGGGCGAAGCGCGCGGCCGTGGTCTATTGCTCGCGCTCGACGTGATCAGACCGATCGCGCCGGCGATCGTCGCGCATGCCTTCGAGCTCGGCCTGCTGCTGAACGCGCCGCGTCCGGATGCGTTGCGCTTCATGCCGGCGCTCAACGTGACCCGGGACGAAATCGCGGCGATGATCGACACGCTGGATGGCATCCTGACCGAGGTCGGCGCTGCCCGGTGCGTGGCGTAGCAGCTCAGGTCGCTAGGACCGGCGCGGCATTCATCAGTCGAGCCGACCTTGCGGGATGCGCGTCCGGAGGGGCGCGCGATCGCCGAGAACATGATTGTCGGAGGAGCGGAAGCATGCCGGCGCGAAGACGAGGAGCCACAGCGTCAGGTCTATCGTGTCGCGCCGGAGGCTCCAGAACCGGACTTCGATTGACCTAGATCAAAGACAGCGCGCCGCCTGACCAACGATCTTTGCGGAGCCAAACACCTGCGGTCCGATGACATACGTTATATCCTTGTGGATATAGCGTTGTACGGGATGTGATCAGCTCGGAGGGACGAGGCTTACCGGACCAAGCTGATGATCATTCCGCCGACAACGACGTCGGTACGACACAAGGAGATACGAGAATGGCGAGAGACAATCTGGCTCGGGCACTACCCGTCACGGACGCCGCGAGCCACATCGCCCCCGCTGCCGCCACCGAAGAGGTTTTGATTCACGTCCGCTTCTTTCCGAACTCGGACATCAACTCGATCGGCGAGAAGCCGGCCGGGCTCACCGCGAACGAATGGTACGAGCGCCTGCTCGAGATGGCACGTCCGCACTATCGGACGTTCGCCGGCGGCCGCGGATTCTTCCGCATCCCCCGCCCCTGCTTCGACGCGATCCTGAAAGGCGTTGCTGCCTGACGTCGGCTCTCTCCGGATGAGGCAGCGGGCGTCCTCTCTGCCTCATCCTTGTCGACCGCGGTGCGCCGGGTGCGCCGCGGTCGCTGACGTTTTGGTTCGTGCGGGCGTCGGAGGAAAACATTGAGCGAAGCACCTTTCAGCGAACTGCGACGTGTCTTCAACGCGCTGCTGGCGTCCGGGCGGGCCTCGCAGAACCTGGCAGACATGCTCGCCGACCGCGCCTTCGATCTGTTCGAAGCCAACATCCACGCCCAGACGGCGCATCTGCCCGCCCTCGCCTGCGCCAAGGGCTGCCCCTCCTGTTGCGCGCTGCGCGTGACGGCGACGGCACCGGAGATCTTCCTGCTCGCGCGCTACGCCCGGCAGATCGATCAGCGCATGCCGGCAACCGCGCTCGGCTCGCTGTCACGACGGATCAAGCTCGCCAACCGCGCGACGCGCGGCCTGGGCGAGACCGAGCGAATGAAGCTGCACCAGCCTTGCCCATTCGTCGTGCGCGGCGGCTGCATCATCCATCCCGCGCGTCCGCTCGCCTGCCGCGGCCATGCCTCGTTCGACCGGCGCGCCTGCGCGCAGGCCATGGCCGGCCGCGAGGTGGATGTGCCGGTCTCGGCGCCACACGTCGCGCTGCGCGCCCTGGTGCAGGATTCGCTCAGGGACGCGCTCGGTGCTGCGGGGCTCGCCTCTGGCCTCTATGAGCTCAATCAGGGTCTCGTTCTGGCGCTCCACGACCCCGAGCGCGAGCGCGCCTGGCGCGACGGACAAGACAGCCTCGCGCCGGCGCGGATCGAGGCGTCGACGACGGCAGCGCAGACGGACGCGGTGCTCTGGAGCCGGGCTTCGGCTGGTGGCGCTTCGAACCGGGACGAATTCTAGCGGCAGATCCCGATCGCCAAGCGCCTATGGCTTGAGGATCGAGGCCCCGGTCGTGGCGCGGCTTTCGAGATCGGCGTGCGCCCGGCCCGCATCCTTCAGCGCATAGGCGTGATTGATCTGCACGTGCAGCTTGCCGCTGATCACCGCCGAGAACAGCGTGTCGGCGCCCTCCAGCAACTCCGATCGTTTGCCGATGTAGTCGTTGAGCTTCGGCCGGGTCGCGAACAAAGAGCCATGGCTGTTGAGCTCGGCGATCGAGAATGGCGGCACCGGACCCGAGGCATTGCCGAAGCTGACGAACAGACCGCGCGGCTTCAAGCAGGACAACGAGCCGGGGAAGGTCGACCTGCCGACCCCGTCATAGACCACGTCGCATAATTCACCACGGCTGATCTGCTTGACCCGTGCGACGAAGTCCTCCTCGTTGTAGAGGATGACGTGGTCGCAGCCATTGGCCAGGGCAAGATCGGCCTTCGCCTTGGAGCCGACGGTGCCGATGACGTGCGCACCGAGCGCGCGCGCCCACTGGCAGGCCAGCAGGCCGATGCCGCCGGCGGCAGCGTGGATCAGCACGCGATGGTGCGGCTCGACCTTGAACGTCTTGTGCAGCAGATACCAGACCGTCAACCCCTTGAGCATCAGCACCGCGCCCTGCTCATAGGTGATGTGGTCGGGCAGCTTGACCAGGCGCTGCCAAGCGATATTGCGCTCGGTCGCGTAGCCGCCCAGATTTTCGTAGTAGGCGACGCGGTCGCCGGGATGAAAATTCGTGACGCCCGGCCCTACGGCGATCACCTCGCCTGCCGCCTCGTTGCCGGTGATGAACGGCAGGCCGGGCGCCTTGTACAGTCCGGTGCGGTAGTACACGTCGATGAAGTTCAGGCCGATCGCGTGCTGGCGGATGCGGACCTCGCCGGGGCCGGGCGCGGCGACGTCGACCGGCTCATAGACGAGCACCTCGGGGCCTCCCACCTTGTGCACGCGCACCGCCTTGGTCATCCCGCCATCTCCCCTCGGACTCTCCATCGCCGCGTCCGAGAATCCGGCGAAAGAACTTCCGACACTTACCTGATTCTCATCGGACATCCGGCTCCGTTGAAGGAGCCGGACTCCGGCCGCGCATCGGGCGCTGCCGGCGGCAAAAGCGAAGGCGATCACGACGGCCTTGTCAACTCGGCACCTGTCAGGCGTTGCGCTTCCTGCGGTTGCGCGAGGCCATCACGTTGAAGGCTTCGACCGCCAGCGCAAAGACAATCGCGAAGTAGATGTAGCCGCGCGGGATGTGGAACTTGAAGCCGTCGGCGACCAGCGCGACGCCGATCAGGACCAGGAAGGCGAGCGCCAGCATCTTGGTGGTCGGATGGTTCGCCACGAAGCGAGCGACCGGTCCGGAGGACACGTACATGATGACCATGGCGATGATGACGGCGGCGATCATGATCTCGAGATCCTGGGCCATGCCGATCGCCGTGATGATCGAGTCCAGCGAGAACACGAGATCGATGACGATGATCTGCACGATCACCCAGAAGAACTTGTTGGTGCCGCCGCCCTGCGACCCGCCGTCCTCACGCGCCTCGACCTCGGCATGGATCTCATGCGTGGCCTTGGCGATCAGGAACAAGCCGCCGGCGATCAGGATGATGTCGCGCCAGGAGAAGCCGACGCCGCCGATCGTGAGCACCGGCTGCGTCAGCCCGATCAGCCAGACCAGCACGCTGAGCAGCATGATGCGGAAGATCAAGGCCAGCGCCAGCCCGACCTGCCGGGCGCGTGTCGCCTGCGGCTGCGGGATGCGCGAGGTGATCACCGACAGGAAGATGACGTTGTCGATGCCGAGAACGATCTCGAGGGCGGTCAGGGTGAGCAGCGCGGCCCACGCTTCGGGACTGGTCAGAAGGTCGATCATGCTTTCAAGGATCTCAACAGTCGGATCGCGGAGTCGCTCGCGACGATGTAGAGGGCGATCGCGCACAACAGCGTCGTCACGATCGGGCCCACGGCGAAGTTGTTTCCCAGCACATCGATGACCAGAACGCCCCAGAGCGCGACCAGCGGCAGCGTCAGCCAGCGCAGCCGTTCGACGCGCACCGGGTGGATGACGTTGAATGGGACGAAGGTCAGCGCGATCAGGACCGCGAGACCCAAGGTCGCCAATGATGGCGAGGGATGCAGCAGGAACAGGTAGAATGCCGCGATGTTCCAGAGTCCCGGAAACCCGCGAAAATGATTGTCGTCGCTCTTCATGCGGCGATCGGCGAAATACAGCGCGCCGGTGACGGCGATGCCGACGCCGATGACCGGCGCGGCGAGCGGCAGCAGCATCCCGCTGGCGGTGATGGCGTAGGCCGGCACGAACACATAGGTCGTGAAATCCACCACGAGATCGAGCACGTCGCCCGACCAGTCCGGCTGCACATGGACGACGTCGAGCCGACGCGCCAGCGGCCCGTCGATGCCGTCGATGACGAGCGCGACGCCGAGCCACCAGAACATCGCAGTCCAATGCTCGCGCACGGCCTCGAGCAGCGCGAGCAGCGCGACGCCCGCACCGAGCGCGGTGAAGACGTGCACCGAGAACGCCGCGGCGCGATGGGCGGGCGTTGCGGCCACCCTGCTCTCTGGTCTCAACTGATCCATGCGGCGCCAGTGCTATCAGGAATCGGAGCCAATTGCATATCCGCCGTTGCGGCGATGCGCCGCGCAGGCTCACGCAATACTCTTGAAAAAGCCCTGCGGGAACGTCAAATGTTCCCGCATGAGCAACACAGACGCTAGCTTTGATGTCATCGTCGTCGGCGCCGGGCCCGCCGGGCTCGCCGCCGCCATTGCCTTGTCGCAGACCGGGGCGCGGACGGCGCTCGTGGCCCGCAAGGCCCCGTATGCCGACAACCGCACCACCGCCCTGCTCGGCGGCTCGGTCGACTTCCTCGACGAGATCGGCGTCTGGTCATCGTGCCGTGACCGCGCCGCCGGCCTGAAGGCGATGCGGCTGGTCGACGATACCGGCCGGCTGATCCGAGCCCCGGAGGTGCGCTTCGTCGCCGACGAGATCGGTCTCGACGTGTTCGGCTACAACGTCGCCAATGCCGTCCTGGTCGAGGCGCTGGAACAACGCGCCGGCGAGATCGACGGCCTGGTGCGGATCGCCGAGGATGCGGAAAGCGTCCGCAGCGATGCCGATGCGGTGACCGTCACCAGCGCATCGGGCCGCGTGCTGACGGCGCGGCTCGTGGTCGGCGCCGATGGCCGGCATTCGCTGTGCCGCGAGGCCGCCGGCATCGGCGTGAGCCGGCGCACGCTGCAGCAGTCGGCGCTGACCTTCAACATCACCCATGCGCGGCCGCATCACAACGTGTCGACGGAATTCCACACGCCGCAGGGACCTTGCGTGTTCGTGCCGCTGCCGGGCGACCGCTCCAGCGTCGTCTGGGTCGCAGCCCCGAAGGAGGCCGACCGGCTGTTCGCGCTCGACGACGAAGCCCTGTCCGCCGCGGCCGAGCGGCAGTCGCATTCGATCTTCGGCCGCGTTCGCGTCGAGCCGGGCCGCCATGTGTTTCCACTCGCGATCGAGCGGCCCCTGCGCTACGAGCAAAACCGGATCGCCCTGGTCGGCGAGGCCGCGCATGTGGTGCCGCCGATCGGTGCGCAGGGACTGAACCTCGGCCTGCGCGACGGCATCGACATCGCCGATGTTGTGCGCAAGGCCAATGCGGCCGGCGAGGATATCGGTGCGCCGCAGGTGCTCGCGCGCTACGGTGCGGCGCGCCGCGCCGACATCCTGAGCCGCACCTTCGCCATCGACGTCGCCAACCGCTCGCTGCTCAGCGATCTCCTGCCGATGCAGTCGCTGCGCGCCGTCGGCATGCACCTGATGAGCGGCATCGGTCCGCTGCGGCGGCTCGCCATGCGCGAGGGCCTGGCGCCGTCATGGAGAGCCACGCGCAGGGCCGGTTGAGCACCGTCAGGGAAACACCAGCCGGCCAGTCTGGATCAGCCACATCACGCTGGTCAGGGTGATCACCGAGGCGAAGGTGCCAATCAGCACCGCCGATGAGGTCGGCTCGATCCAGCTGTCATTCTGGCGCGCGATCACGAACACATTGAGCGCCGGCGGCAACGCCGCCATCAGCACCGCGGTCGCCGCCCAAGGCTGCGCGAACGGCCCGAACAGCAGCATCAGCCCGAACGACAGCAGCGGGTGGACGACGAGCTTCACCACGGTCAGGACCGGCACCTCCCAGGGCAGCCGCTCGAACGGGCGCAGCGCCACGGTCACGCCGAGCGCGAACAGCGCCGTCGGCGCAGCGGCGTTCTGCAGGAACTGCAGGGTGCGGTCGAGCACGGTCGGCGGATGCAGCTGAAACGCCGCCGCCAGGATGCCGGCTGCTGTCGCCATGATCAGCGGGTTCTGCAGGATCTGGCGCAGCACGGTGCGCAGCGCGTGCGCCACCGAGGCGTGGTCGCGCTCGGTCAATTCGACGAGCAGCGGCACGATCGAGAACAGGAAGATGCTGTCGCAGCAGAAGATCAGCGCGGTCGGCGCCGCCGCCTTGGTCCCGAGCACGGCCAGCGCCAGCCCCGGCCCCATATAGCCGATATTGCCGTAGCCACCCGCGAGCCCGGCCATGGTCGCCTCGCGCAGCGACAGCTGCCCGATGGCCTTGCCGAGCACGAGCGCCAGGGCGAAGGTGAGCATGGTGGCGAGCGTCGTTGCAACCAGGAAGGGAGGGTTGCTCAGCTCTGTGAACGGTGTGCGCGCGATGAGGTTGAACATCAAGGCGGGCAGCGAGACGTAGAGCAGGAAGAAGTTCATCCAGGCGAGCCCGGCTTCGGGCAGCCTCCTCCACTTACCGCAGGCGAAGCCTATGAAAACGACGCCGAAATAAGGCAGGGCCAGGTTGAGAATGTCGAACATGGGCTCGGAGGATGACCCCTGGGGGGCCTGGGAAGGGCCTGGAATGCGGGGGCGTCGCGGCTTGACGCGAATCGGATTGGTCTAGATTAAATCCGGCCGCGGGGCACTAGCATCGCTCCCCATCCTGGTCTATTCGACTGAGATGATCAAAGCGCGAACTGCCAAGTTTCAGATCGGCCAGATCGTCCGGCATCGGGTGTTCTCGTTCCGGGGCGTGATTTTTGACATCGATCCGGAGTTCAACAACACCGAGGAATGGTGGTTGTCGATTCCCGAGGAGGTCCGTCCGCACAAGGACCAGCCATTCTATCACCTGCTGGCCGAGAACGCGGAATCCGAATACGTCGCCTATGTCTCCGAGCAGAACCTGGTTCCCGACGAGTCCGGCGAGCCGATCCGCCATTCCCAGGTTGCGGAGATCTTCATCAAGGACAAGTCGGGCGGCTATCGTCCGCGCAATCCGCTGATGAACTGACCTGTCGACCGGAGGGTTTCAACCCAGCGCCGTCGGCGCAGGCTTGATCTTTGGTCCCGGCGCGCAAGTCCCCTTACATCAGTTCGCAGAACGAAAAAGGCGCTCCGAATGGAGCGCCCTTGATTTTGCGGAATGGACCCGACCGGCGTTACTGCTTCGCCTGCGGCTGGCCTGGCTGGGTCTGCTCGAGCTTCTTGCGCTGCTCCTCGGCGCGCTTCTGCAGCTCTTCCTGCAGCTTCTTCTGGGTCTCCTCGAACTGCTTCGGGTCGGTCGGCGGGCCATCATAGGCTTTGGCGAAGCTGCTGTTGCCTTCCTGCAGCGGCAGCGGCAGCGTCAGCGCGGTGCCGTTCGAGTTGATCGCCTGGACAAACAGGGTCTGGCCCTTCTTCAGGTTGTTCACGAACTCAGGCGTGGCTTCGTAGTCCGACATGCAGCCGTTCTGGAAGCAGATGACGTATTTGCCTTCCATGAACTGGTTGTTGTCGATGACGATACGGGTTCCGGGCTGGAGCTGCATGCCGAGCGGCAGCGTCACGCGCAGGATCTTCTTCGGCTCGCCTTCAGGCTCGATGATGACGGCTGCAACCACAGGCTGACCGGATTCGATGCGGCCGTCCTTGCCGATGAAGCAGACCTGCTTGGCGTTGGCATCCTGCCCCTTCAGGCAGAACTTGGTCCACGGCGCGTAGATCAGCTGCGGCATCTCCTGCTGAGCCTGGGCCTGAGGCTGGCCGCCGGCGGGAGGAGTTGCAGGGGCCTGAGCGGCCGGAGCGGGAGCCTTGGGAGCGGCAGCCGGAGCCTTCGCCTTCGGCGCTTGAGCCTGCGCAACCGAAGGAGCGAAGGAAACGGCCAGCGCGGTGACCGCGAGCAGCGCGACGAGCCGCCCACGCGGCCCAACCGACGAGGCCAAGTCACGGAAATTCATTGCGGAAAACCCTTTCTGAACGGCAGCGCCCGAGACCGCCAAAGGCGCCACACCAAGCCGTTGAAGCGGCTGTCTCCTCAGGAAATGAGGCGGTTAAGTGACAGGCGTTGCCGCCTTCACTCAATCGCCCGCCTTCTTAACGCGGTGCGCGGAAGAATCAATGCCGCGAGACCATGTCGAAGCCGCGGTCTAGCGCTGGCGAGCCTGTGGTAAAAGCCCCTTGTGACCTGTTCCGAATCAAATGCTTGCGCCCCGATCCTGATGCTGCAGCGCATATTCAGCGCGGCCGCGAGATGGGCCGCCGTGATCCTGGCATTGTTGCCCGCGGTCTACACCCCCACGGCGAACGCAGCAGAAACTGCGGCGATCGCCATGCATGGTCACCCGGCCTTGCCGGCCGACTTCGACCACATGCCCTATGCGAATCCCGACGCGCCTAAGGGCGGTCGTCTGGTCTGGGGACTGCTCGGCACCTTCGATAGCCTGAACCCGTTCATCGTCCGCGGCATCGCCGTGCAGCAAATCCGCAGCTATGTGGTCGAGAGCCTGCTCACTCGCGGCAATGACGAGCCGTTCACGCTGTATGGCCTGCTGGCGAAATCCGTCGGGACCGACGAGAACAGGACCTATGTCACCTTCCGGCTCGACCCGCGTGCCCGCTTCTCCGACGGCAGCCCGGTGCTCGCCGAGGACGTGGCGTTCTCCTTTGCGCTGCTGCGCGATCACGGCCGCCCCAACCACCGGCAGTTCTACGGCAAGGTCGCCAGGGCCGACGTGCTCGACCCGCTGACCATCCGGTTCGATTTCGGCGGAGCCGAGGACCGCGAGCTGCCGCTGATCCTCGGCCTGATGCCCATTCTGGCGAAGCACGCGACGGACGTGGCGAGCTTCGAGGACACGACGATGACCGCGCCGCTTGGGTCAGGCCCGTATCGTGTCACCGCGGTGCAGCCGGGATCCAGCGTCACCCTCACCCGCAATCCGGACTATTGGGGACGCGACCTGCCGGTCAACCGCGGATTGTGGAACTTCGACGAGATCAGGCTCGATTACTACCGCGAGTCCAATGGACAGTTCGAAGCCTTCAAACGCGGGCTGTACGACTTCCGCGTCGAGACCGAGCCGCTGCGCTGGCACGACGGGTACGATTTCCCGGCCGCCCGCAATGGCGAGGTCATCCGCGACAGCTTCACCTCGGGGATGCCGCAGCCCTCGCAGTTCCTGGTGTTCAACACGCGGCGCGCGGTGTTCGCCGACGTGAAGGTGCGCCGCGCGCTGACACTGCTGTTCGATTTCGAATGGATCAACCGCAACTACTTCTTCGGGCTGTACCGCCGCAGCGGCGGCTATTTCGCTGGATCCGAGCTTTCGGCCTATGGACGTCCAGCAGATGCGGCCGAGCTCGAGCTGTTGAAGCCGTACGCCGCGCAGATCCCCGCCGACATCCTGGACGGCAGCTACCGCCTGCCGATCACCGACGGGTCCGGCCGCGACCGCGCAACGCTGAAGGCGGCGCTCGATCTGCTTAACGAGGCCGGCTATGGTTTCGATGGGACGGTCTTGCGGCATCGGACGACGCGGGGCCCCCTCGCCTTCGAGATCCTGGTCACGACGCGCGATCAGGAGCGTATTGCGCTGGCTTACGCCGGCAATCTCAAGCGGGCCGGCATCAATGCTTCGATCAGGGTCGTCGATCCCGTGCAGTTCGACCAGCGCCGCCTGAGCTTCGAGTTCGACATGATCCAGAACCGCTGGGACCAGTCGCTGTCTCCCGGCAACGAGCAGGCGTTCTATTGGGGCAGCGAGGCCGCCGACCGCACCGGAACCCGCAACTACATGGGCGCCAAGGATCCTGCGATCGACGCCATGATCGCGGCGCTGTTGCGCGCCCGCGACAGGCTGGAATTTATCTCGACGGTTCGCGCATTGGACCGTACCCTGATGGCGGGGTTCTACGCTATTCCAGTGCTCAATGCCGCCGAGGAATGGATTGCTCGGTGGAATCGTATAGAACGGCCAAAGAGGACGGCTTTGACGGGAGCGCTCCCGGAGAGCTGGTGGCAGCGGCCGGAGCCGGCACAGAAGTGACCAATCGGGGCAATTGGTCGTGGCCGGGTCCGTGAAAGTACGGGGCAACAGGTGAATCAGGCCAATACGTCGCCGACGCTCGACGCGTTGTTTCAACGCATCCTGGCGCGTAAGCCGGATGCGGTCGCGCTGGTCGATCCGATCAACAAGCAGCGCGTCACCGGGCGGCCGCCGATGCGCCTGACCTATGCCGAAGCCGATCGCGTGATCTCTGCGCTGGCGGCGCATTTCATCGACGCCGGCCTGCCCGCTCATTCGGTGATCGCGGTCCAACTGCCCAACACCATCGAGTTCGTGCTGACGGTGCTGGCCGCGCATCGCGCCGGCCTCGTGGTCGCCGTGTTCCCGCTGCTGTGGCGTCAGTCGGAGCTCGTGGCGGCGCTGAACCGCACCAGCGCGCGCGCCATCGTCACGATGTCGAAGATCGACGGCGTGATTCACTCCGATCTCGCGATGAATGCGGCGGCGGAGGCGTTCTCGATCCGCCACGTCTGCGGCTTCGGCTCCGACCTGCCCGAGGGCATGTATTCGCTGGACCAGTCGATCGCAAAACCCTCGCGTTCGACGCGCGGGATGATGCCGGACGGCCGCAAGGCCGCGATCGTCTCGTTCGACGTGACCGCCGACGGCTTCCGCGCCGTCCCGCGCACCCATTTGAGCCTGATCGCCGGCGGGCTCGCCGTCTCGCTCGAGAGCGATCTGCCGCAGGGCGTGAACATGATGTCGGCCTTCCTGCCGTCGTCATTCGCCGGTCTCGCCGCTTCGGTCGTGACATGGCTGTTGTCCGGCGGCACCCTTGCGCTGCATCACCCGTTCGACGCCGATGCGCTGGAACAGCAGCTCGCGGAGCTGGCCTGCGATACGCTGATCGCCCCGGCCCAACTCGCCTTGCGTCTCGACGAGGGCGACCTCGCCGCGCGGCTGCCGAACCTGCGCTATGTGCTCGGCCTGTGGCGCGCGCCCGAGCAGGTCGCGTCGAGCGCATCGTGGAAGACGCGCGACATCGAGCTCACCGATGTCTATCTGTTCGGCGAAGCCGGCCTGTTCGCGGTGCGCCGCACCGCGGCCGACGGCAGCCCGGGCCCGGTCAAACCGGGACGCCAGGGCGCGCCGCGCGAACAGCCGGGCTCGTCGATCGCCGGCGAGATCCTGGTGACGCCGAAGGGCACGCTCGGGCTGCGTGGCCCCATGGTCGTGTTGGCCGCCTACGCGCCGCCGCAACCGCCGAGCGACTCGCTGCTGCCGGCAGCGCCGCGCGACTACGTCGACACCGAATACGCCGTGCGCCTCGACCGCGCCCAGGACACGATCTCGATCACGGCGCCGCCGGCCGGCGTGATGGCCGTGGGCGGCTACCGCTTCCTCGCCCAGGACCTGCACGAATGGTCGAGGCGGCTCGGCCAGGGTGCGCTGCTCACCGCTCTGCCCGACCGTCTCAGCGGTCACCGCCTTGCGGGCCGCGCGATGGACAATGCGCGCGCACGGGAAGCGCTCGCCGAACTCGGACTCAATCCGCTGATGGTCGAGGCCTTCCGCGATCGCGCCAGCTCGGGCGGCTGATATTGCCGCGTTGGCCAGGTCGTCGATCCGGTGCGCCCGCGAGAAGGGCGCGCGCTCTGACAGGGGAACCGGTGCGTTCGGAACAGTGTTGACGCCGCGTTAACGGGAGCGACCTAGGATCGCACGTTGTCATCAGCGTATCCTGAGTTCCCTGGATGTCCCAACAAGGCCCGCTTCTCATCGTCTCTCCTTCCACGCGGCCTTCGCTGACGGCTGCCCTCGCGGCGGCGCAGATTCTCCCCTCCGTCGAAACGCGCTGGACCGATGCGCTGAGCGCGATGTCCAAGGTGCAGCCGGCCGCAGTGGTGGCCGTGATGGAGGGCGCTGATGCGGCCGAGCTTGCGGCGCTCTCGCGTCATATCGGCGCGCGAAAGCCCTACGTGCCGCTGATCGCAATCACGCCGGGTGACGCAACCCTGCCCGATCACGCTCTTCCCCTGCAGGACAGCGACAACCACGAACGGCTGCTGGCGCGATTGCGCGCCGCCCTGCGTGTCCGCACTCTGCACACCACCGTGTTGCGCCGTCTCGACGAGAAGAAGACGCCCGACGCCGCGCTGCCGGAAACAGATCCGCTCGATGATGCGACCGTGCTACTGCTCGGCCGCGGCAGCTCCCTGCCCGGCCTGTCGGTCGCGCTCGGCGAACGCATGGCCGTGGTCGGCGCGCTGAGCATCGAAGCCGCCGCGAAGCATCTGTCGAGCCGCGACATCGACGGCATCGTGCTCGGCGAAGGTTTTTCGCCCCGCGTGGTCGATGCGTTCCTCGCCGTCCTTGCCGAGGACACTCGCTTCCGCAACCTCGCCGTGGTCGTCACCGCCAACCAGCCGGCACCGCTGCAGGAACTCGCCAATCTCGAGATCATCGCCGGCGCACCCGCGCATATCGCGGCCAGCGCGCTGCCCTTGATCCGTCAGCACGCCTTCGAGGCCCGCCTCAACCGCACGCTGCGCGCCATCGAAGCCGGCGGCATGCTCGATCCGCAGACCGGCCTGCTCACCCGCAACGCGTTCGCCCGCGACTTCGCCAGCGCCGTCAGCCAGACCCAGAAGAACGGCGGCAGCCTTGCCGTCGCCCGCTTCGCGTTCGATCCGGTCAATCCGCGCGCCCAATATGACGGCGCCCGCATCATCAGCCGCCTGATGCGGCGGATGGATTTCGGCACCCACGAGGACAACGGTTCGGTCGTCGTCGTGTTCGCCGAGACCGATCTGCGCTCGGCTCACGCCATCGCGCGCCGCCTCTCCAGCGTGATGCGCCACACCTCCCACGGCAAGCGCGATACGCGCACGGAGCCTTCGGTCACCGTCGCCGCGCTGCAGCCGGGCGACACCGCGCGCGCCTTGCTGGCCCGCGTCTACGGCGAGGCCCAGCGCGCGGCTTCATAGAACGATGTTGCCTGCGTCACGGGCGTCATTGCGAGTGACCTGCCACCTAAGTTTCATCCAGTAGCATTTAGAGTCCTCTTGAATTCTACGCCGAGTGGCGCGGGTGCAGCAACGGGCGATTGGCGGAGCTGGTCGGGGTTGCGCAGCCGATCGCCCGTTGCGGTGAGGTTGGCGGCATAGGCCGCAAATTCCTAGGGGCAGGTCACTACATCAAAGCATATAACGTCAGATCTGAGCCTTCGTCTGGACCAAGAAAAAGGCCCGGCAACGCCGCTTCAAAGACCGCCGTATCACCGAGCTATGATTCCGGGTACCAGGTCCGCTTGCGCACGCCAGTTGAAACGGTCTCGTGTGCACGCACATGGGTGCAGGTCGTGATAACGAGCGCAAGCCGGCTGCACTGCCAGTCAGTGCCGAGCGCGGCGCTAGTGGGTGACGTCAGGTTGACCGACAATAATGCCGCTACGCAGGCAAACATCACACACGCCGCGATCAGCACCGCTCCCTTGTGGGTCCTTGGGTGGGAAATCATGGCCTTGGCTCCTCTGTACGATGGCCGGAAGAATAAAGGGCAGGCTCCACGGTCCTTGTGATCTAATTCACGACCTGACCCACAGTTTTCGCTGGTGGCCCGAAGGCGTGCTCATTGCTGGCACTGGACCAGCGCCGCAGCCGGACTCGCGCACCGGAGCAAACAGCATCTTTATTCGGCCACCTCGTCGGCCCGAGGCGGGCGGCGTGGGCGGAATGTCAACGCCGAGCGCCTTGGCTGTCTTGAGATTGACGACCAGCTCAAACCTGGTTGTCTGCTCGACGGGCTTCGCGTCCGGCTGCTGCCTCGGCTTGATCTTGATCAAGTTCAGCAGCGTCGCCGCCACGATCATCACCAGGACGCCACCAACACTGAGCGCGATCTGCATCGTCAGCCCCTCCGAGATGCCGAGCAGCGCCAGGCGGCTGGCGAACGTCAGCAGAACGCCGAGGCAGTAGATTGGCAGCGAATTCTGGCCACAGAGAATGGCGCCGCGCATCACCGCCGTCGTCAGCCCTCGCCAATTGCGAGGCACTAACCATACCACCAAAGCCGCAAGGGCCAAGAAATGCAGCAGTCGCAATGGATCGAGATTCGATTTGTCCATCGGGTAAAGCAGCGTCAGCAGCCCCTGCGGGACCAGCGCTTCCAGCGGTTTGATGCTCCAGCTCAATGCGATGATGAGGCTGAACACCAGATAGAGAGCGGCAGCCACAAGCGCGGTGCGTGAGGTCACCCATGGCCGGGCTCTCTTGCCTTCGATCATCCACCACACGCCAAGCACGACCAGCAGCTGCCAGGCCAGCGGATTGAAGGCCCAGTGGCCATTCGGCCATGCCGGGATGGTCCAGCCGAAGACGTGCACCAGTGCGTAAAGCAACAGCGACGCGCCGAGCGTTGCGTTCGGCGCTCGCAGCAGCAGCCACAGCAGCGGCGCGAACACAAGGTGATAAAGCACGAAGAGCGGCAAGACGTCGGTGTTGACGGGGCAGTATTGCAGGATCGCCGCGTGCGCGAGCGTCACGCCCGGCTGTTCCAACAGAATGCGCGTATTGCTCTCGTCGGCAAGATGGCCGCCGCCTGCGAGGTGAACCATGATGGCGCAGGCGAGCGTGAGCAGCAGAAATGCGACATAAATATCCCAGCTTCGCCACAGCGTCCGACCGATCACGCCGGTCCAGCCCCCGCAGCGCCATGCCTTGCCGTAGGCCAACGTGCAGGTTACGCCCGACACGAACATGAACACTTCCGCGGCATCGCTGAAGCCGTAGTTCCGCAGCGTCAGCCAGCTCCCGATGTTGTTGGGGACATGATCAAGAAAGATGCACCAGAGCGCGATGCCGCGGCAGGCATCAATGCGCAAATCGCGGCCGTAGCCTTTCAGCTCCGGCAACGCGCCTACCGATGGCTTCAGGTCGGCAGTTCGATCATGCATCTGATTGCCCCGTCCGGCGTACGAGCACGCTTCAAGAGGGACCGAATTTGACAAAAAGTCACCGCCGCGCTGCCGGATCGTGACAACGCCGCAATCTAGATCTGCTTCACGCCGACCCCGGCCACGAAAGCTATTGCGATAGCGATCATATGGCAGCGCTTGGTAGAACCTGCTGGCGCGTGAAGCTATCCGCTTGACGATCATCGTTTAAACGGCACAGCGCGTAAATCAGCCGGAGGTCCACAGAGAGAGGTTCCTAGGTCCTATGATCAAGGTACCGTACAGATCTCGGCATCAATCACCTTTGCCTACAGGCGAAGGTGACTCTGAGTCCCACGACTTTCGTGGTCCGTACTCGCGCTCCTACCGTGAGGCGATTACAATTACACCACACAACGGCATTCGGCTCCTACCTTGAGTGCCCGGCGGCGAACCGCTGGTTGGGCCACGGATGATGGTGGATGGACGGTATCGGGAGCCAGTCTTCCGCCAGCTTCTTCCTCGCCAAAGACCCGAAGGTGGGTGTATGTTTTTTTAAGTTGGATCTCCGTGCAATGGGATGACGGAGAGCTTTTATGAAAGTTCTTATTGTCGACGATCATGCATTAATCCGCGAGGCGTTGCACGCCATCGTGAAACAACTGAAGCGAGACTCCGTCATTTTTGAAGCTTCGAACGGCCGTGAGGCAGTGCACATAGTCGAGGAACATCCTGACATCAGCCTCATTTTGCTTGATATCAATTTGCCCGATCGAGATGGCTTCTCTGTCCTCCGCGAACTGCGTGACCGCTATGCGACCATTGCTGTCGTCATTCTCTCGTCCTCGGATGATCAAGATACAGTCAAGCGCGCTTTCAAACTTGGCGCTCTGGGTTTCATCCCGAAAACTACCGAACGTGAGGTCATGCTCAACGCCATCAAGTTAGTGTTCTCTGGCGGCATTTACATTCCCTCGGAGATTCTTGAGGAACCAACGTCTCCGCGGCTTACAAATAAGCTAGCGACGCGCGACTCTCCCAAGGGTCTCGGGTTGACCGATCGGCAGATTGAAGTGCTTGCGCTCCTGATGAAGGGAAAAAGCAACAAGATCATTGCCAAGACCCTCGATATGGCCGTGCCGACAGTGAAGAACCACATCACGGTCGTTCTCAAGGCACTCAATGTAACGAGTCGCACCGAGGCAGTAATAGAAGTCGGAAAAATGGGCTGGGATTTGTCGCCGAACTCTGATTCATAACGCCGCCCCGGTGTCTCTCCTATCGTCTTGATCCCTCAAGAACTCGTGCATGACAGCGCGGAGCCGCATTGGGTCGACAGGTTTGTGCAGCAAAATGTACCCTCTATCCTTAGCGTCACGTAGTGGTTCGGGTGCCGTATCGCCGCTGGTGAGGATAGCTGGAATTGATGAGCCAAACGCCGCACTAATTTGTTCAATTGCTCGGATCCCGGTCTTTCCGCTGGCAAGATGATAATCCGAGATTATAAGATCGAGGCGTTGTTGGCGCTCAGCCAGTCGGATAAGCGCAGCTTCGTCGGATCCGGCGGTAAGGACGGAGTATCCCCATTTGCCAAGCAATCCGCCCGTCTCCTCTCGCACAATTGGAGCATCGGCAATAACAAGAATTACCTTACCTTCGACCGCAACGACTGCGGAGCGAGGTGAGTCGACGGGCACGGTGGACGTGACGCATTTATCTGCCATCGGAATCAGGATTGCGAATCGCGAACCTCGGCCCACAGTCGAAGCTAAGTCGACTTGATGGTTGAGAAGTACGCGAAGCCTATCGACAATAGCCAGGCCGAGCCCCAGGCCGCCGTACCGGTTCCGTTCCGGGCCGGGTAGTTGAAAAAATTCGCCAAAAATATTCTGCTTCTGATCCTCAGGAATGCCGGGACCGCTATCCCATACTTCGATACGCAACATTTCACCGCGCCGACGACATCCGACGATGATCCCGCCCCGTGACGTATAGCGCACAGCATTGGATACCAGATTGAGCAGTATGCGTTCGAGCAGCATGGCGTCGCTCCGCACCCAGGCATCACTTCGCCGAACGCGTAGACGCAAGCCTTTTTCTCGCGTTGCCTGATCAAACGTAGTCTCAATTGTTTGCAACAGGCGCGCGATCGGGAATTCGGTAATTTTGGGTGTAAAGATTCCAGCATCGAGCCTGGAAATATCCAGGAGCGAGTTGAACATTTCATCCATTTCTTTGCGCGTTGCATCGATCCGCTCGATCGTCTTTGTCCTTTCCCCCGATTTGAGCGGCGTGCGCAGCTGCGCAACGAACAGGCCTAGTGCATGTAATGGCTGCCGCAAATCATGGCTTGCCATGGCAAGAAAGCGCGATTTTGCTGCATTGGCGAGCTCCAGCTCTTGCGTACGTTCTGCGACCTTCCGCTCGAGTTCCATCTGCGCGTGGCGCAGACTTTCCTCCGCTTTCTTGCGCACCTCGACGTCGGCGCTCAGTAACAAGCTTGGAACGGTAATACTGATCAAGAACATCAATACCAGCAGGAATGAAACGTTGAGATCCACGGTCGTGAAGGGGCCGCCGCCCGTGAGCGTCCCCCAAATCGTGATCCCCGCAAGCACCAGCGCAACCGTTGCGGTGTCACGTGGACCGCGGCGCAGCGCCGCCCACAACATTGGCAGGATCGCAAGAAAACCCAGTGGATTTCGGCTCGGCGTTTGCTCGATCAGGGGGCTGAAAGCAATGAGTCCAACAGCCGCCGCTGTTGCGAGGACGCCGACCGTCTCCAAAAATTCCTTACGGTTGAAAGCATGGTAGGGGCTTGATGCCCAAAGCACGATAACGGGGGCAATGACCAGCGCGCCGGTCACATCTCCCAGCCACCATGTGACCCAGGCGTTTGCGAAATTCGTCCGTTCGATGTACCCGGCGGTTGCCAGGCTGGACAGTCCAATGCTGGCGCTGATCGGTGTCGCGATCACGAGGCAAATCAAGGTAAACTTCGCGACAGAATATGGCGTCGAAAACGTATTACATCCGCTCGACCATCGATGGATTAGGTAAGCGCCAACAACCGCTTCAAGAGAGTTACCGGTCGCAATCGCAATCGCGGTGGCAACCGAGCCGGCGGTCGTCGCATTGGCGATCACCGCCGCCGTGAAAATTGCGGGCCAAGTCCGATATCCCCACAACAGCACCGCCGCCAGCGCGACACCTGTCGGTGGCCAAATTGGCGTTGCACTGGGATGAATAGAGGCGAGAGCAAGGCCACCTTTTGCCAGGGCGAAATAGATCAGTCCAATTGCGACCAGACCGCCGGCATAGCTAATGCCTCGGCGGAAATTTATCTCCGGCGATAGTGATCGTGGATCGGACATCGTCGATGCCTGAACTAGGCAGTTGGATCGCCCCCCACAACTGACCTTTGATCTTCTTGAAGATCTGCGAAACTGATCTCGTTGATAAAAATCTGTGAAACATTAATCCTCTTTAGGGACTCGTGCGACCATCTCAAGGTTGCACACGCGTTCGAGCCGGACTTAGCTAGCGCTCGCATGATGCCGATACCGGCGAGCATCGCAGGCCCGCCGTGTTCTGCAACTGACCTGCCACCGAAGTTTCATCCAGTAGGATTTAGAGTCCTGTTGGGTTTGACGCCGAGTGGCGCGGGTGCAGCAACGGGCGATTGGCGGAGCTGGTCGGGGTTGCGCAGCCGTTCGCCCGTTGCGGGGAGGTTGGCGGCATAGGCCGCAGGCGTCTGGTATGTCAGTGAGGAGTGCGGCCGCTCGCCGTTGTAGTCCCTGACCCAGGCGGCGAGCTTGCGCCGTGTGTCGTCGAGGCCAAGCTCAACCGCACGCTGCGCGCCATCGAAGCCGGCGGCATGCTCGATCCGCTGACCGGCCTGCTCACGCGCGCCGCGTTCGCCCGTGACTTCGCCACCGCGGTCAGCCAGACCCTGAAGAATGGCGGCAGGGCGACACCGCACGCACGCTGCTAGCCCGGGTCTATGGCGAGCCGCAGCGCGTGGCGTCGTGAGGAATTGGGCGCCCCAAGGACGTTATTTGCGCTTGTCCGAACTACGAGTCGTGCTCCGCAGGGTGGGCAAAGGCGCATGCACGGTGTCACCACATGCGAGATCTCGGATAGCGCCGGTGCCCACCATCTCACCGCGCAACATACCGATCGACGGTGGGCACGCTGCCGCCTGACGGCGGCCGCTTTGCCCACCCTACGAGATCTTGCGTTCCGTAGCCCCGATGTTGGACGTTCGTTCCCTCGGTCACGATCTCAACTAAACACCGGCATGTTGAGATCGCGCATTTGCCCCACTCGTCTGGTGCAATGACACTGGTGGACTTTGGGGGAGTCCGAAGAAGCGGAGAATGGCGCGATGCAAAACCCACAATCTCGCGACGAGACCGATTGGGTGAGCGTAGTCGCGATCGTCTCAGTCTTCCTCATCGCCAGCTTCGCGCTGCATTTCGGCTGGCAGCTTCGCTGATCATCCAGCGTCAACGCAGGTCAGAAGCGATCCGATATCCACCGACGTCTCTCTGCCAAAGCGCACAGCGGACAGACGCAGTTCGTCGGCAAGGATGTGCAGATCATTGGGAAGCTGATCTGAACGAAGCGGCATCGCTGGCACGGCAACCGGCTCGTACATGCATGTTGCATCCCTGCTGGAACGATGGGCGTCAATCCAATCGTAGACGAACAGCCCTCGTTCGGCCAAATCGACAAAGCTCGCCGGCGATCGGACCGTGGCGAGTAGATGAGCCGATGACACGATCGGCAACTGACACAAACGCGTCTCGATATCCTCAATAGGGATCTGATCCGAATCGAATCCGGCTGCGGGGATCGGTCCTGCACCCGCGCTTATGAAGGCGCCGACATGGCCGTCTCGATCAGAGGCGATCCACACGCAGTCTATTCCGATCGGATATTGTGTCATGTGAATCCGATAGCTTCCGCTCCCCGCGCTACGCCGCCTTCTTCTTCTCCGCGAGGTCGGCGAGTTCCTTCAGGATATCGGTGGTGCCGGCGAGCCGCTCCTCGGGCGTCTCCCAGACCTGCAGGAACACGACCTTCATGTCGGGGCGCACCTTGGCGGCTTGGCCGTGGCGCTTGATGAAGGCGACGAGACGGTCGGGATAGGCGAAGCTGTTGTCGCGGAAGGCGATGACCGCGCCCTTCGGGCCGGCATCGACCTTCTCGACATTGGCCCTGCGGCAGTAGTTCTTGATCGCGGCGACCTTGAACAGATAGCGCGTCTCGTCCGGCAGCTTGCCGAAGCGGTCGCGCAGCTCGGCCGCGAAGTTGTCGATCTCGTCGTCGGTCTCGAGATCGGCGAGCCGGCGGTACAGCGACAGTCGCACCGAGAGGTCGGAGACGTAGTCCTCGGGGATCAGCACGGGCATGCCGATGGTGATCTGGGGCGACCAGCGGTCGACGGTCGGCTCGGTGATCCCAGCCTTGAGGTTCTCGATCGCCTCCTCCAGCATCGACTGATAGAGCTCGAAGCCGACCTCCCTGATGTGGCCGGACTGCTCGTCGCCGAGGAGGTTCCCAGCGCCTCGGATGTCGAGGTCGTGGCTGGCGAGCTGGAAGCCGGCCCCCAGCGTCTCCAGCGACTGCAGCACGCCCAGGCGCTTTTCGGCTAGTGGGCTGATCTTGTGCGTCGACGGCAGGGTGAACAGCGCATAAGCGCGCAGCTTGGAGCGGCCGACGCGGCCGCGCAGCTGATAGAGCTGGGCAAGGCCGAACATGTCGGCACGGTGCACGATCAGCGTGTTGGCGCGGGGAATGTCGAGGCCGGATTCGACGATCGTGGTCGACAGCAGGATGTCGAACTTGCCGTCGTAGAACGCCCCGATGATGTCCTCAATCACGGTCGGCGCCATCTGGCCGTGCGCGACGGCGACCTTCATCTCCGGCACGGTCTTGTCGAGGAACTCCTTGACCTCGGCGAGATCGTCGATGCGCGGCACGACGTAGAACGCCTGGCCGCCGCGGTAGCGCTCGCGCAGCAGCGCCTCGCGGATCATCACGGGGTCATGCGGCGCGACGAAGGTGCGAACGGCGAGACGATCGACTGGCGGCGAGGCGATGATCGACAGCTCGCGCACGCCGGTGAGTGCGAGCTGCAAGGTGCGCGGGATCGGCGTCGCCGACAGGGTCAGCACATGCACCTCGGCGCGCAGCTGCTTGAGCCGCTCCTTGTGGCTGACGCCGAAATGCTGCTCCTCGTCGACGATGACGAGGCCGAGATCGCGGAACTTGATCGCCTTGCCGAGCAGCGCATGGGTGCCGACGACGATGTCGACCGAGCCGTCGGCGAGGCCCTTCTTGACCTGATTGAGCTCCTTGGTGCTGACCAGCCGCGACGCCTGTGCGACGTTGACCGGAAAGCCCTTGAAGCGCTCAGCGAAAGTCTTTGCATGCTGGCGCGCGAGCAGCGTGGTCGGCACGACGACTGCGACCTGCTTGCCGTCGAGCGCGACGGCAAAGGCGGCGCGTAGCGCCACCTCGGTCTTGCCGAAGCCGACGTCGCCGCAGACCAGCCGGTCCATCGGACGTCCCACTTCGAGATCGGCGAGCGTCGCCTGGATCGCGGCGAGCTGGTCCTCGGTCTCGTCATAGGGGAAGCGGGCGCAGAACTCGTCATAGAGGCCGACCTGCACCGGCAGCTTCGGCGCCTCGTGCAGCATGCGCTCGGCGGCGATCTTGATCAGCTCACCGGCCATCTCGCGGATGCGGTTCTTCAGCTTGGCCTTGCGCGTCTGCCAGCCGGAGCCGCCGAGCTTGTCGAGCTCGACATTGGTCTGGTCGGAGCCGTAGCGCGACAACAGCTCGATGTTCTCGACCGGCAGATACAGCTTGGTCTCGCCGGCATAGCGCAGTTCGAGACAGTCATGCGGCGCGCCGGCGACCTCGAGCGTCTGCAGCCCGACGAAACGGCCGATGCCGTGATCGACATGGACCACAATGTCGCCGATCGCGAGGCTCGTCACCTCCGAGATGAAGTTGTCGAGCTTGCGGCTCGCCCGGCGCGGCCGCACCAGGCGGTCGCCGAGAATGTCCTGCTCGGAGATGACGGCGATCTGGTCGGTCTCGAAGCCGGTCTCCAGGCCCAGCACCGCGAGCATGGTCTCGTTGCGCGGCGTCGCCTGCACCACGCGCCAGGTGTTGACGCTGGTGACATGGATCAGCTTGTGGTCCTTCAGCATGCTGGCCATGCGGTCGCGCGAGCCTTCGCTCCACAGCGCGATCACGACCTTCTTGCGCACCGATTGTAATGCCTGCACGTGGGCGACAACTGCCTCGAACACGTTGACGGCGGCGTCGTTGCGCTCGGGCGCGAAGTTGCGGCCCTGCCGCGCGCCGATGTCGACGACGTTGGCGCTCTCCGGCACCGCGAACGGCGTCACGCGCGCCAGCGGCACCGCGGCGAGCCGCTCAGCCCACTCCGACGACGTCAGATACAGGCGGTCGACCGTCAGCGGCTTGTAGATCGCCCCGCCGCCGGGATGCTCCATCGCCTCGCGGCGCGCGTCGTAATAGTCGATGATCTGCTTGAAGCGCTCGCGCGCGGCGTCCTCGCCCTGCGGCTCGATCACGATGGGTGTGTTCGGCAGATAGTCGAACAAGGTCTCCATCTTGTCATGGAACAGCGGCAGCCAGTGCTCCATGCCGGGATAGCGGCGGCCTTCGCTGACGGCCTCGTACAGCGCGTCATCGCGCTCGGGCGCGCCGAACTCGGCGACATAGCCCATGCGGAAGCGGCGGATGGTGTCGGTGACGAGCTGGAATTCAGAGACGGGCACGAGATCCAGCGAACGCATGTCGAGCAAGGTGCGCTGCGTCTCGGCGTCGAAGGTGCGGATCGACTCCAGGCTGTCGCCGAAGAAGTCGAAGCGCACCGGCTGGTCGAGGCCGGCGGGAAACAGGTCGAGAATGCCGCCGCGCACCGCATATTCGCCGCTCTCGCGCACGGTCGACGAGCGGTGATAGCCGTTATGCTCGAGCCAGGCGACGACGGAGTCCATCGGCACGACATGGCCGGGCGCGACCGACAGCGCCTGCCCGGCCATGGTGTCGCGCGCCGGCACGCGCTGCACGATGGCGTTGACGGTGGTCAGCACGATCAGCGGCTTGTCGCTGCCGGCGAGGCGCGACAACCGCGCCAGCGTCGTGACGCGCTGGGCGAGAATACCGCCATGCGGCGAGACGCGATCGTAAGGCTGGCAGTCCCAGGCCGGGAACTGCATCACCGGCAGATCCGGCGCGAAGAAGTCGAGCGCCCGCGCCAGCTGCTGCATCCGATTGCCGTCGCGACAGACCACGGCGAGGCTGACCGCCGGCGGCTTCGGCTTGGCGGCGATCGCCCGCGCGAGGTCCGAGACGACCAGGCCTTCGGCGCCCTCGGCGACATTGGCGAGCGTAAGCGCGCGCCCCGGCGCGAGATGCTCGGCTGGCGACTTGACCGGACTCTTCATCAATCGGCGCCCACCGCGCGGAACGCCTTGATGCGCTCGAACAATGCCGGGGTCTGCTCCGGCGGCAGCGGCCGGGCGCCTGTCACCGCGGCGTAGAAATCCGGGTCCGGAACTTCCAGAAGCTGTTCGAGCTCGGCCAGCTCGCTCTCGGAGAGGCTCCCGATCTCGGCATCGGCGAAGCGGCCGAGGATCAGGTCCATCTCACGGGTGCCGCGATGCCAGCAGCGGAACAGGAGCCGCTTGCGACGGTCGTCTAGGCCTTGGCTCGATCGGGTCGTTCCGGTCATCGCGATATTCCTGCAGGACAACGCCAAAAGCCCGGACAGTGCCGGGCGCGGTTCGATATAGCGGCACGCAGCGCTCCTGTCAGCCCTCCCAGGCTGCAGAACCGGCATGCCCGGCACCTGAAACCTGAGAAAAAGACGTGGATGTCTTGGCATTCGCGGCTATTCCGGCTCTCAAACCGCTTTAAGTGTTCGGTCCATGCGCCCAAGCGTTCTCAATCCCCTGTTCGCGCCGGTCACCACCCTCTCCGGGGTCGGGCCGAAGCAGGACAAGCTGCTGCGCTACCTGCTCGGCTGCAGCGAGACGCCGCGGCTGGTCGACCTGCTGCTGCATCTGCCGGCCAGCGTGATCGACCGCCGCAACCGGCCGAAGGTGCGCGACGTCGCGGTCGGAACCGTGGTGACGCTGGAAGTCACGGTCGATCGCCACCGCCCCTCGCGCAACGCCCGCGCACCGTACCTCGTTTACGCCAGCGACGAGACCGGCGACGTCGTGCTGACCTTCTTCCGTCCCAAGGGCGACTACATCGAGAAGGTGCTGCCGGTTGGCGCCAAGCGCTACGTCTCCGGCACCGTGCAAATGTATGACGGCGTGCCGCAGATCGTGCACCCCGACCGCATCCTGGATGAAGCGGGGTTTGCAAAACTCTCCGGCATCGATCCAGTCTATCCGCTGACGGAAGGCCTCGCACTCGGATCGTTGCGGCGCGCGATCGCCGCGGCGCTGACCAAGCTGCCCGAGCTGCCGGAATGGATCAGTCCGGAGGTGCTCAGCCGCTGCGGCTTCCCGCCCTTGAAGGAGGCGCTGACGCGGGTCCATGTGCCGCAGGAGCTGACGGACATCCTGCCGGAAAACCGGTTCTGGTCGCGGCTCGCGTTCGACGAATTGCTGGCCGGCCAATTGGCGCTGGCGCTGGTGCGGGCGCAACTGCGCCGTCCTGCGGGCAACCGTCATGCCGGCGACGGTCGTCTGCGCCGCAAGATCATCGATGCCCTGCCTTACGCGCTGACGAACTCGCAAGCCCGGGCGATCGAAGCGATCGCCGCCGATCTCGAAAAGCCGGTGCGGATGCTGCGGCTGCTGCAGGGCGATGTCGGTTCCGGCAAGACGGTGGTGGCGCTGCTGGCGGCAGCCGCCGTTGCCGAGGCTGGCAAGCAGGCGGCCCTGATGGCCCCGACCGAGATTCTGGCGCGCCAGCATGCCAAGACCATCACGCCGCTCGCCGAGCGCGCCGGGATGAAGGTGGCCATTCTCACGGGGCGCGAGAAAGGCAAGGAGCGTCGCGACATTCTTGCGCGTCTGGAGGCCGGCGAAATCGACCTGCTGGTCGGCACCCACGCGCTGATCCAGGACGACGTGGTCTTCAAGTCGCTCGCGCTCGCCATCGTCGACGAGCAGCATCGCTTCGGTGTGCGCGAGCGGCTGGCGCTGACCTCGAAGGGCGAGGCCGTCGACGTGCTGGTGCTGTCGGCGACGCCGATCCCGCGCACCCTCGTGCTGACCTATTTCGGCGACATGGACATCTCCGAGCTGCGCGAGAAGCCGGCCGGCCGGCAGCCGATCGACACCCGCGCGGTCGCCGACACCAGGCTCGGCGAGGTCATCGATGCCGTCGGCCGCGCGCTCGATGCCGGCAAGCTGGTGTACTGGATCTGCCCGCTGGTCGAGGAATCCGAGGCCGAGGGCGTCGATCATCTCACCAATGCGACGGATCGCTTCGAGAGCCTGCGCGAGCGCTTCGGCGACAAGGTCGGCCTCGTCCACGGCAAGATGAAGGGCAGCGAGAAGGACGACGTCATGGGGCGGTTCGCGGCGCATGAGCTGCGCCTGCTGGTTGCGACCACCGTGGTCGAGGTCGGCGTCGACGTGCCGGCCGCCAGCATCATGGTGATCGAGAACGCCGAGCGCTTCGGCCTGGCGCAGTTGCACCAGCTGCGCGGCAGGATCGGCCGCGGCTCGGAGGCCTCGACCTGCATCCTGCTCTATCACGAGCCGCTGGGGCAGATGTCGAAGGCGCGGCTCGCCGTGATCCGCGAGACCACCGACGGTTTTCGGATCGCCGAGGAGGACCTCAAGCTGCGCGGCGAAGGCGACGTGCTCGGCATCCGCCAGAGTGGCCTGCCCGGCTATCGCATCGCCCGTCCCGAGGTGCATGCGCAACTAATTACGCAGGCTCGCGACGAGGCGCTGCGCATCCTCAAGGAGGATCCCAAGTTGAAGGGCCCGCGCAGCGACGCGCTGCGCTGCCTGCTCTATCTCTACGAACGCGACGAGGCGATCCCGCTGCTGACGGCGGGCTGACATGTTGTAGGGTGGGCAAAGCGACGCCAAAGGCGGCGCGTGCCCACCATGTCGATGGTCGTAAAGAACAACGGTGGGCACGTCACACCGCGCGTTGCGTGGTGCGCCTTTGCCCACCCTACGAGTCTATGACGCCGGCTTATTCACCTTGCAGCTCTCGGCGAACGCCACCAGCTGCGCTGCATCGGTGCCCTCGCCCTGCACGTCCGTCGCGATGTGCTCGAACAGACGGGCGAAGCCTTCGTAGATCAGCGCGGCCGGATGATCTTCCCCCAAGAATCCGGCGATCTCGCGCATCTCGGCGACCCAGCGATAGGCCTTCGGCAGCATGTCCGGCAAGGCATTGGCGAGCCGCGCCTGCACATGAGGAAGACTGAGCGCGAGCTCGTCGCGCAGCGCGTCGGCGGCGCCGGCGCGGGTGGCGGCCAGCACCATCGCGGCGCCGAGCCCCGTCAGGCCCTTGTTGATGCCCGCATAGGACATCTTCAGCGCCGAAGCCGCGCCGATCGGCCCTTCGATCCGGCGCAGATCGAGCCCGAGTTGGCCCAGCACGACGACATCAACGGCCGCCTCGCCGCTCACATACAACGCCGGTCCCTTCGTGCCCGGCTTCGGCGGCGGACCGATGATGGCGGCATCGACCAGGCGCGCGCCCGAGGACAGCACGATGTCCTCGATGGTCCGGATGGTGTCGACGTTGACGGCGTTGCAGTCGACGATGATGGGCTTCTTCGAACTCCGGTTGATGACCGTCGCGAGTTGCTCCGCCAGCGCCACAGCCTCGCCCGGCGGCACGATCGACAGGATGATGTCGGCATTGGCGATCTCGGCGTCGCTGGCGCCGATCATGCCGGATGCGGCCGCCCTCGCCCGCGTCGCCGCGCTGCGCTCCTCGAGCGACGTCAGAACCTTGCAGCCGTGCTCCACGAGACGGGCCGCGATGGCGCTGCCCATGGCGCCGGGCGCGATGACGGCAATGCTGGGAGGCATGATGACGCTCCGATTCCAACGATGGTCTCGAAGACTATGCCCACCCCATGACAAAACTGAAGGCACGAAAACGAAGGGCAGCCCTTCCGGGCTGCCCTCGCCTTGGCCGCAACGTCAGCGCCCCCTCAGAGCCCCCCGAGAACGCTGGCTGCCGCGGCAGACCCTCAGAACGCGATCTTCAAGCCTCCGCTGCCGAAGAAATCGTCTCCCCCCGTGCGTCCGATCGTGCGCGACACATTCACCGTCAGCGCCGCATTGCTCCAGAATGGCGCCACAACGCCGGCGCTCACCCGGCCGTAGACGTTGTGCGAGGTGCCGTTCGGAACCGTCCAGTTGTTGACGATGACGGGCGCCGAGGTCGCGCTGTACTGGATCAGGCGGCCGTTGCCGATGATGTCGTCATCGAGCGTCAGGTTCAGGTACGGATTGATGACGTTGCCCTGCACCTGGAACGGCGTGCGCAGCTGCACGCCGACGCTGCCGATCAGGGTCTCGGCGGTCTGCGAGCCGACCGCGAGCGTGAGCGCAGGATCGCCGGTCTCGGTGAAGCCGTCGACACGGGCGCGGGCATAGGTCAGCCCGCCGATCGGGCCGAGCTTCGCCGTGCCTGCATCGAACAGGTAACCGGCCTTGCCGGCCGCGACGAAGGTGGTGCCGCCGGGATTGGAGGTGATGGTGTCGACCACGCCCGGCCGCGTGTTGCGATAGTCCTGACGGCCGATCGTCGCCAGGCCCTCGGCAAACAGGTTGCTGCTCGCCCAGGCGCCGTAGAGGCCGAACTGATAGGAGTTGGCATCCGTGGTGCCGGCGCTGTTGAACAGCCTCGCCTTCGGATTGGAATAGTCGAAGGCGGTACCGATCATGGAGTTCGCCGACAGCCGGTACTCGACGCCAATTGTGCCGCCGATGCTGTCGAGATTGAAGCCATTCGAGGCGGCGCTGCCCTGGCGGTCGCTGACGCCGCCATTGCCCTGCATGTAGAACGACCATGGGCTGACCGGCGCCAGCGGCGGCGCCTTGGTGTAAGGGGACTTGGCGTAAGGCGCCTTCGTCACGGCGGCAAAGGAATTCATCGTCGACGGCGCGAAGCCGGTGGTCTCGCGGAACTGATCCAGCTTGCCGAACAGCGTCGAGGCAAACCCCATCGCCGTGATCGATGCCACCTCGCCCTGCGGCGCGAAGGTCAGCGGCGCGTTGAGGCGGTTGACGATGTACTGGCCCAGCACCTCGAAGCCGTGCGAGGTCAGGTGCACGCCGTCGACATAGAACAGATACTGGCTCTGCAGCGCCGGATTGCCGATGCACGCCACCGGACAGGCGCCGACATTGGTGAAGCCATAGCGCTGTGGATTGGCCTGGATTAGCGTCCCCACCAGTCCGGTGTCGACATACTCGACACGTACGCCCGAACGCGCGACGCCAGCGAGCGACTGCTGCATCAGGCTGTTATAGGTCGTGCTGTAGGCCTTGCCGGCCGGGGCATTGGCGTTGCCGACGGCCTCCGGCAAGGTGCTGACATCGCCGGCCGTGAACACGATGCTGCGCGCGCCGTCCCCGACCAGCGCGTTGATGCCGGCCATGGCCTGCTGGGCCGTGACGGCCGCGGCCGTCGGCGCTCCAGCGAGCGAGCCGCCGGCGCGGTAATAGGCCCGCGCATCGTTGCCGCCGACCGAGATCTCGACCAGGTCGGTCGACGAGATCCTGCCGGAGAAGCCCGTCAGTCCGCTCCATTCCTGGAAGAAGCCGGGAATGCCGGGCGCCACCACGTTGGTGTTGCCGGCCATGGCGCCGCCGATCGCGTAGTTGAGCTGGGGAATGCCGAGCAGCGCCGAGGTCGTGTCGACGAAATTCGTGCCGCCGCTGAAGCGGCCGGTGGGATAGAGCGGCAGCTTGCCGGCGCCGCCGGTGAAGGTCCAGAGATTGCCCGTGTCGGCGTAGCTGTCGCCAAAAGCCTGAATGCGCGTATAGGTGGTCTGGGCTGCTGCCGGCGCGGTCAGTTGCAGGGACGCCGCGGACAGCGCGACCGCGTACAACAATGTCGTCCTACTCACAGGCATCCTACGCGCCTCCCCAACGCCTTACTTTTGTTTGCCCGATGTTTCCATGGTGACCATTCGAAACACCACCGCCCGCTGGTTGTAGGAACGACGACATCCGTGGCTGTGCTTTCCCCGCATCATCATGCAGTGCAAAGCGCCGCGATGCGCACGTTTGCCCGCTGGGCGGACCGGACCGCCACCGACCATGCTCACGAAGGCTGCTGACAGAATCTGGCAGAGGGCTCGGCTAGTCGTGTGGCTGAAGCGCTGCAGACGGCGCCGCCACCGGAGAAACGACGATGCCCGACTTCAATTTTCTGATCCTCTACGTCGACAACCCGCCGAGGAGCGCGGCCTTCTATGCGGATCTGCTCGGCCGGCCCGTGATCGAACAATCGCCGACGTTCGCCATGCTGCCGCTGCGCGAGGGGGTCATGCTGGGCTTGTGGTCGCGGCACACGGTCGAGCCGACAGCGACGGGCGCAGCAGGCTTCGCCGAGGTCGCGTTCGCGGTCGGCGATGCCGGCGAGGTCCAGAGGCTGCACGACGACTGGAAGGCGCGCGGACTCTCGATCGCGCAAGCGCCGACGCGGATGGATTTCGGAACGACGTTCGTCGCGCTCGATCCGGACGGGCATCGCCTGCGCGTGTTCGTTCCGCAGGATGCGGCCTAGCTCCTCCGCGGGTGGCCGGCCATGCGCATCAATCGGCCTTTCAGCCTAGTCCGCCTTGGCCGGCTCCGGCTCGCGATGCGGCGATGGCTGCGCGGGTGCGTTGGCGAGGCGCGCGGTGTTGGCCATGTTGGCCAGCGCCGCGACTTTTTTCTGCTGGTCGGATCCCGGCTGCACCACGCCGCATGACATGATCAACGTCGCGGCGTCCTCGGCGCTCATGTCGACCTCGATGATCTTGCTCCGCGGCAGATAGAAGAAGAAGCCCGTGGTCGGGTTCGGCGCACACGGCAAGAACACCGAGATCTGCTCGTCGTCACCGGGCAGCCGGCTCGCAATCTCCGTGCTCGGCGGCTGCGAGATCAGGACGATCGACCACATGCCCGGCGACGGAAACTCGACCAGGCCGACACGGCGCAGGCTCGAGCCCTTGCCCGAGAACAGCGTCTCGAACACCTGCTTGAGGCCGCGATAGATCGCCCGCACCGCCGGGATGCGGCCGAGCAGCCGCTCGCCGAGGTCGACCAGGGTGCGGCCGATCAGGTTGGCCGTCAGGAAGCCGAGCAGCGTCAGTCCGATCACGGCCACGATCAGGCCGGAGCCGGGCACGCCGAACGGCAGATAGGTTTCCGGACGATAGACCAGAGGCACGAACGGCCGGACCAGCCCGTCCACCCAGGTCACGAACCACCACGTGATGTAGAGCGTGATGGCGACGGGTCCGGCTACGACGAGGCCGGTCAGGAAATAGTTGCGAAACCGGAACATCAGCCCATGGTGGGGCGTCTCGGCCGGAGCATCGGCCAAGGGATCGGTCTCTGGCGGCAGGTCGTCGCGGGAACTCATGCGAACTTCCGGGTCGGATCAAATCTCAGCTAGGGGTCTTAGCAGATTTTTGAAGGGCAAAGGCCCTCTTTCCGACACATGCGCGCTTTGCCGCTGACCTGTGGCCCGGCAGCCGGACACCCATTTCAGGCGGAAGGTGCTTCAGGTCCGTTGCGGCGAGTTGCGACGCGGACGGCCGAACGCGGCGCCCTAGGCGCTGCGCAGCGGCAGGGCCAGCCCGACCGCCACGAAGATGCCGCCGCAGACCTGGTTGAAGCGCCGCCCAACCCGCGCGAGCCAGGGGCGAACCTGGGCCGCCACGCTGGCGATGGCGTATTCGGTGACGAACTCGGTCACCGTATAGGTGACCGCCACGACGGCGAACTGCACCGCCAGGCTGCGATCGGGATCGATGAACTGTGGCAGCAGCGCGCTGAAGAACAGCAGGCATTTCGGGTTGGTCGCCGCGGTCAGGAAACCCTGGCGGAACAGCGCGTGTCCTCTGACCGTCACGGCTTGGTCGGCCAGATCGACGCCCACCGGCGGCGCGAGCCACAACTTGACCCCGAGCCATGCGAGATAGAGCCCGCCCACCCATTTCAGGACCACGAGCCAAGTGATCGACGACTGCACCAGCGCACCGATGCCGAACATGCACAGCGCGATGACGAGGATGAAGCCGATCAGGCCGCCCGCGATCGTGAACAGCGTCCTGCGGCCGCCATGCAGCGCCCCGTGCGTCAAGGCGAGCAGGCCGTTCGGCCCGGGCGTCAGGGAGATCCCAACGGACGTGACGAAGAACAGCAGCCAGGTGTTGAGGGCCATCCCCATCCCCGTGATCAAGCGAACCGACCGATCCGCCGGGCCGGACGTTTGCCTATTCCACCGTGACCGACTTGGCGAGGTTGCGCGGCTGGTCGACGTCGGTGCCCATCACCACGGCGGTGTGGTAGGCCAGCAACTGCACCGGGATCGCGTAGACGATCGGCGTGAAGGTCGCGGCCATGTCGGGCAGGATGATCGTCACCAGCGAGTCCACGGTCGCCTCCTCGGCCCCCTTGGCGTCGGTCATCAGGATGATCTTGCCGCCGCGCGCGGCGACCTCCTGCATGTTCGACACCGTCTTCTCGAACACGCGATCATGGGGCGCGATGACGACGACCGGCATGGTCTCGTCGATCAGCGCGATCGGCCCATGCTTGAGCTCGCCGGCGGCGTAACCCTCGGCGTGGATGTAGGAGATCTCCTTCAGCTTCAGCGCGCCTTCCAGCGCCAGCGGATAGGAGGTGCCGCGGCCGAGATAGAGCACGTCCTTCGACTTCGCGATCTCGCGGGCGAGCTTCTCGATCTGCGGCTCGGTCGTCAACGCCGCCGCGATCAGGCGAGGCACCTCGACCAGGCCATGCACCAGCTTGGTCTCGTCGGCTTCCGAGAGTTCGCCGCGGCCGCGACCTGCCGCGATCGCGAGCGCCGCGAGCACCATCAACTGGCAGGTGAAGGCCTTGGTCGAGGCAACGCCGATCTCCGGGCCGGCGAGCGTCGGCATCACGATCTCGCTCTCGCGCGCAATCGTCGAGGTCGGCACGTTGACGACGGAGAGCGTGTGCACGCCCTGCGACTTCGCATAGCGCAGCGCCGCCAGGGTGTCGGCAGTCTCACCGGACTGCGAGATGAAGATGGCGAGATCGCCCTGGCGCAGCGGCGCCTCGCGGTAGCGGAACTCCGAGGCGACGTCGAGCTCGACCGGCACCCGCGCGAAGCGCTCGAACCAGTATTTGGCAACGAAGCCGGCGTAGCTCGCGGTGCCGCAGGCGGTGATCGAGATGCGCTGAATGTCCTTGAAGTCGAACGGCAGCCGCGCCGGCAGCACTACGCGCTCGGTGCCCATGTCCACATAGCGCGCCAGCGTATGGCCGACGACCTCCGGCTGCTCGTGGATCTCCTTGGCCATGAAGTGGCGATAGTTGGCCTTGTCGACCAGGAACGACGACGCGCCGGATTTCAACACGTCGCGCTTCACCACCGCGCCCGAGGCGTCGTGGATGATGCCGGAGTCGCGGGTGATCTCGACCCAGTCGCCGTCATCGAGATAGCTGATCGTGTCGGTGAACGGCGCCAGCGCGATCGCATCCGAGCCGAGGAACATTTCACCGTCGCCGTAGCCCATCGCGAGCGGCGAGCCCTTGCGCGCGCCGATCAGGAGGTTGCCATGCCCCTTGAACAGGAAGGCCAGCGCGAACGCGCCCTTCAATTGCGGCAGCGACGCAGCCACGGCCTGCTGCGGCGAATGGCCTTTCAGCAAATAGGAGTTGACCAGATGGACGACGGTCTCGGTGTCCGTTTCCGACGCGAACCTGGCGCCCTGCTTTTCGAGCTCGGCCCGTAGTTCGCGAAAATTCTCGATGATGCCGTTATGTACCACGGCAACGTTGTCAGTCGCATGCGGATGCGCGTTGCTCTCGGTCGGCTTGCCGTGGGTCGCCCAGCGCGTGTGACCGATGCCGGCGTGCCCCTTCAGCGGATGCTGCTCGAGCCGCTTCTGCAGGTTCTTGAGCTTGCCCTCGGCGCGCCGCCGGTCCAAATGATCGCCCTCGAGCGTAGCAACGCCCGCGGAATCGTAGCCGCGATATTCGAGACGTTTCAAGGAATCGACGAGATGCTCGGCAACCGGCCCGCGTCCCAGGATCCCGATGATTCCGCACATCAGCGCTAGTCCCCAAATCGTCGAGAGAGATTCAAAAGCGTGGCATTGTCTTAACGAAAACGGCGCGCTTTCAGGATTCAATAATTATTGCGGATTGCGACAGGGTTAAGTGGGAGCCCTAACCGAGGGCCTGCATGCAACTCCGGTTTGATGCGGAGGTCCGGTTCGGAGCGCACTTAACGCCCGGTCAACGCTTTCGCGCAGAGACTGTCGCGTCGGAGAGGACGCCATGACCTATAGCCGCCGCCCAACTGATCCCAAAGGCACCAGCCCGCTGAGCCTGTCGCATCCGACGTCCGGGAGCCATCTGGCGCACTGGCCGCCGCCGGCCTTGAGCAACGAGCTCAAGCCGATGCCGATCAAACATCGCGCCAACGAGCCCGTCAAGCACGCCACCCGCCGCGGGTGGCGTTTGACACGTGCGATGTTCGCCGAGTTCCAGGACGACGAAGGCTAGGCTTCGCGCCGCGATCCGTATCAGGGCAGCCAAGCCCAACATGCGATCGCCCCGAACAGTGCCCACAGACCGACTCCGGTGAGGAGCATGATTTCTCGCGCCGGAGTGAGGCCGAATGCCGCGTAGAGCATGCGTCCAGAGAACGTTCCCAGCCGCGCGATCGCGCTTAGCACTTCGACCGCCAGATCGATGACGAGCTGACTGAGCTCCAAGCTGCGCTTCCCTATCTAGGGTTTATTTCTTGTGGCGCTGTTTGGCGTTTCGGAAGCGCGCCGCGGCGCCCTCACGCGTCGTCTGCGGGCTCCGCTCGAGCGCCAGCGCATCATCGGGCACGTCGCGCGTGATCACCGAGCCAGAGCCGATATAGGCGCGGGCGCCGATGGTGATCGGCGCCACCAGCGAGGTGTTGGTGCCGATGAAAGCGCCCTCGCCGATATTGGTCTTGTGCTTGTTGAAGCCGTCATAGTTGCAGGTGATGGTGCCGGCACCGATATTGGCATTGGCCCCAACATGGGCGTCGCCGATATAGGACAGGTGATTGACCTTCACGCCCGCCTCCAGCACCGCGGCCTTGGCCTCGACGAAATTGCCGATCTTGGCGCCGTCTCCGAGTGACGTACCGGGCCGCAGCCGCGCGAACGGCCCGAGCAGGCTGTTCCGGCCGAGCTTGGACTGCACGATGTGCGAAAACGAATGCACCACCGCGCCGTCGCCGATCGACACGCCGGGGCCGATCACGACGAACGGCTCGATGGTCACGTCCTTGCCGAACGTGGTATCCGCAGCGAGGTAGACGGTCTCCGGCGCGACCAGCGTCACGCCTGCATCCATCGCCGCGCGGCGCAGCCGGTTCTGCATCACCGCCTCGGCTTCGGCGAGCTGCGCCTTGGTGTTGACGCCGCGCACCTCGTCCTCGGAGGTCTCGATCACGACCGCCTCGAGCCCCTGCTCGCGCGCGATCGCCACCGCATCGACCAGATAGTACTCGCCCTTGCTGTTGGCATTGCCGATCCTGTCGAGGATCGCGAGCGCGCGACGGCCGTCCATCGCCATCACCCCGGCATTGCACAGCGTGATCGCCCGCTCCGCTTCGCTTGCATCGGCCTGCTCGCGGATCGCGACCAGCTTCGATCCGTCGAGCAGAAGGCGTCCATAGCCGGTCGGATCGGCGGCGCGGAAGCCGAGCACGGCGAGCGCTGCGCCTTCCGCGAGCGCTGACCGCAGCCGCGCGAACGTCTCGGCCGTGATCAGCGGCGTGTCGCCGAATGCGACCAGCAGATCGTCTGCGCCGCGCGCGATCGCCTGCCGCGCCGCCAGCACCGCATGCGCCGTCCCCAGCCGCTCGCGCTGAACGAAGATATCCGCGTCGGGCCGCAGGCGCCTGGCTTCCTTCTCGACCGCTTCGTGCCCTGGCCCCACCACCACGGCGATGCTGGCGCCATCGCCTTGCGGCGCCGCCGCCAGGACGTGCGCGAGCAATGATTCGCCGGCGATGGGATGCAGCACCTTGGGGACGCTCGTGCGCATCCGCGTGCCCTCGCCTGCCGCAAGCACGATGGTCAGACTGGATCGAGCGGTCATGAAACACCTGGGATGAAGGGAGCGCATAGGTCGCGCTGTCATAATGCGTTTTCTGCGCGGGGCAAACCGCACCCGCTGAAGCCCCTGGTGGTTTTCCTGTTAATGTTCGCTTCGTGATTCGATTAAGGCAGGTTCATGGCTAAGGACTCCCGCAAATCCGCCGGCACAAATGGAGCTGAGAAGACGGGGGCGACTCTGTCCGGACTGTTTGCCGACGAGAACGAGTTCGATCGCCGCGCGCTGTGGCGGCTCGGCTGGTGGGGGGCTGGCGCCGTCGGCGCCGTCGGCCTGGCCGTTTTCACCAATCAGGCCGCACAGGGATGGCGGCAGGACCGTGTTTCCGCGGCCGATCTGTCGCGCCAGGCACAATTGCTGCAGTCGCTGGCCCGCGAGACGCAAGGCGAGGCGCGCCAGCTCGGCGCGGCCATCGAGACGCTCAACACCGATCGCGACCGGCTGTACGCGCGCGTGACCGTGCTCGAGCAGGGATTGGACTCGGTGACCGGCGCGCTGGCCAAGCAGAGCGCCCAGGCGACCGCCAATCTCGCTCCCGGCGGCAAAGCCGCACCCGCGCCGCAGATCGCGGCCGTTGAGTCCCAGGCCCCGGTGGCGGCCCCGTCGAATTCCGCGGCGTCCAGCCCCTTGCCGGCCTACGCGAACGCGTCGCCGTTCATGCCGATTCCCAACGGGGCCGCCGGAATCAATCCGGCTCAGCCCGGTTCCCCAGCGGCTGCCGCGAGCGCCGACAAGACGAAACAGGAGCAGTCCAGGCCGATGTCGGCCGGGCTGTCGGGTGCTTCGTCATCGTCCGTCTCCGCCGCTCTGTCGCCGACCCCGCCTGCACCCGCCGTCGCGGCGACCGGTTCCCAGCCGCCTGGTGGCGCACCGGACCCGGCCGGCAAGCTCGCAAAGGCCGAGCCCGCAGAGGCCGCCGCCAAGGGCAATGACAGCACGGACGTCGCGGTCACGGCGGTCCAGAAGACCGAATTCGCAGTCGATCTCGGCGCGGCCAGCTCGCTCGGAGGATTGCGGGCGCTGTGGCGGGATCTCGTGAAGACCCATGCCGACCTCGCCTCGCTCAGGCCGATCATCATCCTGAAGGAAGGCCGGAGCGGTCCGGGCATGCAGCTGCGACTCGGCGCCGGCCCATTGGGCGACGCGGCCACGGCGGCGAAGATCTGCGCGGTGCTCGCCGAGAGCCGGCGCGCTTGCGAGACCACCGTCTATGACGGCCAGCGCCTCGCAGTCCGTGAGGAGCCGGAGGGGGCCGAGGCGGCCAAGCCGGGCGCTCCCGCGGCTGCCGCCCAGAAGCCGGTGCAGCGCCGGCGCACGTTTCAGCCGCAGGCCCAGCAGCAGCGCCACGGCAAGCGCGAGGAGCCGCCGCCCACAGCAGCCGCGCCCGCGCCGCCGCCGGCAGAGGCGCCCAAGCCCGAGCAGCCGTCGGCGCTATCGTCGTTCTTCCGCCGCTCCTGAGCCTCAAATCATCATGCGACCAGAGCCGGTTGGGACGGATTGTGAAAGCAGTCCGCGAGCGGCCATTGCGGCTTGTCCGACGATCCTTTCCGCAGCATAGTCCGGCGCATGAAAAAGATTCCGTTCCGCCTCTCGCCCTATCAGGTGCAATGGCTCCTGATCGTCGGCTTCGTCACCGTCGGCTATGCCCTCTATCTGCGCTATCTGGCGATCGAGCTGTCGAGCGTCGCGCTGGCCTGCGACGCCGGCCTGCAGACGCTGGCCTGCAAGAGCCGGGCGGTCGCGACCACGCTGTTCAAGAACTCGGTGTTCGGCGCCACTGCGCTGGTGATCGCGGTGCTGCACGTGATGCGGCCGTCGATCGTGCTGTTGACCGGCGGGCTGATCGCAGCCGGGCTCGGCATGGTGCTCTACAACATCGTGCTGTCGGGGCTGGCGATCGGCCTGCTCATCCTCGGCTTTGCGCGGCCCGCGCCCGCCACAGCGTGAACGCCAGCAGCAGATACATCGCGCAGGTCCACATCGCCTGCCAGTTGTCGCGGCCCTCGTTGTAGATCACGTAGATCGAGGAGATCGCGAGCAGGCCGGCGAAGCTGGCCTCGGCGATCGGGCGCGCGCCCTGCGCCGGACGATTGCCGAGCAGCATCGCGAACGGCACCACCGCCATGGTCAGGCTCGCGAACGGGAAATCGCGGTAGCGCGGGTCGAATACGAAGCCGAGCGCCGTCTCGGCCGCGATCAGCACCGTCACGACCAGGACCAGACCCAGCAGGTAGGTGATCTTCAACTGCTTGCGGCCGTCATTCGGTCCGAGCAGGTCGAGAAAGGTCGGCAACGGCCGCCCGGCCATCGCCGCGTTGGCGCTGAGGATGGGCGCTAGGACGCCGGCAGCGAGCAGCGCCCCCCAATGCAGCCAGCCGCCGACACCGAGGCTCTCATAGAACATCTTGTCCGCGGCCATGCCGAACAGCACGCCCGCTGTCGTCGCGGAGAACCCGACCCCGATCCAGGCCGAAACGTGCGGCGGCCAGGGCCGGCGCCGCACCGTCAGCCACCCGGCCAGGAACACCACGAACGACAGGATCATGCCGCCGCCCATCTGCAGCTTCCACAGCGGATAGTTGCTGACGGGCTCGCCCGGCGGATATTTCAGCGCGCGCTGGTCGTCGCTGATCAGGCCCCAATAGCCGCCGACCGTGCCTTCGAGCTTGCGCTTCCACGGCTGGTCATAGGCCTCGATCAGGTTGACGCGGAAGTTCTCGCGCTTGGCGAGGCTGAGGATCTCCGACACCACCCGCGCCTGGTTGGCGCGCGACGGCAGCGCACCCTCGCGCATCCGCCCCTCGCTCGGCCAGCCGGTCTCGCCGATCAGAATCTCCTTGCCCGGAAAGGCGACGCCGACCTGCTGGCGGATGGCGTCGACATGGGAGGCGGCGAATTTCGCGCGCACCGGCATGTCCTCCCAATACGGAAGGATATGAACCGTGACGAAGTCGACGATGTCGTAGAGCTCGCGATTGCGCAGCCAGAACTCCCAGACGTCGGCATAGGTCACGGGGACCTGGACCTGCGCCTTGACGCTGCGGATGGTCGCAGCGAGATCGGCGGTCGTCATCTCACCGCGCAGCAACACCTCGTTGCCGACCACGGCCGCCGTGATCACCTTCGGATAGCGCTTGATCAGGTCGACCGCGATCGCGATCTGCTGCTGGTTCTTCAGCTTGTTGGAGCCGAGCCAGATGCCCTGGATCACCTTGATGCCGACCCGGGATGCGATTCCCGGCACCTGGTCGAGGCCGTTCTCGATCGAATAGGTGCGCACGCATTCGGAGATCTTGGCGAGCTGCACCAGGTCCTGCTCGATCTGCTCGGCGTCGATATGGGTGGTCGGATCCAGCGGGCTCTGCTGGCCGCGGAACGGCGCATAGGACACGCACTGCAGCTTCGAATCGAGCTCGATCGGCGCGCGCGCGAGCGTGATCGGCTTGGCCAGCCACCACCACGCCGCGGCGATGACACCCAAGGATATGAGCAGAAGCGCCAAGGGCGTAGGAAGGGATTTCAGTTCCGTGTCTCCAGGCAGGGTGGTGTCGATTACCCGGTCGGCGGCGATCTGCCAAGTAGGCGATCGGCCGAGCCCTCCGGCACTCTTGGCGTACCCGCTCCAAATTACCCTTTTACGATGACGCGAGAAAGTTGGTACGTTGCTGGACAAAATCCGAGATTCCGGTCATTGGGAATCCCGGTTGACCCCGGCCGTCGCAACCAGGTTTCTCGGCCCTGCGCAAGCGCCCGTCAGGAACGCTCCGCGACAGTCGGAATCAATCTCCCGCCGCAATCGGGGCCGATTTGATCGGCATCACCACTGCGTCCGTCAGGGGACGGCACGAAGGCAACAATCGGGGAATTTATGGGTCGACGCGTGCTCAAGTCCAAGTTTTCGGTTTCGCGCCTGTCCGCGGCTCTGGGCCTCGTGCTCCTCATCGGCGCGCCCGGCGCGCGCGCCCAGAGCGGCAGCGACCATCCCCAGGACCAAAAGCCGCAGGCGGCCAATCCGGCCGACGTGTCGAGGGACAACCAGCGCAAGGCCGACGAATTCACCGAAGCGTCCCAGGCGCTCAGTGGCGGCCCGGCCGGCAATCCCGAATGCGTCTGGCTCGGCCGCCGCGTCGTCCAGCTGATGTACAACGACGACCTCGATACCGCCTTCCGCCACCTCGATCTCTATGACCGGTTCGGCTGCCCCGGCGGCCACGTTCAGGCCGCCTTCCGCTGCCTGACGCGATTCATCCCGCAGATCGATCCGAAGGTGCCGAACTCGCTGAACAACCACGTCCATACCTGCTGGATCAATCCGGACGCGAAGCCGCAGGTGGCTGCGGCGCCTGCGCCGGGCCCGGCCTCGAGCCCGGCAGCGACGCCGGCCGCGCAGGCGTCTCCAGCGCCGACGCAGCAGCCCGCCCCCCAGGCTTCGCCCTCGCCCGCGCAGCCTCCGGCGAAGTGACCGGCGCCTGAGGCAGGCAGGACGCACGATCCCGGCGACCGCCCCCCATGCGTGGCGTGCGCATGACAGCGCTCCGATCACGTGGCAGGATACGATCGTCGACGCGCGCTTGAGCCTCGCCCCGGTTCAGGCACCGTTCAGCATGATTGGGCTCTGTTGGGATGGCATATGATGTCGCGGCCTTCGGCTGTGACGGCGTGAGAATGACCGCCTTCGTCGTTCATCGTCGAACGTCACGCGTGAACGTGCTCCCGGTAGCATCGCATACCCGAGATGGAACGGCGATCGACCGCTCCGCTTCGCCGCTGACTTGATCCTAGGAATGGTTGCCCCTCCAATGCGTGCCGTCGTCGCCGTCCTGCTCCTCGTCACCGCTGTGCACGCCGCCCTCTGGGGACTGCTGCAGGACAAGCAGGAGGCCCCCAATTTCACCGGCCTGCTGCAGAGCGTTTCCTACGATCCGCATGAAGGAACCGGGGCCCCCGGCGCCAACACCGTGGCCTCACCGGAACGTATCCGCGCCGACATGAAGAAGCTCGCCACGATGACGCGGGCCATCCGGCTTTACTCTTCTACCGGCGGCCTCGAGATCGTGCCGCCGCTGGCCGCGGAGGCCGGACTGAAGGTGATGCTCGGCGCCTGGATCGACAAGGATCCGGACCGCAACGAGCGCGAGATCCAGTCGGCCATCACCCTCGCCCGCCGCAACAGCAACGTCATCGGCATCGTGGTCGGCAACGAGACCATCCTCACGGCGACCCAGAAGGTCGATGAGCTGATCGAGAAGATCAAGCGCGTGAAGAAGTCGGTCAACGTGCCCGTCACCACCGGCGACGTCTGGAACAGCTGGCGCGACAACCCCGAGCTCGCGGCCAATGTCGACTTCATCGCCGCGCACGTGCTGCCCTATTGGGAATTCTTCACCGACGACCAGGCCGTCGATCAGGCGGTGGATCGCTATCAGCTCCTGAAGAAGCAGTTCCCCGGCAAGCGCATCATGATCGCCGAGTTCGGCTGGCCGAGCCAGGGCTACAGCCGCAGCGGCGACAACCGCGGGCCCGCCGTGCCGGGCCCACTCCGGCAGGCGAAGGTGCTGCGCAACTTTCTCGCCCAGGCCGCCTCGATCGGCATGGAATACAACATCGTCGAGGCGATCGATCAGCCCTGGAAATATTTCGAAGGCGGCGTCGGCCCCTACTGGGGCGTCCTCAATGCCGCGCGCGAGGCGAAATTCGCCTGGACCGGCCCGATCGTGAATCCCGACTATTGGCAGCTCGCGGCCATCGCGCTGCTGGTCGGCGTGCTGCTGTCGCTGCCGATCGTGCGGCTGCGCCAACCGACCGTGCTGCAGGCCATGATGCTCGCCATCACGGCACATGGCGTCGGTGCCTGGGTCTCCAACGTCTTCGCCTATTGGAACGTGCATTATTTCGTCTGGGGCTCGACCTTCGCACTGACCCTCGGCCTGATCCTCTTGGTTCCTTTGATCCTCATTGCGATGGCCCGCATCGAGGAGATCGCCGCGATCGCCTTCGGCCGCGAGCCGCGCCGTCTGCTGACCCGCGACAAGGCCGCGCGCGACCGCGCCGCCATGCCGGAGGGCTATTACCCGAAGGTCTCGATCCACGTGCCGGCCTATTTCGAGCCGGTCGACATGATGAAGCAGACGCTGGATGCGCTGGCGCGGCTCGACTACCCGAACTACGAGGTCGTCTGCATCATCAACAACACGCCCGACCCGGCGTTCTGGCAGCCGATCCAGGATCACTGCCGCATGCTCGGCGAGCGCTTCAAGTTCATCAACGCCGAGAAGGTCAAGGGCTTCAAGGCCGGCGCGCTGCGCATCGCGATGGAGCGCACCGCCGTCGACGCCGAGATCATCGGCATCATCGACGCCGACTACGTCGTGACGCCGGACTGGCTCTCCGACCTCGTGCCCGCCTTCGCCGACCCCGCCGTCGGCCTGGTGCAGGCGCCGCAGGAGCATCGCGACGAGGATCTGTCGCTGATGCACTACATCATGAATGGCGAATATGCCGGGTTCTTCGACATCGGCATGGTCCAGCGCAACGAGGAGAACGCGATCATCGTGCACGGCACGATGTGCCTGATCCGGCGCGCCGCGATGGACATGGCCGGCGGCTGGTCGAGCGACACGATCTGCGAGGACACCGATCTCGGCCTCGCGATCCAGGAGCTCGGCTGGCAGACCCACTACACCAACACCCGCTACGGCCAGGGCCTCCTGCCCGACACCTACGAGGCGTTCAAGAAGCAGCGCCATCGCTGGGCCTATGGCGGCTTCCAGATCGTCAAGAAGCACTGGCGCCGCTTCCTGCCCGGCCACAGCCGGCTGACCTCGGACCAGAAGCGCGAGTTCTCGCTCGGCTGGCTCAACTGGCTCGGTGCCGAGAGCCTCGGCGTCGTGGTCGCGATCCTCAACCTGATCTGGACGCCGATCGTGGCCTTCGCCGGCATCGCCATTCCCGACAAGATCCTGACCATCCCGATCCTCGCCGCCTTCGTGGTCTCGCTTGCCCACTTCCTGATCCTCTACCGGCTGCGGGTGGCGGTGAAGCCGTGGCAGATGCTGGGCGCGATGGTCGCGGCGATGAGCGTGCAGTGGACGGTCAGCCGCGCCGTGGCGCAGGGCCTGATCACCGAGCACCTGGCGTTCGCCCGCACGTCCAAGGGCGGCCTGTCGCGGATGTCGATCGAGTTCCAGGCGTTCTGGGAGGCGGTGATCGGCGCCCTGCTCCTGATCGGCGCCACCATCCTGATCGTGACCAACACGCTTGCCATCACCGAGCTCTACATCTTCGCCGCCGTCCTGATCCTGGAGAGCCTGCCGTTCCTCTCAGCGGTCGCCATCGCGCTGCTGGAGATGTCCCGCATCAACTCCTTCGAGTTCTGGCGCCACGCCACCGTCCGCACCGCCGAGCTGATCGGCCTGCGCCCGGTCTGGGTGCCCGAGCTGGCGGGGCCTGGGATGCAACCGGCGCCGCTGAGCGCGGCGGCAACGAAGGCGGCGGATAAGGCGTAGCGCCGAGCGAGGCCTGCGGAAGCCTGCGCCGCGTAGCCCGGATGAGCGGACGCAAGGGCCCGAAGGGCGCAGGCGGCAGCGACATCCGGGGGGTCATCGCGACGGCCCGTGAGACCCCGCATGTCGCCTCCGCGGTCGCTCTCTCGAGCGCCGACGGCGGCTCATGACGGCGGCTCATGGCGGGCTACGGCACCGTCATCGCCGCCCCCGAAACGATCGTCGATCTCCCGTGGTTTCCCCCGCCCGCCCTATTGACCGGAACGGACCCACCCCCTACACAGCGCCCACGACAGCATGCGGCCCAAGGTCGGGTTTTTTTGCCGCCCCGATCTCATGCCGCAGTGAACCACGGCCACGCCTAAAGCGTTCCGATGGGTACCTGCCGACGATCCGGACAGTGACGGCCCTGCCGTCGCACCGCTTCTTGGAAGCGAGCGCGTAGCTCAGCCGGTAGAGCACGTGACTTTTAATCATGGGGTCCCGGGTTCGAGTCCCGGCGCGCTCACCAAGATCTCGAACGATCGAATAGTCAGCCTGGCAGACGCCTCTCCCTTGACCACGTCGGAACATCGGTAAGACGATGCGTGGCCTAGATCGCCCGTAAGCGGCGGCCTGAATGGGTCTCGATCGGAACTCGATTTCATAGTCGATGAGTCGAACGCCCTCGATCCTCACGCGGCGTTAGATCCTCAGTCATTTTCTTGGCTACGATGCTCGTGCGAACCTGGCGGGACGTCTCCATGTTCTCTTCCATCCAGGCGATGTAACGAAGAAGCTGCCCGATCACGCGGTCAGACGCGCCGCGCGTCCGCTCTCGCCCGTCAGCTCGATCATGTCGGCACCTCGCGTCTGTAGGAATTGCAGTCTGCGCGACCAGGGTGCTATGGTCGACAACCAAAGGTATCGCGAATCATTTTTATCAAGTTCCGGTAATGCCTTTTTTGGCAAGGCGTTCGCGCCAGTGGAGCCAGCATGTCTGCAAGCTATGGCGCCGTGATCAACCGGCTGCTCAACGGCGTCGGCTTCCAACTCATTCGCCAATCGACGCTCCATCAGCTGGTCTCGTCGGCCCGCAATGGACATGCAAGCGAGCAGGACAACGAGGCAGGACCGAACGACGCCGTCGAACTCGATCCCGCGCGATTCGGCAACGAAGGTGAGGATCAAGTCCGAACGGATTCGCAAGCCGGCGAACCGACGGAGACGGTATCGGCCAGCTATCTCCAGAACCTGCAGCGCGAGAGTTTGGCGCTTCGTGAGATGTCGACCGAGCTCATCAAGCTCAAGCTGCAACTGGCCGGAGCGAACGACGGCACCAACTCGAGCGAGCCCTCGACTCCGGACGTTGCCAGCCCCCGGCTCTACACACCCGTATACGACTACGCGGGATTGCGAACCGATCCCGCGATCGTGCACAACCATGACTTCATGCGGGATCCCCGCTTCGTCGCCGCCTACGAACGTGGCGCCGCCGCCGAGGGCTATGAGCCTCGCTATTTCTGGCGGACGCATGTTGCGCTCTGGTGCGCCAGCATCGGCGTCAGCCTTGGCGGCGATTTCGTCGAATGCGGCGTATGTCGCGGCATGCTCAGCTCTTCAATCATGCACTATCTCGACTGGAACAACCTCCAACGTCGATTTTTTTTGTTTGATACGTTTACCGGTGTCGACGAGCGCCTCGTCACCGATGAGGAGGTCGCAAGCGGCAACCTCGGCTACTTCAGAGAGATGTACAAGACCGACATCTATGAGGATGCCGTTCGCAACTTCTCCGAATACAAGAACGTCGAAATCATTCGTGGCAGTGTCCCATCGAGCCTGTCGACCGTCGACATCAATGCCGTCGCATATCTGTCGATCGACATGAACAATGTCACGCCCGAGATCGCGGCCATCGACCACTTCTGGAGCAAGCTCCAGCCGGGCGCCCCGGTTCTGCTCGACGATTATGGTTTCGTTCGCTACGAGGTCCAGAAGCGTGCATTCGACGCTTGGGCCTCTCAGCATGGCGTCGCTATTCTCGCGCTTCCCACAGGGCAAGGCCTGATGATCAAGCCACCATCGGCGGCAGGAGTTGTGCATCGGAACGGCGCTGCATAGCTCCATTTTTGTGCACCGCCACCGTGATGCGTTTTTTTGGGATGACGACGGCGTAAGGTTGTCCACATGCCGATTGGCTTGCTCGGCCAATCCAAGGCACAATCGAGCGTTGCAGATTTTTGATTTATTCCCGGGGCGCTTCGATGAATTGGGCAAGAACAGTCGTCGCGATTCCATTGGCTGCCATTTCCTTGTCGGGCTGCATCACGACATCGATGCAGGGATATGCCGACCGACAAATGCCGGCGAAGCCGAATTACGGTGACAGTGCACAATATTAGCCGTCGCTTTCACCCAGCTAATTAGTGCACTGGACTGCACCCCTTAAGTGAGACACGATAATTTCTGTGACAGGCATTTCGAGGATGACCTGTGGCAGCAAGAGGG